>NZ_JBEOWK010000042.1:0-57853 GCF_040295985.1 Streptosporangium sp. NPDC002524 | reverse complement strand
CCGGCCTCCTTGATCGCGGCCAGCACGCCGATGCCCTGGTCGTCGTCGTGGTTCCAGATCGCGTCGATCTTCTTGTGCGCCTGCATCAGGTTGGCCGCGACCTTGGTGCCGGACTCGACGGTGAACTGCGCGTCCTGCTTGGCGGTCACGCTGAAGCCGTAGGTCTTCAGCGCGTCCTCGAACCCCTTGCTGCGGTCCTGGGTCAGCGGCAGGGTCGCGATGCCCTGGATCTCCAGGATGACCGGGCTGGCCACGCCCTTGTCCTTGAGCTTCTTGCCGATGTAGTGCCCGGCCGCAACCCCCATGCCGTAGTTGTCGCCGCCGATCCAGGTGCGGTAGGACAGCTTGTCGGGGAAGACCCGGTCCAGGTTGATCACCGGGATACCGGCGTCGGAGGCCTGGCGGGCGATCTGGTTGAGCTGCTGGCCGTCGTTGGGCAGGATCACCAGCGCGGCGACCTTGGCCGCGATCAGCGACTCCACCGCGGAGATCTGCGCGTTGATGTCGTTGGTCGGCTCGACCGGCTTGAACTCGATGTCGGAGTACTCCTTGGCCGCGGCCTCGGCGTTCTTGGCGATCGCGGCGATCCAGCCGTGGTCGGCCGCGGGCGCGGAGAACCCGATGACGACCTTGTCGCCGGGGGCGTCGTTACCACCGGTCGCGGCCGGAGCCGGAGCCGGGGCCGCCGCGGTCGCCGCGGGCGCCGCCTCGTTGCCCGTGCAGGCCGTGACCAGCGCACCGGCGCCGATGACCGCGCCGCCGACGAGGAAACCCCTGCGAGCTAATGGGTTGGACATGTGTTTCTCCTTGAGATGGTGCTTTGAAATACGTGAGGGATGACGATCAGGTAGGAGATCGCAGGGAGCGGCGCTGGAGCAGCACGGCCACCACGATGATCAGGCCCTTGGCCACCAGCTGGTCGCTGGTGTTGAGCCCGTTGAGGATGAACAGGTTCGTGATCACGGTGAAGATCAGCAGACCCAGGATCGACCCGATGATCGACCCCCGGCCACCCGTCAGCAACGTGCCGCCGATGATGACCGCGGCGATCGCGTCCAGCTCGTACAGATCCCCATGGGTGGAGGAACCCGTCGTGGTCCTGGCCATGATCAAAACCGCCGCGATGCCACAGCACAACCCCGACAGCGCGTACAACATCACGGTGTGCCGGCGCACGTCGATCCCCGCCAGCCGCGCCGCCTCCGGGTTACCACCCACCGCGTAGGTGCGACGGCCAAACGTGGTGCGGTTCAACAGCACCCACCCGGCGATCACCACCAGCGCGAAGATGTAGACCAGCACCGGAATGCCCAGCACCCGGCTGGTCGACAGCTCCACGATCATCTCGTTGCCCTGCTGCACCAGCTGGGTACGCCGGTCCGACATCCGCTGCGCCAGACCCCGGGCGGCCACCAGCATCGCCAAAGTGGCGATGAACGGCACCATCCGCCCGTACGAGATCAGCAACCCGTTGACCAGACCCGCACCCGTACCCACCAGCACCGCGCACACGATCATCACGAACGGCCCGTAGGACTGGGTGGCCAGCGTGGTCGCCCACACCGACGCCAACGCCATGATCGCACCCACCGACAGGTCGATACCCCCACCGATGATCACGAACGTCGCGCCGACGGTGATCACCCCGATGGTCGCCGCCAGCGACAGGATGCTCACCATATTGGAGGCGGTGGCGAAGGTGTCGGGCACCGTGACCAGACCCACCGCCGCCAGCAGGACCAGCGCGACCACCAGGCCGAGGTGCGGGACGTCGCCCAGCCGGGCGAGCGGTCCCACCCCCGCGGCGGGCTTGCGCTCCTGCTTCTCAACTCGTACCTGCTCGTCCACAGACGGCAGCCGAGGCTCGCTCATACCGGACTTCCTTCCATGATCATGTCGAGGACGGCGTGCTCGTCCAGCTCACCCGCGCCGGCCTCACGAATGACCCGGCCCTCGCGCAGGACCAGCACCCGATCGGCCAGCCCCAGCACCTCGGGAACCTCGCTGGAGACCAGCAACACCCCGATCCCCTCATCGGCCAGCCGCCGCACCAGCGCGTACAACTCCGCCCGAGCCCCCACATCCACCCCGCGGGTCGGCTCGTCCAGCAACAGCAGCTTGCGGTTGTTCAGCAACCACCGGGCCAGCACCGCCTTCTGCTGGTTACCGCCCGACAACGTCTTGATCGGCCGCTCCGGATCCGAGGGGCGGATGTCCAGCGCCCGCACCATCTCCCGCGCGTCGGCCGCCTCACGGCGCCGGTCCATCCAGCCCAGCCGCGAATACCGGCCCAAACTCGCCAGGCTGATGTTGCGCGAGACACTCTGATCCAGCAGCAACGCCTGCGCCTTGCGCTCCTCGGGCGCCAGCCCCATACCCAATCGCACCGCACCGGTCGTGCCACCGCCCCGGCGCACCGTCTTGCCCTCCAGCACCACCTGGCCGGAGAAGCGCCGCGCCCCGTACACCGCCTCGATGATCTCCGAGCGGCCCGAGCCGACCAGACCGGCCAGCCCCACGATCTCCCCCGCCCGCACCGAGAACGACACGCCCGAGACGCGGCCGGGAATGCTCAGGTCACGCACCTGGAGCACCTCCGCCCTGCCGTCGTGGGTGCCGGGGGCAGATCGCTCGGGGAAGACGTACTCGACGTTGCGGCCGGTCATCAGCGAGACCACCTGCGAGGTCGGCGTCTCCTTGGCCGGCAACCCGACCGCGACCGTGCGGCCGTCCTTGAGCACCGTGACCCGGTCCCCGATCTCGCGGATCTCCTCCAGCCGATGCGAGATGTAGACCACCGCCACCCCCTGCGCGGTCAGCTCCCGGATGATCCGGAACAGGTTGCCCACCTCGTCATGGGCCAGCGCCGCCGACGGCTCGTCCATGATGATCAACCGGGTGTCGTGCGACAACGCCCGCGCCATGCTCACCACCTGCTTGGCCGCCGGCGACAACCGGCCCACCTCCACCGACGGGCGGATCTCCGCGTGCCCCAGCCGCGCCAGCAACTCCCGCGTCGCCCGCGCCGCCTCCGAGCGGCCCACGAACCCCATCCGCGACGGCTCATGACCCAAGAACACGTTCTCGGCCACACTCAGCCCGTCCACCAGGTCCAGCTCCTGGTACATCGTGGAGATCCCGAGCCGGATCGCCGTGATCGGGCTCGACAGCCGCACCTCCTCACCGTTCAGCGTGATCGTCCCCTCGTCGGGCTGGTGAGCGCCCGCCAGGGTCTTGATCAAAGTGGACTTCCCGGCACCGTTCTGGCCGAGCAGACAGTGCACCTCGCCCGCACGGACCTCCAGGTCGACGCCGTCGAGGGCGCGCACTCCGGGGAACTGCTTGACGATTCCTCGCATCACGAGGAGGGGTGCCGAGTCGGTTGACGGCTCCGGCATGGGGGGCCTCCGTGGATCTTTACGACAGAATCTCGATGGGATTTCGCTGCGAACTTCTGTGAACGAATTTTTATGACAAAACGGACTTTAGCGACAAAAGGGATCCCGCCCGTCCGACCGGGCCGGACAGCACCAGCGTGGCGCCGCCGAGGTCGGCGTGAACGACGGCGTCACGAATCCGGTTTTCCGGTCGGACGGACGGGATGCTTGGGGGGCGATACCGGCTGCTCACGGGAGGTGGCGTCTCATTCGCGCTCCCTCTCGGGCGCCGGTGCCGCCAGGCGGACGTCGATGGCGGTGGGGTTGGAGAGCACCCTCTCCGTGACGATCCCGGCGGCGCCGCGCGAGGCCGCGCCGAAGCCGAGATCGGAGGCGACGAACTCGCAGCGGGCGACGGATCCCTCCACGCCCAGCCGCTTCAGCTCCGCCTGCGCCACCGGGATGAGCCGGTCGGCGAGCTTGGCGAAGTAGCCGCCGATGACGATGACGCGCGGGTTGAAGAGGTTGACCAGCGTGGCCGAGCCCCGCCCGAGCCAGCGGCCCACCTCGCCGATCGCCAGGTCGACGCGGGGATCACCCGCGGCCCAGCGCAGCTCGATCTCGGCCAGCCGCTCCTCCGGGTCGCGCATCACCCCGTCGTGCAGGCCGTAGGCGTGGTCGGGGGTGGCCATCCGGACCAGCGCGGCCAGGCCGACCTTCGTCTCCCAGCAGCCGATCCGGCCGCAGCCGCAGCGCTCGCCGGAGGGGTCGACCATGACGTGGCCCACCTCGCCCGCGAACCCGTCGGCGCCGCTCAGCAGGCGCCCGCCCGAGATCACGCCGCCGCCGATGCCCACCTCGCCGGTGAGGTAGACGAGGTCGGACGTGCCGGAGGCGACGCCGCCGGTGAACTCGGCGAGGGCCGCCAGGTTGGCGTCGTTGTCCACGCTGATCGGCACGTGCGGGGGCACTCCGGCGCGTACGAGCCACTCCGCCACGGGGACGCCGTACCAGCCGAGGTTGGGGGCGACGTCCACGACGCCGGTGGCGGTGTCGACGAGGCCGGGGACGGCCACGGTGATCCCGGCGATCCTGACCTCCAGGAGGTCGAGCTCGGCCATCGCCTCCCCGATCACCCGGGCCAGCTCCGTCAGGGAGCGCTCGGAGTCGCGGCCCATGGCGTCGAAGCTCACCCGCCGGTCGATCAGCACCCGGCCGCCCAGGTCGGTGGCGAAGGCGGCGATGTAGTCGACGTTGACCTCGAGGCCGAGGGCGCCGACACCGGCGCCGTCCAGGGCGAGGGCGAGCCCGGGGCGCCCGACGGCCCCCGCGTGCTGCGGCCCGATCTCCTTGAGGAGGCCGCGGGCCTGCAGCTCGCTGACGAGGCTGGTGACCGTGGTCTTGTTCAGGCCGGTCTCCATGGCGACGACCGACCTGGACCGGGGGCCGTACTCGCTGACGTGACGCAGCACCAGGGACAGGTTGGAACGGCGCACCGTGGCCTGGTCGGCGGGGGTGCCGGCCGACCTGTTCGAGCTCGTCGAACTGCCGTTGCGACTGCCGGTCCAGCTGCGGTGCACGTCACTCCCCTCAATTAATTTGCATGACTGGCCGAATTAAATGCTCACTTTCGAGGTGGGCGCAAGGTCCGAAACGTTTCGATCTGCGTAACGTTTTTGTAACATGGTCGCGCGTTATACACGTGTACGTCACACGGGAGACAGATATCGAGTTGTTACCGGGCTCGTGGTGCGCGGCAGGACACCTCTGTGTTACAAATCCAATTAATTTCTATCCGAGACAAATAAAAGCCAGGTGACCGCGTGATCCAGGAGCAGCACCAGGCCCGTACGGTGGGCGGCACGCCCCAGGCCGCGGGTCACGCCTCGCTCCGCCGGACGAACCTCTCCCTGGTCCTGCGCCACCTGCGCGAGCACGGGTCCACCTCCCGCTCCGACATCGCCGAGGCCACCGGCCTGCACCGGGCCACCGTCTCCAACCTCATGGTCGAGCTCCTCGACCGGCGGCTGGTCCAGGAGGTGGGCGTCGACCACGCGGGCGCGGTCGGCCGGCCCCGGCGCGCGGTGGCGCTGCACGGCGCGCACATCGGCGCCCTCGGGCTGGAGCTCAACGTCGACTACATCGCCGTGCACGGCGTCGACCTCGGCGGCAACGTCCTGGTCGACCGCCGCCTGGGCTTCGACGCGGCGGGCAGCGGCCCCAGCCGCTCGCTCCGCGAGCTCGGCCTGACCGCCCGCGAGGCCATCGAGGAGATGACGCGCGCCGGGGCCGACCCGGCGGGCATCGGGGTGGCGGTCCCCGGCCTGGTCGACGTCGACCACGGGGTGGTGGCCTTCGCCCCCAACCTCGACTGGCACGACGTGCCGCTGGCCGCCCGGCTCTCCTCCGCCCTCGGCCCGCTGCGCGTGCCGGTGACGGTCGACAACGACGCGAACCTCGCCGCCCTCGCCGAGTACACCTCCGGGGTGGCGGCCGGTACGGCCGACATGGTCTACCTCACCGGCGAGGTCGGCGTGGGCGGCGGCATCATCGTGGACGGCAGGCTGCTGCGCGGCGCCGACGGTTTCTCCGGCGAGGTCGGGCACCTGCCGGTCGACCCGAGCGGCGGGCGCTGCGGCTGCGGGCGCTTCGGCTGCTGGGAGACGAAGGTCGGCCTGGCCGCGCTGGTGCGCATGGCCACCCCCGGGCGGGCGTACGGGCCGGGCTCCGGCCCGGTGCCCGACCCCGAGGAGCGGGTGGCCGAGATCGCCCGCGACCTCGCCGCCGGCGACAAGCAGACGCTGGTCGCGGTCGCGGAGGCCGGTCGCTGGCTCGGGCTCGGCGGCTCGATACTGGTCAACCTCTTCAACCCGCGCGTCATCGTCGTGGGCGGTTACTTCGCCACTCTGGCCGACTGGATGCTCCCCTTCGCGCAGGCGGAGCTGGAGCGCCTCGTCGTCGCGGGCCCCGCGGCCCGCTGCCGTTTCGTCGCCTCCGACCACGGCTTCGGCGCGGCCTCCCGGGGCGCCGCGAACGTGGTGATCAACCAGATCGTCAACGACCCCACCGCGATCATGCGTCCCGCGCCGCAGCCGTCGGGCGCCTGACGGGCGCGGGTTCGTCCTGAGCGGTCCTTCACGGAGCGGTCGTTCACGGAACGGTCCTTCGCGAGCGGTCCCCTTCGGGAGGGTTCCCTTCGGAGCGGTTCCCATCGGGATGGTTCTCTCCGGTGAGGTTTCCCGCAGGGCGGTTTCCTGCGGGACGGTTTCCTGTGGGGAGGGTCAGAGCACGTCCTCCCGCAGTCGCGGGAAGACCTTGGAGACCTTGGCCAGCAGATAGTCCCCGTACGTTCCGGTGAAGGCGCGCAGGTCCTGGCCGTCCCAGCGGGCACGGCCGCCGCCGGAGGCCTCCCGCGAGGGCAGCGGCGGCACCTCCGCGTCCCAGCCCGGGTCGAAGAAGAAGGGGAACGACAGCCGCTCGTTCCCGCTGACGTTGCGCACCCGGTGGGGCGTCGAGCGGTAGAAGCCGCCGGTGAGCCGGTCGAGCATGTCGCCGATGTTGCACACGAAGGTGCCCGGGATCGGCGGCGCCTCCACCCAGCCACCGGCGGCGTGCACCTGGAGTCCCCCGTTGCGGTCCTGGGCCAGCAGGGTGAGCAGGCCGTAGTCGGTGTGCTCCCCCACCCCCCACCCGTCGGCGTCCGGCGGGGCCGGAGGATAGTGGAAGATGCGGAACAGTACGGTGGGGTCGGCGGTGTAGCCGGTGGCGAAGTAGTCCTCCGCCAGCCCGAGGCTGAGCGCGACGCCGCGCATGACCGACTGCCCGAGCTCGGTGAGCCGGTCGAGGTATTCGAGGACCGCCTCGCCCAGCTCGGGCACCCGGGCCGGGAACAGGTTGCGGCCGTGCAGCGGCAGCCGCGCGCGAGGGTCGTCCTCGGGCAGCTCGGCCCCGAAGTAGACGCCCTCCTTCAGGTCGGGACGGCCGGAGGTGAGCTCGCCGCCCACCGGGAAGAACCCCCTCCAGGCACGGCCGCCCCGTTCCATGGAGATCTCCGCCTTCACCTCGGGGGGCAGCGAGAAGAAGCGGCGGGCGGCGGTGTCGAGGCGGTCGAGCAGCGAGGGCGGCACCCCGTGGCCGGAGACGTAGAAGAACCCGGTGTCGCGGCAGGCCCGCTCGATCTCGCGGGCGACCCGCTCGCGTTCCGCGCGGGACCCGCCCCGCACCAGGGCATTGACATCGATCACCGGTAGCCGCTCCACCCGGCCATCATCACCCATGAATCCGTTCCCGCCGTTCCGGGGGCCGGTCGGGCACTTCTTGAGCGAGTCGCCGCGGGGACGAACGAGGTCTTGCGGGACCGCGGGAGGCGGGCGTACGGTCCGGCCATGACCGTCGTTCACCACCCGCGCGTGGCCTGGGAAGGCGCGCGCACCTTCGTCAACGCCGCCGAGGACAACGTCTACTGGTGGCTGAGTGACGCGGTCGGGCGTTCTCTCGGTGCCGCGCACCAGACGAGACTTTCCGAGACGCGCCTGCGGCTGCAGCGCGAGAACGCCTGGCTCGCCGAGACCGCGGCCTGGCGGGTGCGCCTGGAGGGCATGCTGCAGGACCGGCCCGAGCTCGCACCGGTCGTGCAGCGGCTGGTCACGGAGACCTCGCGGCGCCTCTCCCGCTGAGAGCCGGTGCGCGGGGGCCGGCCGCGAGGCGGGGTGACCTCTTCTCCTTCTACGATCGGGGACGTGACCGCCCCCATCTCACGTCCCAGTGCCCGGATCCTGCTGGTCGACGCCGCCGACCGTCTCCTGCTGTTCCGGTATCCGGCGCCCGCGCACTGGCCCGCCGAGCACTACTGGATCACGCCGGGCGGCGGGGTGCACGACGGCGAGACGCTGGTCGCCGCGGCGGCCCGTGAGCTGCGCGAGGAGACGGGGCTGGATGTCACGGAAGAACGCCTGGGTTCCGTCGTGGCCCGCTCCTCCGGCCTCGTCTGGTTCGGCGACGTCCGGGTCGCCGCGGTCGACTCGTTCTTCTTCCTACGCGTCGACGACCACACGGTCGACGCGTCGGGACAGGAGGAGCTGGAGCGCTCGGTGATCTCGGCACACCGCTGGTGGACCCGGAACGACCTCCTGACCACCCACGAGACGGTCTTCCCCCTCGACCTGGGGACCCTGCTGACCGGCTTCCTCGCCGGTGACCTCCCCGCCGAACCCCTCCTGCTGCCCTGGCCCCACGACGAGTAGTGCCCGGCGGGCGGCCGAAGCGAGTGGTACCTGTCCGGTGGCGGTGAGCGGGGCCCGGGGTTCCCGGATGGCCAGGGCCTCCGCCCTCGGGGGGGCCGAGCCCGGATGTCCGGAGCCCGAACGTCCGGGCTCGGCCTCCGGTCCCAGACGTCCGGGACCCAGGTGTCCGGGTCCCAGGTGTCCGGGTTCCGGCTCATCGCCGTGTCGCGTGCCGCCCCAGGGATTCGAACCCTGATCACCCAGGTCCTGAACCTGGTGCCTCTGCCGTTGGGCCAGAGCGGCCGGGCGCGCCCCTGCGGGCACGCCGGTGTCACGATGTCGCTGTACTGCTCGTGCTACTCATGCTGCTCGTGCTGCTCATGTCGTTGTGTCGTTCGCGTCGCCGCGCTACTCGTACTGTTTGTACTGCTCGTGTCGCTGTGCTGCTCGTACTGCTTGTGGCGCTGTGTTGTTCGTGGTGCCTGTGTCGCTCGTGTCGTGGTGTCGCTCGTGTCGTCGGAACGGCAGGGCTCGAACCTGCGGCCTTCCGGTCCCTGGCCGGATGCTCTTCCTGCTGAGCTACGTCCCGTCACGCGTCCGGACCGGTTGGCGTGGGCCGAACCGGACGCGCCGCGGTCCTGCCGACCGGGCGGGGGTCGCCACTCCCCTCGCCTAGTCCCAGTCCCATGCCCCGCTCCCGCGAGGGCAGAGCCGCAGCGGGGGTTCGAACCCCGTCCTGCCGGGTGGAAGCCGGCTGCCTTACCGATTCGGCCTCTGCGGCGTGTCTCCCGGGATCTCCCGGGGGTGAATCCTTTCGCGCCCTTCAGGGAGAGGGCGTGAACGGATTCGCGTTCAACATGTGCTGCGCTGTGAATTTGTCGAGAGCGGGAACGGCCTCCCGCGCACGGTGGTCAAAGCGGTTATCCCCCGACACCGGAAAACGAAGAAGCCGCCTGGACCGGTGTCTCTGGCGGCTCGGTGGTTTCCCTCGCGAGGGTCATCCACCTGGCCACCCGGGGACCGGGGCACCGCCACTGAGCAGTGGGAACGTCTCAAGCCCTCCCCGCCACACCGATGATGCTCCGTGCTTCACTGTCGTTCCTCTCCGAGTGCGGAGCGGTCGCTCCGGCTTTTCTCCATTGAAGGGCAAAGGCACCCTCCGATGCCAATGGTTTTTATCCTCCTTTTCGTCGGCTGTGTTTTCTCTAGGCCGGTACGGAATTCACCGGCCGTGGCCATACCGGCCCGGCCCGAGGCGAGCCGACCACTTTCCCGCCACGGGGCCGGGACGGCCGGAGCAGTCACGGGAGTCCGTACGATCGACGCGGGGTCACCGGTCCCCGCCCGCCGTCCGGTTGCCCGCCGGTTGGCGGGTGGCGGGTCCCTCATCGCGGCCACCTTGCGGTTGTGAGGCGGCGTGGGCTCACGCATGATCGATGGAAAGAGCCGATCGCGCGAACCGGCGTCCCTCTCTTCTGATTAGGTGAGTGACATGGCACTTCATCCGAATATCGATCCCGGGCTGGCCGCCGTCCTGGAGGCGAACCCCCTGCCCGTCGCGGACTTCAGCTCCCTGCGGCTGGAGGATCTGCCCGACGTACGCCTCCAGATGGACGCGGCGCGGGCGGCGATGGACCCGATCGCGCCGGACGAGCGGGTCACGATCGAGGACCGGACGGTCCCCGGCCCCGACGGCGATCCCGACATCCGGCTGCGGATCTACCGCCCGGTCGGGCAGGAGGGCGCCGTCCCCGGCCTGTACTGGATCCACGGCGGCGGAATGATCATCGGCGACGTCGACATGGAGGACTCGCGCCTCAACGTGTACGCCGCCGAGCTGGGATGCGTGGTCGTCTCGGTCAACTACCGCCTCGCCCCGGAGCACCCGGACCCGGCGCCGGTCGAGGACTGCTACGCGGGCCTGGTCTGGACCGCCAAGAACGCGGCCGAGCTGGGCATCGACCCGGATCGCATCGCGGTGGGCGGGATCAGCGCGGGCGGCGGGCTCGCCGCGGGAACCGTGCTGCTGGCGCGCGACCGCGGCGGCCCGGCCCTCGCGTTCCAGCTCCTGATCTGCCCGATGCTGGACGACCGCAACACCACCCCCTCCAGCCGCGAGTTCGTCGAGGCGGTCGTGTGGAACCGGGGGGCGAACCTGCTGGGCTGGAAGGCGCTGCTGGGTGAGCGGGCGGGCGGCGACGACGTCTCCCCGTACGCGGCCCCGGCCAGGGCGGACGACCTGTCGGGCCTGCCCCCGGCGTACATCGACGTCGGCGAGCTGGAGGTCTTCAGGGACGAGTGCTTCGACTACGCCCTGCGGCTGGTGCGGGCGGGCGTCTCCACCGAGTTCCACCTCTACCCGGGGGCCTTCCACGGCTTCGACGGGATGATCCCCGAGGCGGAGATCAGCCGCCGGGCCTCCGCCGAGCGGGTGGTCGCGCTGCGCCGGGCCCTGTTTCGCTGACGGCGGGACTCGGGCGCACCAGCCGCACCAGCCGCATGGCCAGGTGCGCCCTGAGCCGGCCCGCGGAGTCGGCGAGAGAGAAGCCGAGAACAGCCTCCGCCCGCGCGATCCGCGCGGCCAGCGAGCTGTGGTGCAGGTGCACGGCGACGGCGGCCCTGCGGACCGTGCCCTCGGCGCACAGCGCGCGGACCGCCTCCAGCGCCTCGGTGCCGTACGGCCGGCGTGCGAGCTCCTCGACGGCCCGCACGTCGGGCAGGGCGGCGATCTCCTCGTCCGGCACGTGAGTGGCGAACAGGGCCAGGGCACCGAGACCGGCCCAGTCGACCACCCGGTCCGCCCGGTGCGGGCCGGTGAAGCGCAGGGCGGTGCGGGCCGCCGACCAGGATTCGGCGGCCCCGGCTCCGCGCGTCTCCGGCCCGATGCCGACGCGCCAGGTCTCCGGTATGCCCGGTAGCTCGCCGGGCCCGTCGATCGCCGGGCCGGCCAGCAACGCCACGGTGTCGCCCAGCCGGGCGGCCCGGACGTGACGATCGGTGACCCGTAACCAGGCCGCCACCGCGGCCCCGTCACGGCCCTCCCGATCGTCGTCGGCGAGCACCGCGAGCACCTGGAGGAGGGCGGCGGGGGCGAAGCCGAGCAGCCGCAGGGCGCGTGCCCGCTCGGCCTCGCCGGCGTCGGCCGACAGGACCAGCTCCACCAGGGCGGGGTCGGCGCCGGCCTGGGCCTGGGCGGCGGCCCGCTCCAGGGTGACCTCCGCCGCGCCCGCGAAGCGCTCCAGGACGATCTCGTCGAGGCCGTGCGCCGTCCCTTCGCGTTCCATCCACACGGCGCCGAGCTCCGAGCCGAGGCGGCGGTGGACCGCCGAGCCGGGAGGCTCCTCGCACGGCTCGGGCGCCCCGCCGGGAACGACCCGCGTCCGCCTGCCGGTGACCGCGTCGACGAGCCCGACCGGGCACTGTGCCAGGCGCGCGGTGGCCTGGAGCAGCACCGGGACGCCGGCGTGGTTCCGGACCAGCACGTCGAAGTAGGCGATGACGCGGACGGCGCTCTCCGCGTCGGAGTCGAGCGCCGACAGCCTCAGCAGTAGTCCCTGCACGGCTCCACACTAGGTCGCCGCTCGCGCTCCCGGCCAGAACGGCTCATATGGAGCCCGGTCCGGCCATGAACGCCTCGCACGCCATCGGATTCGCCGGCGCCGGAACGGCTCGTACGGAGCCTGGTCCGGCCGTCGGGAGGATCATGTCCTGGCGGCGTGGCGGACCGCCGGAGCCGTCGCCCACGGTGCGGCGGGCGCACCTGACCTGGGACCTGCTTACATTTGTGCATCTTCTACAACCTTCCATGGCATTGCCGCGTCTATAGGGTCGAAGCGGGGAGTGCGCCACGGGGACAGACAGGCGCATGAGCCCGGAGGCAGGCGAGAAGGGGACCCTTCACGGTGCGCGCACTGGCAGGCAAGGGCAAGAAGGCCGTCTACCGGCTGTTCGAGGCGATGAACCGAAGGCGCGCACGGACCGCGCCGCCCCCGTCCACGCACGAGATCAGGATCCTGATCCTGCACGCGTACGGCATGGGCGGCACCATCAGGACGGTCTTCAACCTGGCGGGTTACCTGGCCTCGACCGGCCATGACGTGGAGATCGTCTCCATCCTCAAGGAGGCGGAGGAGCCGTTCTTCCCCGTCGACCCGAGGGTGAGGTTCCGCTTCCTCGACGACAGGCTGGTCCCGCGGACCGGCCTGCGCGGCCGGCTCTCGAAGATGCCGAGCAGGCTCATCCCGCCGCAGGAGGCCGCCTACCACCGCTTCAACGTGTGGACCGACCTTCAGCTGGCCCGCTGGATCCGCTCGGTCGACACCGGCGTCGTCATCGCCACCAGGCCCGGACTCAACCTGGCCCTCGCCCAGCTGGCCCCGCCGGGCGTCATCACCATCGGCCAGGAGCACGTGGCCCTGCGGGGACAGCCGCAGGAGGTGCAGGAGGTCGTCAAGCGCCGCTACCGCAAGCTCGACGCGCTGGTCACCCTCACCAAGGCCGACATGCGCGACTACCGCGCGACGCTGCGGCGCAAGCCCGGGAAGCTGGCCAGGATCCCCAACGCCGTGCCGCCCATGGACGGCGAGCCCTCCAGGCTGGAGGACAAGGTCGTGGTCGCCGTCGGCCGCATGACCAGGCTCAAGGGCTTCCACCGGCTGATCACCGCGTGGGAGACCGTGGCCGCCGCCCATCCCGGCTGGACCCTGCGCGTCTTCGGCGCGGGGCCGCAGGAGGACAACCTGCGCGCCCAGGTCGCCGAGGCGGGGCTGCGGGACAGGGTCGAGCTGCCGGGCCCCACCGCCGACGTCGGCGCCGAGCTGGAGAAGGCCTCGGTCTTCGTGCTCAGCTCCCGCCACGAGGGCTTCCCCATGACGATCCTGGAGGCGATGGGGAAGGGGCTGGCGATCGTCAGCTTCAACAGCCCGCACGGTCCCAAGGAGATGATCACCGACGAGGTCGACGGGCTGCTGGTCAAGCCGCGCACCAACGCCAACCTCGCCGCCGCCCTCATCCGCGTCATCGAGGACGAGGAGCTGCGTCGCCGGCTGGCCAGGGGCGCCCTGGCGACCGCCGCCACCTACGACGTGGCGTCCGTCGGCGCCAAGTGGGACGCCCTCCTGGAGGAACTGCTGGCCCGCCGCAACGGGACCTACGTCAAACCGGCGCCCGCAGCACCGGCTCCCACGGCGGGGCCGGTGCCCGAGATACCGGACTCCGGCGGGGAAGCCGTCTCCTGCCGTCAGACGGTCTCCGGCTCCGTCGGCCCGGTGCTGCCCTTCGGGAACACGCCGTCGCGGGTGTCGTGATCGGCGACGGCCGCCCGATCGCCTCGGCGAACGTCGACCGCTGAGGACTCCGCGCCCCGCGCGCCCGATGCTCGTACGGTTCCCACCAGGTGCTCGTACGGTTCTCACCAGGTGTCCGTGCGGCTTCCACACGGTTTCCGCCCGCTCCCTGCCCGGCTCCCGCGCGGTTTCCGTCGGGGCGGGGCGGGGGCGGGCTCGGCCCGATGATCAGGGGTGGCGTTCCGATGCCGTGTCGATCACATCGTCGAGCACGGCACGGGAGTTGGCCAGCTGGGCGATCATCCGGTCGATGCGGTCCCGTTCGGCGGCGAGCTCGGTGACCAGCAGGGGCGTGGCGATCTCGGACGGGCCGCCGTCCGCGTCCCGCATGCACGGCAGCAGCCGCGCGATCCTCCTGCTGTGCAGGCCGGCGGCGAACAGCTCCTGGATGCGGACGACCCGGTCGACCGCCTGCTCGGGATAGTCGCGCTGGCCGCCGGGCGTGCGGGAGGCGGTCAGCAACCCCTGCTGCTCGTAGTAGCGCAGCGACCGCTCGCTCACCCCGGTGCGCCGCGCGAGCTCACCGATCCGCATCCGATCTCCTGTACGTCCGGCACTTGAACCTGACACTGATGTTAACTTCTACCGTGTCGGCATGACGAAGACAGCGGAGAACGAGCTCTTCCCTTACAGCCCCATCACCGAGCGTCCACCGATCACCTGGCCCGGCGGCGCCAGGGTCGCCGTCTACATCGGGCTCAACGTCGAGCACTTCCTCGTCGATCGCCCGTCCACCAGCATCTGGCCCGGCACGGCCGACCTGGTCCCCGACGCGCTCAACTACGGCTGGCGCGACTACGGGCCCCGCGTCGGCGTCTGGCGCACGATCGAGAGCCTGGACCGGCACGGCGTCCGGGCGAGCGTGTTGCTGAACTCCGCGGTCGCCGACCGCTACCCCCAGATCATCAGGGCGGGCCTGGAACGGGACTGGGCCTGGCTCGCGCACGGGCGGACCAACTCGATCCTCCAGGCCGGCATGACCCGCGACGAGGAGCGCCGATTCCTCACCGACGTCGTCGGCACCATCGCCGCCGCCACCGGACGGCGGCCGCGCGGCTGGATGGGACCGGGGCTGACCGAGACGTTCGACACCCCGGCGCTGCTCGCCGAACTCGGCCTGGGCTACGTGCTCGACTGGACCAACGACGACCAGCCCTACGAGCTGAACGTGCCCGGGATGCTCAGCGTCCCCTACTCGGTCGAACTCAACGATCTCCTCCTGTTCGGCAAGGGCACCAGCGGGCCGGAGTTCGTCCGGATCGTCAAGGACCAGTACGAGCAGCTGCACGCCGACTCCGAGCACAGCGGCCGGGTGATGGCGCTGGCCCTGCACCCGTTCGTGATCGGCCAGCCGTTCCGGGCCAGGTATCTGGACGAGGCCCTGGAATACCTCGCGGCCCGACCGGACATCTGGCTGACCACCAGCGACGAGATCGCCGAGCACTACCGGCGCACGCTCGCGGAGCGCGCGCAGAGCACGGGGAGCGCATAGGACTCGGGGAGCACGGGAGTAAAGAAAACGCGTGGAGCACGCCGCCCCCGGCGCCGGGCTGTGACGGCGTCCCGCCGGTTATCCGGCGGGATTCCGGCCATCCGGCGGGGCTCCGGTCATCCGACGGGGTTCCAGCCGTCCGAGCCAGCCAGGTACCTCTGCGGCGTGTAGTTCGCGGCCTGGGAGTCGCTGAGCTGCGGCCGGTTGGAGTTGACGGTCGCGCCGGCCCCGGTGTTGCGGTATTCCAGGAAACGGGCGTTCTGCCACGTGTTGCTCGACATGTTCGTCCAGGGCTGCGAGGTCGCGATCGTCGCGCTCAGCGTCGACTCCCGGTACAGCACCTGCGCGTCGGGCCGCCACGGCCGTCCCAGCGAGGTGTTGCCACTGGCGGCGCCGGTGATACGCGACCTGTAGAACAGGTAGCCGTACGTCTTGTTCGCCGGGGTGCTGGCCGCGGTGATGGGGCCGCCGGTGCTGCGCTTCTCGTGGATGTCGCAGCCGTGGAAGACGATGGTGCCGCCGCCGAAGACGAAGTCGACGGTCCCCTCGACGTAGGAGTTCCTGACGTACGCGCGGGCCGAGTCGTTGACCAGGAGCGTGTCCTGGTCGCCGAGCACGCGGACGTTCGTCATGGTGGTGCGGTCGCCGTCCAGCCGGAGCGCGACGGCCTGGTGGCCGCTGGGGACGGTGCTCTCGTCGAGGTCGTTGGAGAAGGTCAGGTTGGTGGCGGTGACGTCGCGGGCCGAGATCAGGGCGGTGTAGCTGCCGGAGGTGCCGCTGGTGTACGCAGACCGGTTGTTGACGATGAGCGTGTTCGACGGCGCGGAGCCCAGCCCCTGGAGGGTCACGTACGGCTTGTCGACGGTGACGATCTCCCGGTAGGTGCCCGGCTTGATCGTGATGACCACCCGGCCGCCGTTGTCCGAGGGCACCGCGTCGATCGCGGCCTGCACGGTCCGGTAGCGGCCGGTGCCGTCGGACGCCACCGTCGGGGTCCCCGTGGTGGGGGTGGGAGTGGGGTTAGGTCCGGAGATCTGGTTGAAGGTCCACTGCATCCGGGCGACGTCGGAACAGGTCTCCTCGACGATCGGGTTGTTACCCGCCGTGGAACCCTCCTTGTTGGAGACGCACAACCCCGAGACCACACTCCTGACCAGATACTTACCGGAAGCGGCGGCCGAAGCGGTGAAGGTCCACTGCTGCTGCGGCTTGCTCCCGTCCCCACACCCCCACTGCTGCAACCGCGTCCCCGAAACCGTCGAAGAGTCGGGCACGTCAATGCACCGGCCACTGTTGCCGTTGACCAGATTGAACCCACCCCCCTGGGCGACGGCCTTCCACCGCTGATCGGCCGCACCACTGTTACAGGCGACCTGCACCAGCAACGCACCGTTGTCAGCCGAAGCACCGGCCACATCGACACACTTACCACTGGAACCCGACGCCAGCGTGTACACACCGTCCGCGACCGGCACGGCGGCGGCCATGCCGGGCCCGGCCATGACGGCGACGACGGCGGGCACCGCGAGGACGACCGCGACCACACCGGCGAGACCGATCCTCGGCGTACGGGATCTCATCGGGCGGGATCTCGGTACGCGGGACGGAGAGGGTGCTCCCTGGCGCATGACGCGTCCTTTCCTGGGGGTGGGGAAGCCTTCGCGGAACCCGCCGTGGTCCCGCGCGAGAACTCGGCGTGACGCGCTCGGGCCGGCCCTGCGCTCCCACGGCCGGCCCGAGGCGCCGGTCACGTGCCGATGTCGGCCTGCGGCCCCGCGTAGGTGCGCAGCAGCGCGGGGACCTGCGCGGCGGGGTCGAGCGTGTACGAGTAGAACGAGCTCGGGGTGAAGGCCGACCCGCTCGTCTCCCGCCGTCCGGTGGAGTTGACCACGACGCTGCCGCTCTGGCGGAGCTGGGCCGCGGCGTCGGGGTAGTACGGGTCCTTGACGGTGTCGTAGTAGCTGTTCTCGATCACCATCTTGGTGGCGCCGCGCGCGTAGTTGCCGTAGCCGGTGATGTTCTGCAGGTGGTTGTTGTAGAGGTGGGCGTAGGCGACGTTGTCGGTGCTGGGGTTGCGCTGGTTGTTGTGGTGGATCCAGTTGTGGTGGATCGTCATGCGCGAGGTCACGTTCTCGGTCCAGCCGATGCCGAAGGACTTGTTGTTCTCCGACAGCACGTTCCAGGACACGGTCAGATAGCTGGTGTCCTTGCGGCTGTCGATGAGACCGTCGTTCATCCGCGTGATCGTGTTGTGGTCGATCCAGATGTGGTGCGCGGTGTCCATCTGGATGCCGTCGTAGTCGAAGTCCTTGTCGTCGGGGTCGTCGGACGCCATCCGGGTGTCGCGGATCGTCAGGTTGCGGATGATCACGTTGTGCACACCCACGCCGAGGAAGAACCCGCCGTTGACGATGTGCCCCCTGGTCCCGACGCCGATGATCGTCTTGTTGGAGGCCACCTTGAGCTCGGTGCCGTACGGGGTGACGGTGATCACGCCGTTGACCCTGATCACGTAGGGGGCGGCGGCGGTGGCGTACCTCACGAGGTCGGCGTACGTCGTGACGGTGACGGTGGCCCCGGCCGCGCCGCCGGTCGTCGTGGCGTCGCCCATGCCGCTGGTGGACGCGAACCCGTCCGCGTTGTTCGACCAGACCCGCCCGGTGGGCGTCGGGCTCGGGGTGGGGTCAGGTCCGGAGACCTGGTTGAAGGTCCACTGCATCCGGGCGACGTCGGAACAGGTCTCCTCGACGATCGGGTTGTTACCCGCCGTCGAACCGTCCTTGTTCGAGACACACAAACCCGAGACGACACTCCTGATCAAATACTTACCCGAGGCGGCGGCGGAGGCGGCGAAGGTCCACTGCTGCTGCGGCTTGCTCCCGTCCCCACACCCCCACTGCTGCAACTGAGTCCCCGAAACCGTCGAAGAGTCGGGCACATCGACACACCGGCCACTGCCGACATTGACCAGATTGAACCCACCACTCCGGGCGACAGCCCTCCACCGCTGATCAGCCGCACCACTGTTACAGGCGACCTGCACCAGCAACGCACCGTTGTCAGCCGAAGCACCGGCCACATCGACACACTTACCACTCGAACCCGACGCCAGCGTGTACACACCGTCCGCGACCGGCACCGCGGCCGCCTGCGACGGGAAGGCCACCGCCACCAGAGCGGTCGCGGCGACCAGAGCCGCGGCGACGGGGAGGCCGATCAGCCGGGTCGTGAACCGTCCTCGACGGCCGGGGGGTGTTGAACGCGAGTCCATCGATTCTCATCCTCGGAGTTCTGTGGGGGGCGGTTCTTCGTGGTCGGCGAATCAGCTGCCGCGGGGCGTCGGCGCGCCCCGGCGACGGTGGTCTCGCGGGCCGGAGCGGCGGCGATCGATCGAGGCCAGGACGGTGAGACATCGTGGCGTCGAGCCCGTTCGCGAGATGTCTCGTGACCGGCCCCGACCCGAGTCCCGCGAATACGGGAGATCGGTTTCCGTAATGTAGGCAGTCGTAATAAGTTTGTCAATCCTACAAACTAAAAGATGCGACCATCCTGCTCGAACGCGTGAAAGTAAGCGTCGAAGCGTTCATCCGGGCGACGCGACGGCGTGCGAGATGACGGTCGCGAAAGGAGGCGCGGGGCGTGATGAGCCGGTATGCCCACCGGCCGTCGTCCCCGGCCGGGTCGGCCCTGCTGGCTTCACGGCGGGCGCGGAGGAGAGAGAAAAGACACTCGGCGCGCGGCGGCCACGAGGAGTCACACCCGGCGCTGGAAGCCGGGTACCGGAAACCGGAAACCGGAGACCGAGTGCTGGAAAAGGTGCGGGTCTGTGGCGGGGTGAGCCGCCGGGCGAGGTGTCCGGGTCAGGAACTCATCAGACCCGGTCCGGTCAGGGGCCCAGCAGGCCCGGTCCGGTCAGAGGCTCGCCAGGCCCGGTCCGGTCAGAGGCTCGCCAAGGCCACCGTCGCGTGGACGCGCGAGCCGTGGGCCCCCGCCGGGAGAACGGTTCCGGTCGGCCGGTCCGGCTGTCCGGTCTTCTTCGCGCCGCATTAAGCCGCTTCGGGCCCGCTTCGAGCCGTTCCGGGCGGTGCGGCCGCCCGGAACGGCTATCGGTTCACCAGCGCTGGTGGACCTGCGGGCGGATCAGCTCGTCGTAGGTCTCCCGCACGCTCGCGAGGGTGGCCTCGGGCAGCGCGTCCAGGGTGGCGGCGGCCGCGTTGGCGCGGGCCTGCCCGGGATTGCGGGCGCCGGGGATGACCACGGAGACGCCGGGCTGGTCGATGATCCAGCGCAGCGCGAACTGCGCCATGGTGGCCTCCGGCGGCACCAGCGGGGCCAGCCTGCGGACCGCCTCCAGGCCGGTGGCGAAGTCGACCCCGGAGAAGGTCTCTCCGACGTCGAAGGCCTCGCCGTGCCGGTTGTAGGTACGGTGGTCGTCGGCGCCGAAGACGGTGGACTCGTCGTACTTGCCGGACAGCAGGCCGCTGGCCAGCGGGACGCGGGCGATGATGCCGACCCCGGCCTCGGCCGCCGCCGGGAGAACCTTCTCCAGCGGCTTGAGCCGGAAGGCGTTGAGGATGATCTGCACGGTGGCCACGCCGGGCCGGGCGATCGCGGTCAGCGCCTCGTCGCAGGTCTCCACGCTCACCCCGTAGGCGGCGATGCGGCCCTCCTGGACGAGGGTGTCGAGGTCGTCGAAGACCCTGTCCGTCGCGTAGACCGGGGTGGGCGGGCAGTGCAGCTGCACCAGGTCGAGGGTCTCGACGCCGAGGTTGGCGCGGGAGCGGTCGGTCCACGCCCGGAAGTTGTCCAGGGTGTAGGCGGACGGCTCCTGCGCGACGCGGCGGCCCATCTTGGTGGCCACGGTCAGCCCCGGCCTGGCCTTGATCAGCTGCGAGACGATCCGCTCGCTGCGCCCGTCGCCGTAGACGTCGGCGGTGTCGACGAAGGTGACCCCGGCGTCCACGGCGGCGTCGAGGGTGGCCAGGGCCTCGTCCTCGCCGACCTCACCCCAGTCGGCACCCAGCTGCCACGCGCCGAGCCCGACGACACCGATCCGCCTGCCTGTTCTTCCCAATTCGCGCTGTTCCACATCAGTGATCGTAGCCCGCACGACACGGCGGAAATCACCGGCACCCGGACACGGCGGGCCTGTGGGACGGTACGGCGCCATGTCCTGCCACGACAGGTCCGGGACGTGCGACGGCCTTGACCCACCCGGAGGGCCGACGGGAGAGCGGCACGTGCCGCAGGCCAGCGGGAGTGGGCGGCACGCGCCCCGGGGCTACCCCGGCACGCCCGGCATCACGTGGGCGTCGGGACCGGGAAAGACGAGGCTCTCGTGCTCGTCGCCCTCCCAGCGGACCACGTAGGGCGGGCTTCCGTCCTCGTGGCGCAGCTCGATGATGGACCCGATCTTCCGGGGATCGCCGCTGTGGGCGCCCTCCACGATCAGCTTGTCGCCTATGGTTGCCTTCACTGGGGCCTCCTGGATCAGCGGAATGCCGGTTCTCCGGCCGTCCTCCCCTTCCATGGCATCACCCTGCGACGCGTTCGTCCAGGTCAGAGGCACAGTACGGCCGACAGGGCGACCTCTCGGCTTCAGACTTTACTTATATAAGTCAATCCTGAGACAGTGAGGTTATGCACGCGCTCGACGTTCTCGGCGATCCGGTCCGGCGCCGGATCCTGGAGCTGCTCGCCGACGGCGAGCTGGCGGCCGGTGAGATCAGCGCCGTGGTGCAGGAGGAGTTCGGGATCTCACAGCCCGGCGTCTCGCAGCACCTGCGCGTGCTGCGCGACAACGGGTTCGCGACCGTACGCGCCCAGGGGACCCGGCGGCTGTACGCCGTCGACCCCGCCCCGCTGCGGGAGGTGGACAGGTGGCTCGACCGCTACCGGCACTTCTGGAACCAGCACCTCGACGCCCTGGGCACCGAGATCGCGCGGGGAAAGCGGGAGCGCCGCCTCAGGGGGGCGGAGGATCCGCCGCCCCCGGGCACGGACGGGAACGGCCCCTGACCGCCGTCCTGCGCCCCCGCCTTTTGAGGCCCTCTCCCCCGGAACCGGGACAGGACCCGGATGATCTCCCCGCTCAGGAGGGGCCCGCCCACAGCTTGCGTACCGTGGCGAAGACCCGCTGGTTGTGGGAGATCTCGACGACGTTGCCGTCGGGGTCCTTCAGCGCGCAGATGTAGCCGACCGGGCCGGGCATGTCGCGGGGTTCCCAGTGCAGGCGGCCCAGCTCGCGCGCCCGTTCGGCGATCTCCTCGACGTCGGCGCGCCCGGGCACCTCGATGCCGAGGTGCGCGAACGGCGTCAGCAGTCCCAGCCGTTCGCCCCTGTCCTTGTCGAAGGAGACGAGCACCAGGACCATCGGGGTCTCGGCCTGCCCGTCGTTGGAGAGCCAGGCGCTCTCCCCGGCGTCGTCCCGGAAGCGTTCGACGACCACCAGCGGAGTCAGCGACGTGTAGAAGGCGATCGCCTCGTCGAGGTCGCCCGTGGGCAGGGCGACGTGCGTCCACCGCGCCCGGGTCAGCTCGCTCATGAAGATCCTCCATTTCCTCCGTGTCGGTTCGGGCGGTCCATGTCGTTCCGGACGGTCCGCGTCGGTCCGCGTCGGTCCGGACGGCCTATGTCCATCCGGACGGCCCGCGTCAATCCGAACGGCCCGCGCCGATCCGGATGGTCCGCGTCGATTCAGACGGTCCGCGTCGGCCCGGACGGCCTTTGCCGATCCGGACGGTCTATGCCGATCCGGACGGTCGCCGGTGTCCGGGACCCTCAGGTGGAGCCCCGTTCGAAGGGCCGCCCCAGCGCTCCCGGTTCGCGGCGCCGGTTCGTGAAGAGCAGCATCGCGAGCAGCGCGACCAGGTACGGCGCCACTATGAGCAGTTGTGAGTTGAGTGTCAGGCCCAGCGCGGGCAGCGCCAGGCGCAGGGCGTCGGCCAGGCCGAAGAGCGCGCAGCCGAGCAGGGTGCGTCCCAGCCGCCAGCCGCCGAAAATCACCGCCGCGATGACGATGTACCCACGACCGGCCGTCATGTTCTCGTTGAACGAGCCGACTTCGCCGACCGCGAGGTACGCGCCGCCCAGCCCGGCCAGCGCGCCGCACCACAGCAGCGCCTGGCGGCGGCGCGCGTCGACCCTGACGCCGGTGACGTGGGCGGCCTGCGGCCGTTCGCCGGACGCCCGCAGCTCCAGGCCCCACCTGCTGCGCTCGACCAGCCACCAGGTCAGCGGGACGACGACGACCAGCAGGTAGACCGGCCAGCGCTCGACGAACAGCGGGGCGCCGAACAGCGGGATGTCACGCAGCCAGGGGACGCTGACCTGCGACACCTGGTGGGAGTCGAAGTCGCTGACCGTGATCAGGTAGCCGGTCAGCCCGAGGACGAGGGCGTTGAGGACCAGCCCCGCCACGAAGGTGTTGATCTTCAGGCGGTGGGAGAGGTTGCCGTGGACGAGGCCGACCAGGATCCCGATCAGCACGCCCGCGGCCAGCCCGGTGGTGGCGCTGCCGGTGGCACTGGCCGTGGCGACCGAGCCGAACGCGGCGCCCAGCATCATCGCCTCGACGGAGATGTTCATGGCACCGGCCCGCTCGGCGAGATACTCCCCGCACGCCGCGAAGGCCAGCGGCACGGCGAGCCGTACCCCGCTGGACAGGATGGTGGAGACGTCGTCCGCGACGATCATCGGACGGCTCCTTCGGTCACGGGCACGGACCGGCGTCCCGCGCGTCCGGCGCGTCCGGCATGGACACCGCCGCCTCGGCGCCGGAACGCGGCGAGGACGGCGGGCGGGGCGACGAAGGCCAGCACCAGCAGTGCCTTGACCACGTCCACGACGAACGGGGGCACGCCGGTCGCGGCGAGGAAGCCGCCGCCGGAGCGCAGCACGCCGAACAGCAGAGCGACGAGCACGGCCGGAAACGGCCGGTTGCGGGCGACCAGGGCGACCAGCAGGCCGTCCCAGCCGATGCCCATCGCCATCCCGGGCTGCAGCCGGTGGACGCCCACCGGGCTGGTCAGCAACACGGCCCCGGCCAGCCCGGCGAGGGCGCCGGAGACGGCCAGCGCCACGCCGCCCAGCGCGTCGGCGCGTACCCCGGCGTGCCTGGCGGCGACCGGGTTGAGGCCGAGCATGGTGAGCCGGAACCCCCACCGGGTGCGGGTGATCACCGTCGCGACGACCACGGCCGCGACCAGCGCGATCAGCAGACCCCCGTTGACCTGCAGGTCCGGATACTCCCCGATCGAGCCGAGCAGGGCGCTCTCCGGCAGCGGGTTGGACTGCGGCGCGACGACGGCGTCACCGACCCGCGACTCCCGCAGCAGCCACGGCGTGTTCACCGCGAACGCGACGAGCTGCTGGGCGACGAAGGTCATCAGCAGTGTGCTGACCACGACGTCGACGCCGCGCAGCCGGTACATCAGCGAGCTGAGAGCGGCCCACGCCCCACCGGCCAGCGCGGCGGCCGCCAGCACGGCCGCCAGCAGCGCCGGGCCGGTGACCGCGAGGCGCAGGCCCACCCAGGCGGCGAGGAGGGCGCCGACGAGCACCTGGCCCTCCTGGCCGATGTTGAACACGCCGGACCTGGCGCTGACGCACGCGCCCACGGCGACGAGCAGCAGCGGCGCCGCGTACAGCAGGGTGGAGGTCCAGGCCGTCCGATCGGCCACGCTGCCCTGAAAGAGGGCCAGCACCGACGCGAGGGGGGAGCCTCCGGTCGCGGCGATCAGCAGCGACGACAGGGCGAACGCCACGACCACGCCCGCGACGGTCGCCAGGCCGGTCTTCCAGGCCGACGAGCCGGGGACGGGGGCGGGGGCGAGCAGGGCGAGCAGACGACGACCGGACAGGTTCCGGGCGGGATTCCGGGCGGATTCCCAGCCGGGGTTCCGGGTACTGTCCCGAACGGATTCCCGGCCGGGGTTCCGGGCACGGTCCCGAACGGATTCCCGAGCCGGGTTCCGGGCGGGTTTCCGGGGCGAGTCCCGGCCGGGGTCTCCGACGGGGGGCCGGGGGGACTCGTTCACGCGGACATCCCGCCCACCAGCATGCCGAGCCGCTCG
The DNA here is from genome assembly GCF_040295985.1 of Streptosporangium sp. NPDC002524. NCBI lineage: Bacteria > Bacillati > Actinomycetota > Actinomycetes > Streptosporangiales > Streptosporangiaceae > Streptosporangium > Streptosporangium sp. NPDC002524. Next base: position 33,343 of record NZ_JBEOWK010000042.1, on the reverse strand, counting down.
GCCGTGGCCTCCCCGGCGGGCAGCACGCCGGTGATCCTTCCCGACGAGATCACCGCGATCCTGGAGGCCAGCGTCATGACCTCCTCCAGCTCGGTGGAGATCAGCAGCACGGCCACCCCTCCGGCCGCGACGTCGCGCAGCCGCCGGTACATGTCCTCGGTGGCGCCCACGTCCAGCCCGTACGAGGGCCGCGCCGCGACCAGGACGGCCGGGCGGGCCGAGAGCTCGCGGGCGAGCACGACCCGCTGCCGGTTGCCTCCCGACAGGTCGCGCACCGGGGTGTCCGTCGAAGGGGTGACGATGCCGAACTCGGCCACCAGGCGGCGGGCCACGGCACGCGCCCTCCCCCGGTCGAGGAACACCCGGCCGCTCACGGCGTCCAGGGACTTCATGACCAGGTTCTCGGCGACGCTCATGTCCAGCACCAGGCCGGAGCCGTGCCGGTCCTCCGGCACGATGCCGAGCCCGGCGGCGTGCAGCGCACCCGGGCGGTACGGATCGACCGGCCGTCCGGAGACCTCGACCACCCCGGCGTCCGGTGCGACGAGCCCGGACAGCAGGTCCCCCAGGGCCGACTGGCCGTTGCCCTCGACCCCGTACAGGCCGACGATCTCACCGGGGGCGACGTCCAGGCTGAGATCGGACAGGAGGGGCACGCCGTCGGCGGTGAGGGTGAGGCCGCGCAGCCGCAGCGCGGGTGTCACGGGCACCGGGGGTATCGGAGACGCCGGGGACACCGGGGACACCGGGGACACCGGGGACGCTGAGGACGCCGGGGTGCCCGCCCTCCCAGCATCGACCTCGGCGGCCCCGGTCTCCGGAATACCGGTCTCCCCGGCCCCGGTCTCCGGAACACCGGTCTCCCCGGCCCCGGTCTCCGGAATACCGGTCTCCCCGGTTCCGGACTCCCCGGCCGCCTTCTCGTTCGCCGTGGTTTTCCCGGTCGCGGTCCCGCTCGCACCGGTCGCGGTCTCGCGTGTCCCGGGAAGGCCGGTCGGCGGCAGGCCGAGGGCGGCGGTCCCGGTGTCCGGGGAGACCTCCCTGCCGACCATCCGCCGGGCCAGCTCACGCGGGTCCGTCTCCGCGGTGGCGCTCCGGAAGACGACCCTCCCCCCGCGCAGCACGGTCACCCGGTCGGTGGCCGCGGTGATCTCGTCCAGCTTGTGGCTGATCAGGATGACCGCGCGGTTCTCCGTACGGACCAGGCGGCGCAGCACGCCGAACAGCTCGGCCGACTCCGCCCGGGTCAGCACGGACGTCGGCTCGTCGAGGATGAGCACCGCCGGGTCCCGGCGCAGGCACTTGACCAGCTCGACCCGCTGCCGCTCGCCCGCGGAGAGCCGCGCCACCCTCGCCAGCGGGTCGACCGGCAGGCCGTAGCGCAGGGAGATCTCCCGCACCTGGTCGCGGGCCGCGGCCCTGTCGATCCTCCCGGTGTCGCCCAGGATGACGTTCTCCCAGACCGTCAGCGGCTCGACCAGGCTGAAGTGCTGGTGCACCATGCCGATGCCGAGCGCCGCCGCCTCCCTCGGGCCGCCGATCTCGACGGGCTCGTCCCGGCGCAGGACGGTTCCCGCGTCCCGCTGGACGAGTCCCGTCAGGATTCTCATGAGCGTCGACTTGCCGGCCCCGTTCTCGCCGAGCAGGCCGTGGATCTCGCCCTCGTACACGGTGAGATCGACGGCGTCGCATGCGACGACCGGACCGTAGCTCTTGCTGACTCCCCGCAGCCGGAGCGCGGGCACCGATGGCGAGGCGAGCTCCGGGGTGGGCGCTGCCCGTTCGTCCTCCGCCACGTCAGGAACCGAGCCTCTTCACTTCCGCCTTGGGGTCGATCTTCCCGCTGCCGACGTCGGCGATGAACGTCTCCAGCCTCTCCTCCTGCTCGGGGGTGGGCTCGCAGATCCTCACGGTGGGGAACGGGTCGACCCCGAGCTTCCAGACCTTCTCCACGCCCATCCGCAGCTTCGCCTCGGCGAAGTCCTCCAGCGCGGCCCCGAAGTAGTCTCCGGGGCTGAAGAGCACCGAGACGTCGAACGTGGGCCCGGTGGAGGCGCACCGGTCGGTGCCCGGGGTGAGGGTGAGCACGCCGTTGGCGTTGGCCAGCTCCGCCGACGCGTCGGTGGCGCCGCCCAGATAGGGGTAGACGACCTTGACGCCCTGGCTGATCTGGGCCTGGGTCGCCTCCTTGGCCTTGGCCGAGTCGTTGAGGTCGCCGCTGTAGGTGACCGTCAGCGTGGCCTCGGGGACCACCAGCCGGATCCCCGCCCTGAAGGCCCTCGCCGCCGCGCTGGTGAAGTCGACCTCGGGACCGGTCACGAACCCGGCCTTGGTCGCGCCCTTCTCCTTCATGAGCAGGCCCGCCGCGTACCCGGCGGCCAGCAGGCTCTGGTCCGCCTCGTCGGTGGAGAGCATGATCCTCGGGGTCTGCGGGACGTTGTCTGACGAGGGGACGTACCAGGCGGTCCCGGCGCACACCGGCTCCTCGGAGGCGGGGATAGCGTCCCTGAGGTCCGCGGCGCCGAGGGCCACCATGTCGACCTTCTGCCTGCAGAGCGCCCGCGCGGCGTTGAGCGCCTCGCTGGTGTTGACGCCGCCGCGCTTGATGATCGTCCACCCCTTCGAGGTGGCGAACCGCTCCGCGGTGTCGACGAAGCTCTGGTAGTAGCCCTTGTCGTTGATGTCACCGGGGCTCAGCACCCCGATGACGACCTTGCCGTCGCCGTTGACGTCCGGCTGGCCCGCGAGCACGGTGCCGCCGTCCGTCTTCGCCCCGGTGCCAGCCGGGGCGGGGGTCGTGGCCCGGGGTGCCGTGGCGTCGCTGCTCGCGCACCCGGCCAGCGCCACCGAGGCGAGACAGGCGGTCAGCGCGGCCGTGACCCGGCCCGTTCGATGGTATGCGGCCATGACGATCCTCTCGATCTGATGCGCACGCGCCCCCTGCGGGGCGCGGGTGGGGAACGAACCCTGGTCGCGGGCGGGGGTACGGGCTTGCTGCGGGCAGGTTGGGAGGCTGCCGTTCGGACGCTGCCATTTAACAGCCGTCGCCGTCCGTCGTGTCCACCGCCCGCCGAAGGAGGGGAAACTCCCCGGTCGCGGGCACCGGCCGGGAAAGCTTCCCCCTCCCGGACACCGGCCCGAACGCCTCCCCTCCAGCGGGCATGGGCCAGCGGGCATCGGCCGGGGGATTCCCCTCCGGCGAGCATCGGCCAGCGGGTACCGGCTGGAAGGCTTCCCCTCCGGCGGGCACCGGCCCGATGGCCTCCCCCACCGGCGGGCGGTGGTCTCCCGTTCCGGCGAATGGCGGTTTCCGTTCCGGCGGGTGGCGGTCTCCCCCTCCGGCGGGTAGCGGTCTCCCGCTCCAGCGACCGGCGGTCTCCCGCTCCGGCGGGTGGTGGCTTCCCGCTCCGGTGAGTAGCGGTTTTCGTTCCGGAGGGTGGCGGAGGAGGAAGGCTCCCGTTCCGGCCCGTCGCCGCCTCGCGCGGCCCGTGCGAGTCCGGCGTACGATGCGGGCATGCCGAACATCGGGCCCACCGAACTGTTGATCCTCGCCGTTCTGCTCGCGGTGGTCCTGGCGGTTGTCATCGGTGTCGTCGTGGCGGCCATGAAGGGTGCCCGTGCGGTCTCCGGCGGCCGGGCGCCCGTCATCCCGCCGACGCCCCAGGGGCTGCACGAGACCGTCACCGGGCTGACGCGCCGGGGCCTGAAGATCCAGGCGATCAAGGAGCTGCGGCAGTACACCGGGCTCGGTTTGAAGGAATCCAAGATGGTCGTCGACGCCGTCGCGGCGGGGCACGACATGTGGAGCCATCCCGTCATGGCCGGCTTCCGTCCCGCCCGCCCCGTGGTCCCGCCGAACGCCGGTGTCCCGGACGCGCCGGGTGCCCCCGTCCTCACCGGGCCCGACCTGGCCACTCGCGTACGCGGGCTCAAGGCCGCCGGTCGCACCGAGCAGGCGGTCCACCTGGTGCGCGGGGAGACCGGCATGGGCGAGCGCGAGGCCGAGCTGTTCGTCGACACCCTCTGAGCGAGCCCCTCCGAACGACCCTCCCGAGCCTTTCCCGGCCCTCCCGGGTTCCCCGAACTTCCGAGCCTCCAGGCTCCCCGCACCTTCCGAGCCTCCAGGCTCCCGGAACCTTCCGAGCCCCCGGACCTCCTGAGCCCCCGGATCCCCCGGGCTCGCGAGCTCCCGGACCTTCCGGGCTCCTTGCCCCCTCCCGTCGCCCCCTCCCGTCGTTCCCCGAGCCCCGGAACCCGCTCCCCGGGCCCCGGAACGCCCCTCAGCCCCGCTGGTCCTGCCCCGCTGGTCCTCAGCCCCGTTGGTCCTCGACGCCGACGAACATGGTCCGGTGCAGCACCTCGACGTGGCCGCGGGTGATCTCGACCGCCCTCAGCGGGTCGCCCGCCGCCAGGGCCGCGACGAGCTCGGCGTGCCCGCGGTTGGACTCGCGCAGGTAGTCCAGGGGAAAGGGCAGGTAGTAGCGGTAGAGCTCGCGGACGACGGAGCCGTACTGCTCCACCGCAGACGGCAGGCCGGTGGCCGCGGCCACCTCCATGTGGAAGCGCTCGTCGCAGGTGCGGAACTCGGCCCAGCTGGAGGCCCGGTCCATGCACGCCACCAACCGCTCCAGCTCCTCCAGCTGCCCCAGCGGGCGCGGCCCCGGGCGCGTCGCGGCCAGGTGCGCGACGCCGCACTCCAGGAGCAGCCGCTGGTCGATCAGCCGATGGACGTCGGCGGCGGCCGACCGGTAGGCCTCGATCTCGCGGACCTCGCCGGGCGGGGGCCGCTCGGACACCAGGGTGCCGCCGCCGCGCCCGCGCCGCCGTTCCAGGATGCCCTGGTCGCAGAGCGAGACGAGCGCCCTGCGTACGGTGATCTCCCCGACGCCGAGGGCGCGGGCGATGTCACCGGCGGGCGGCAGTCGCTCCCCGGGTTTCAGCAGGCCCAGCTCGACGGCCATCGCGATGCGGGCGCGGACCGTGTCGAGCGCGTTGAGCCGCCGGATGCCGACCAGGGCGGGGGCTTTGAGCACGATGAGGGGGCTGCCGGACGACATGCCCCCACGGTACTCGCCAAGAAACAGATCATAATGATCAAAATTGCGATAAGTGCTCATAATGAGATATTTTTTATTTTCTAGCCGGGAAGCAGGTGTGCCATGTCGCGTCCCCTCTCCATAGCGCTCGCCCAGGCGGCTCCCCGGCAGGCCGGGGAGCCGATCTCGGGTTTCGCGCGGGAGGTCGAGGAGCTCGCCGGGCGCTTTCCCGGGGTGCGCTTCGCCGTCTTCCCCGAGTTCCACCTGCACGGCACGTGCGGCCCGGCGGGCGAGCGGGCCGCCGAGCTGGAGGCGTCCGCCGAACCGCTGGACGGGCCGCGCTCGAAGGCCCTCGCCGAGCTCGCCGGTGACCTGGGGATCTGGCTGGTGCCCGGCAGCGTCTGCGAACGCGGGCCCGGCGGCGCGCTCTACAACACGGCCCTGGCCTTCTCCCCCGAGGGCCGGCTCGTCGCCTCGTACCGGAAGGTCTTCCCCTGGCGGCCGTACGAGCCGCACCGGCCCGGGGACCGCTTCGTGGTGTTCGACGTCCCCGAGGCGGGCCGGGTCGGCTTCGCGATCTGTTACGACATCTGGTTTCCCGAGGTCGCCCGCCACCTCGCGTGGATGGGCGCGGAGGTGATCGTCGTCCCGGCCAGGACGACGACCTCAGACCGCCCCCAGGAGCTGGTGCTCGCGCGCGCCCACGCGATCGCGAACCAGGTGTACGTCGTCAGCGTCAACACGGCCGCCCCGGTGGGCACCGGGCACAGCCTGGTCGCCGACCCCGAGGGCCGGGTCAGGGCCGAGGCGGGCGAGGCGGCCACGGTGCTCACCGACGTCCTCGACCTCGACGACGTCACGCGGGTCCGCAGGTACGGCACCGCCGGTCTCAACCGCGTGTGGGAGCAGTTCACCGAGGCCGACCGGCCGATAGACCTCCCCCTCTACCAGGGACGGATCGATCCTTCTCGCTGGACCCCAGCGGGAGGCTGACTCTTCGGGAAGAACCTCACGATGCCATCCAAGGGACCAGTTCTGAGGCGTGCTCTGACGCTCGGCGAGGTCGTGCTGTTCGGCCTGGCCTACATGACGCCGCTGATCGTCCTGGGCATCTTCGGCATCGTGTCCGAGACCACCGGCGGCGCGACCGCCGCCGCGTACGCGCTCGCGCTGGTGGCCATGCTGTTCACGGCCTTCAGCTACGGCAAGATGGCCGCGGTCTACCCGATCGCCGGATCCGCCTACACCTACGTGCGGCGGACCATCGACGCGCGGGCGGGCTTCCTGGTGGGCTGGGCGGTGCTGCTCGACTACTTCTTCCTTCCCATGGTCATCTGGCTGATCGGCAGCGCCTACCTGTCCGCGCAGTTCCCCGCGGTCCACCCGTGGGTGTGGATCGCCCTGTTCATCACCGTGACGACCCTGCTCAACTTCGTGGGCATCAAGATCGCGGCGCGGGTGAACCTCCTGCTGATGACCTTCCAGATCACGGTGCTGCTCTTCTTCGTGCTGCTGTCGGTCGGCTACGTGGCCGGTTCGTGGGGGCCCGCCGCACTGTTCGACCTGGCGCCGTTCGACAACCGGGCCACCACGGTCTCCGGCGTCGCGGCGGGGGCCGCCATCGCCGCCTACGCCCTCCTCGGCTTCGACGCCGTCACCACCCTCGCGGAGGAGACCGTCGAGCCGGAGAGGACGATCCCCCGGGCGATCATGCTCACCGCGCTCGCCGGTGGCCTGATCTTCGTCGTGGTCGCGTACTTCACACAGCTCGTGCATCCCGGCGGCTTCTTCGAGGACTCCTCCTCGGCGGCCTTCGACCTCGCCAGGCTGATCGGCAGCAGCCTGTTCAGCGCGGTCTTCCTGGCCGGTCTGGTCGTCGCCCAGTTCGCCTCCGGCCTCGCCGCGCAGGCCAGCACCTCGCGGCTGCTGTACGCGATGGGGCGCGACGGGGTGCTGCCCCGCAAGGTGTTCGGCTACCTCCACCCCAGGTGCCGTACGCCCGTGTTCGGCCTGGTGATCACCGGCGCCGCGGGACTGATCGCGCTGTGGCTGAACATGGCCACCTCCACGTCGTTCATCAACTTCGGCGCCTTCACCACCTTCGCCTTCGTCAACCTCAGCGTCATCGCCCACTACGTCAGGGAACGCCGCGCGGGCCGGGCGCCGGGGGTGGTGCAGTACGTCCTGCTCCCGGCGATCGGGGCGGGGGTGAACCTGTGGCTGCTCAGCCGTCTCGACGCGCACGCCGTCACCCTCGGCCTGATCTGGCTCGGCCTGGGCGTGATCTATCTCGCCTACCTCACCCGCATGTTCCGGCGACCGCCGCCCGACCTGGAGTTCGCCGAGGAGGCGCCCGTCACCGCGGGCATCGGCCACGACCCGCGCCCGCTCAGGTGACGCCTTCCGGTACGGCTCCCGGTACGGCTCCCGGTACGGCTCCCGGTACGGCTCCCGCCCGTGGTACGCCCGCGGCGCGGGTCCCCGGGGCCGGGCGCCCGGGGCGCGGGTCCGGGTCGGCCACCCGGGATGCGGGGGCGGGTCCGGGGGCAGGTCCGGGTCCGGGGGCGGGTCCGGGTCCGGGTCCGGGTCAGCCTCTCGTGCCGAGCGCGCCGTTCGGGTCGAGCACGAACTTGGACGCGGCTCCCTGGTCGAAGTCCGCGTACCCCTGCGGCGCCTGGTCCAGCGGGATCGTCACGGCGTCGACCGCCTTGGCGATCTGCACCCTGTCATGCAGGATCGCCTGCATCAGGTAGTGGTTGTAGCGCATGACGGGGCACTGGCCGGTGGCGAAGGACAGCGACTTGGCCCAGCCGAGGCCGAGCCGGATGGACAGCGACCCCTGCTGCGCCGCCTCGTCGTGGGCGCCCGGGTCGCCGGTCACGTACAGGCCGGGGATGCCGAGCGCGCCGCCCGCGCGGGTGACCTCCATGAGCGAGTTGAGCACGGTGGCGGGCCGCTCCTTACCGGAGTCGCCACCGTGGCCGTGGGCCTCGAAGCCCACGGCGTCGACGCCGCAGTCGACCTCGGGCTCGCCGAGGATCTCCTCGATCTGGTCCTTCGGCTCGCCCCGCGACACGTCGACGGTCTCGCAGCCGAAGCTGCGGGCCTGCTCCAGGCGCTCCTTGTTCAGGTCGCCGACGATCACCACGGCCGCCCCGAGGAGGAACGCCGAGACGGCCGCGGCGAGCCCGACCGGACCCGCTCCGGCGACGTAGACGGTCGATCCCGGCTTCACCCCGGCGGTGACGCAGCCGTGGAAGCCGGTCGGGAAGATGTCGGTGAGCATGGCCAGGTCGAGGATCTTCTCCATCGCCTGGTCCTTGTCGGGGAACTTCAGCAGGTTCCAGTCGGCGTAGGGCACCAGGACGTACTGCGCCTGCCCGCCGACCCAGCCGCCCATGTCGACGTAGCCGTACGCCCCGCCCGGCCGTTCGGGGTTGACGTTCTCGCAGATCCCGGTCTTGCCCTCCTTGCAGTTGCGGCAGCGGCCGCAGGCGATGTTGAAGGGGACCGAGACGAGGTCGCCCACCTTCGTGAACTCGACGTCCGGGCCGGTCTCGACGACCTCGCCGGTGATCTCGTGGCCGAGGACGAGCCCGACGGGCGCGGTGGTGCGGCCACGGACCATGTGCTGGTCGCTGCCGCAGATGTTCGTCGCGACGGTCTTGACGATCGCGCCGTGCGGCACCTTGCGGCCCACGTTGGCCGGGGGCACCCCGGGCCCCTCCTTGAGCTCGAACCCGGGATAGTCGATCTCCTGGACCTCCACCTTGCCCGGTCCCTGGTACGTGACGACCTTGTTGCTCGGCATGACGTCCTCCCTGTCTCCTCGTGGTGCCCTTCCACGCGACGCCGACGGAGCGGGCGGCCATCTTCGCGGGGGACGTGAGGGGAGTGTGACCACCGAGTCCGAACCAAGAGCGATTTCTCGCCTTTTTTCACCATATACCTGCTGGTCACGGCGACATCGGGGAGCCATGCCCATCCGGAACCCGGGGCTTGAGACCCGGGACCCGGGACCCGGAACCTTGACCCCGGAACCTGGGACCCGAGACCCGGGATCACGATCCGCCCGTCCCCCGGACCGGTCCGGGGGACGGGCGGCCCCTACGCGACGAACCGACGGCTCGGCTCGCCGCGCAACCGTCCCTCCGGCAGCCTCCGGCCGCACAGGACCAGGATGAGATCCTGCGCCGCCCCGTACATCGGCGTCCCCTCCCCGATGGACCAGTCCACGTCGTCGGCGCGCAGCTCGATTCCCCGGATGTCCACCCCGAAGAACCTGAGGCTCTTCTCCGCCTCGAAACCGCCCAGGACGATGCGCAGCCGATCCTCGGGCACGTGCCGGTCGAGGCCCAGCGGCAGGGTGAAGTCCAGGCCGTGGATCACCTCGTGGGTGAGCGCGCCCTCGAATCCGCCCCCCGGGGGCTTCCACGCGAAGTCCGCGTTGTCCCTCATCAGCGCGGCGAGCTCGCCGGACGACAGGGCCGCCGCGTCGCGCCGGGCGCACCGGTCGGCCATCCTGGCGAAGTTTCCCCGCGACCTGATCATCTCGATCACGAAGCGCGGGGTCGAGTAGTGGAACGGCATGGTCATGTGGGCCACGACCTCCCGTACCCGCCACCCGGCGCACAGGGTCGGCTCGTCCCACCGCCGCTCCGGCAGGCCGGTGAGCACGTCCGCCAGGTCGCGGCGTTCGGCGGCGATCGCCTTCCTGACCTCGCTCTCCGTGGCCCCCGTCATCGCCGCTCCCCCGATCGCGCGCTCCCGGCGGCGTCGCGCGGAGTCGCCGCGCCCACTGGCATGTTCATTGGTATGTCCATCGGTGTCCTCTTCTCCAGGTTCCCGGGAGTTCCGGGAAGGTGTCGCCCTACCGACGAACGAGCCCGGCGCGAGCGGACACCCCTGGACTACGAGCGGACACTCCTGGACTGCGAGTGGACACCCCCGGACTACGAACCGGTGACCTCGGCGAGCCGGCGGCCGAGATAGCGGCGTTCTGTGTCGGTCGCCGCCAGCTCCAGCGCCTCGCGGTAGGCGGCCTCGGCCTCGGCGGCGCGGCCCAGGCGGCGCAGCAGGTCGGCCCGGGTCGCCGGCAGCAGGTGGTACCCGGCCAGCGCCCCCGACTCCCGCAGCGCCTCCACCAGCTCCAGCCCCGCGGCCGGTCCCGCGGCCATCCCCACCGCCACCGCCCGGTTCAGCTCCACCACCGGGGACGGCGTGAACCGCGCGAGCCGCCCGTACAGCGCGGCGATCTGGGCCCAGTCGGTGCCGGCCGCGTCGGCCGCGGTGGCGTGGCAGGCGGCGATGGCGGCCTGCACCTGGTACGGGCCCGGACGGCCACGCCGCAGGGCGCGGCCGAGCAGTTCCTCCCCCTCGGCGATCGCGGCGGTGTCCCACAGGGCACGGTCCTGCTCCTCCAGGGTCACCAGGTCACCGGCCGCGTCGAGCCGGGTGGCGCCGCGGGCGTCGTGCAGCAGCATCAGCGCCAGCAGCCCCACCGCCTCGGGCTCGTCGGGCATCAGCCGCGTCAGGACGCGGGCCAGCCGGATCGCCTCGGCGCTGAGGTCGCGCCGCAGCAGGTCGGCGCCCGCCGTGGCCGAGTATCCCTCGCTGAACAGCAGGTACAGCACGCCCAGCACGGCGGGCACGCGCTCCGGCAGCAGGTGCGCGGGCGGCACCCGGTACGGGATCCCGGCGTGCCTGATCTTCCGCTTGGCCCGGAGCAGGCGCTTGGACATCGTCTGCTCGCCGACCAGGAACGCCCTCGCGATCTCCGAGGTGGTCAGCCCGGCCAGGGTGCGCAGGGTGAGCGCGACCCGGGCCTCCAGGGCCAGCGCGGGGTGGCAGCAGGTGAAGATCAGCCGCAGCCGGTCGTCCGGCACGCCGTCGTCGTGCCACGCGGGTTCGGGCTCGTACGACATGGCGGCCACCTCTCGCAGTTTGGCGGCGCCGACCGCCTCGCGGCGCAGCCTGTCGACGGCGCGGTTGCGCGCGACCGTGGTGAGCCACGCGCCGGGTCTGCGCGGGACCCCGTCCCCGGCCCAGCGCCGCAGGGCCAGCGCGAAGGCGTCCTGCGCGCACTCCTCGGCGAGGTCCCAGTCGCCGGTGACCCGGATCAGGGTGGCCACGACCTGGCCCCACTCGTCCCGGAACGCCTGGGCGACCGCCGCCTCGACCTCCGCCGCCCCGCCGTCCCCGGCCGTACCGTCCCCGGCCGCGCCGTCCTTGTTCACACCGTTCCCGGCCCCGCCACCCCCGGTCACACGGTCCCCGGTCACGCCGCTTTCGGGCGCCCCGTCCCCGCTCACGCCGCCATCGGTCACGCCGCCCTCGGGCGCCCCGTTCCCGCTCACGCCATCCCCGCTAACGCCATCCCCGCTCATGCCACCCTCGGGCGCTCCGTCCCCGGTCACGACGGCAGGAGCGGCCGGATCTCGATCGAGCCGTAGCCGGAGGCCGGGTGCTTCGAGGCGATCTCGATGGCCTCGTCGAGATCGGCGCACTCGATCATGCAGAACCCGCCCATCTGCTCCCTGGTCTCGGCGAACGGGCCGTCGGTGAGCAGGACCGCGTCGTCGCGTACCCGCACGGTCGTGGCGTCGGCCGGTGGCCGCAGCCCGGCGCCGCCCCGCAGCACCCCGCGGCGTTCCATCTCCTCCGACCACCCGCCGCAGCCGTCCTGGGCGTGGTCGGCCGCGGACTCGTCACCGCAGATCAACAGCATGTACTTCACGTGTCCTCCTCCTCGTGGCCCCTCGCGGCGCCGTTCCCGTGGTGCGTTCCCATGGTGCCGCCACCGTGGTACCGCTCCACCACCCCGACGAACGGGAACCCCGGGAAAGGACACCGCCGCTCAGGATCCGCCGGTCTCGCAGAGCGCCATCTCGCGGTCCGGCGCGGAGAACGCCCGGTAGGCGCCCGAGTGGAAGACCAGCGGCTCGCCCTCCTCCCGGCGGAAGTGCTCGACCTCCCCGACGAAGATCAGGTGGTCGCCGCCGTCGTACGTGGCCACCGCGCGGCAGGCGAAGTGGGCGACGGTCCCGGCGAGCACCGGCACCCCGCCCGGGGCGAGACGGGTCTCCACCCCGGCGAACTTGTCGGGCAGCGGCGTGGCGAACCGCCGCGACAGGTGCTCCTGCCCGGCGGCCAGGACGTTCACCGCGAACCGCCCGGCCTCGGCGAAGGCCGGCGCGCTGGGAGCCCGCCGGGACAGGCACCACAGGACCAGCGGCGGGTCGAGCGAGACGGAGGTGAAGGAGTTGACGGTCACGCCCAGCCGCTCACCCCGCGGGGTGGCGGCGGTGACCACCGCCACCCCGGTGGCGAACTGCCCGAGGGCGTCGCGCAGGGATCTCATGACGGCCCCTCACTTCCCGGCCCGCGCCAGGTACTCGGCCGCGCCGGCCGGATCCAGGAACCAGCCGGCGTAGTCCGAGGGGTCGTCGAAGCCGTTGACGAAGCGGGAGGCCACCTCGGGCAGCCCGCCCGCGGCGCCCAGGATCTCCAGCACGTGCGGCGGCGGAGGCGCGAGGAGCGCGTTCGTCCAGGTGGTGGCGTGCCGGGCGTCCCGCCAGTAGCGCTCGAAGACCCGCTCCATCCACTCCGCGTCGTACGGGCGCTCGCCGCGCTCCAGGATGTCGGCCAGGTAGGAGGCCGCGCACTTGGCGGCGTTGTTGGAGCCCTGCCCGGTGATCGGGTCGTTGAGCACGACCACGTCCGCCACGCCCAGGACCCGGGCGCCCGACGGGAGCGTCGCCACCGGCCTGCGCACGACCGGGGTGAAGCGGCCGGACAGGACGCCGCCCTCGTCGGTGAGCTCGACGCCCGCGGCGCGCTCGGCCTCCCACGGCAGGAAGGTCTCCAGGACGCGCCTGCTCACGGCCAGGTGCTCGGCGGGGGTGCTGACGTCCGCCCAGCAGTCCATCGGCCCGCCGGGCACGCCCTCGAACACCATGATCTCGCAGGGGCCGGTGACGGTGAGCGCGGGGAACACGAAGTACTCGCCGACCTCGGGGATCACGTTGAAGCACACCGCGGAGTGATCGGGCCGCGGCGCGAGGCCGTTGACGTAGGTGAGGGCCAGGGCCCGCTGCGGGACGCGGTACGGCGAGCGCGGCGCGTCCCGCTCGAAGAGCGAGGCGATCGATCCCTTGCCCGCGGCCACCAGGACCAGGTCGTACTGGGCGGCGTAGTCCTCCAGGTCCTCCACGGTCGCGTCGTGGATGACGATCTTCCCGCCGAGCCGCTCCACCTCGGCCATCCAGGCGGGCATCTTCAACCGCTGGTCGACCGAGCGGGCGGGGGCGTCGAGCCGGGCGGCCCAGTGGATCGCCGGGTCGCCGTCGGGACCGGCCACCGCGAACTGGATGCCGTCGATCGGCGGGCAGTCGTCCGCCCACAGGTCCAGGCCGAGGGCACGCTCGTGGCCGAGGGCGGTGCCGAACATGGCCTGGCTGGACATGACCCGGCCGCCACGGATGTCCTCCGGGGTCCGGTTGGAGACGACGGTGACGTCGTAGCCGTTCCGCAGCAGGCCGAGGGCGAGGTGGAGGCCCGCCTGACCGGCGCCGACGACGAGGATCCTGCGCATGGTGAATTGTCCTTTCCGAGAAGGGTCAGAGAGCTTCGGGGAAGCCTCAAGGAGCCTTGAGGAGGCTTCGTGGAAGCGGGAGAACGATCGAGCGGCGCCTGGTGAAAAGGTACGGCGGCCGCCGCCGCCCGTGCCATCCGCTCAGCGCGGGTTCCATCCACCTGGCGCGAACTCTCTCCCGAGCCTTTTCCGACCTCTCCCCGGCCCTTCCCGAAGCCGCCACGGAACCGCCGCGAGACTGCTGCGGGACCGCTGCGGAACCACCACGGAACCGTCGCGAGACCATCGCGGGCGGGAAGGGCGGAGGCGGCTCGTTCATCTCCCGGCAAATTCCCGCGCCGTTCTCTTTGCCGGGACGAGCCCGTGTCCGCGGCGGTTTCCGGGGAGTAGGGGAGTATTCGAACCGCAGGCGCCGAAGCGGTCCCGATCACCCGGAGGCGGCAGTGACATGACGACAGCGACATGACGACGGCGACATGACGACGGCGACATGACGACACTTCCGGCGATCGCGGAGGTGCGCGCGCGTCCGGTCGTCGTCCCCATGGCGCGGCCCCTCCACACCGCCTCAGGGTCGGTGTCGGCCGCTCCGCTCGTCCTGCTCGACGTGACCACCGAGGGCGGTGTGACCGGACACTCCTACGTCTTCGCGTACAGCTCGGCGATGCTCCCCGCCCTGACCTCCATCGCCGGGGAACTCGCCCCCGAACTGGGCGGCAAGCCCGTCGCGCCCGTACGGCGGATGCGGGAGCTCCAGGCGCGGTTCCGGTTGCTCGGCACGCAGGGGCTGCTCGGCATGGTGATGTCGGGGATCGAGATGGCGCTCTGGGACGCCCTCGGCAAGCTGACCGGCCGGCCTGTCGCCGGGCTTCTCGGTGGCGAGCCCGTCATGCTGCGGGCCTACGACAGCTACGGCATGCTCGACCCCCGGCGGGAGGAGCGGGCCCTCCGGGGTTCCGTCGAGAACGGGTTCCGGGCGATCAAAATCAAGATCGGTTATCCGGACGCGGCCCGCGACGTGGCGGTCGTGCGGCGGGTTCGCGAGATCATCGGATCCGACGTCGAGCTGATGGTCGACTACAACCAGTCGCTCGACCCACTGGAGGCCCGCCGACGGATCGAGCGGCTCCGCGAGTTCGACCTCTACTGGGTGGAGGAGCCGGTCGCCGCCGAGGACCTCGACGGCCATTCCTACGTACGGCGCACCACCGGCGCGAGAATCCAGACCGGGGAGAACTGGTGGTTCCCGAGGGGATGCCACGCGGCCATCGCGGCGTCGGCCTGCGACCTCGCCATGTTCGACATCGTGAAGATCGGCGGCTTCACCGGCTGGACGCTCGCGGCGGGGCAGGCGGAGGCGGCCTCGCTGCCGGTGTCCAGCCACCTCTTCGTCGAGGCGAGCGCGCACGCCATGGCGGTGACGCCCACCGCCGACTGGATGGAGTATCTCGATCTCGCGGGCGCGGTGCTGCTCACCCCGTACCGGCCGGTCGACGGCCACGTCGTCGCCGCGGGCCCGGGGCTCGGGATCACCTGGGACGAGGAGGCCGTCGCCCGGTACGCGGTATGAACGCCCGCCCTCAGGTGACGGGGCTCGCGAGGGGGGTCGGCTCGGGTGAGCGCCAGGGCCGTACCCAGGACTCCTCCTCGCGGCGCAGGGGCCGCCCGCAGTGGTCACAGCGGCCGCCGGCCGTGGTGGCGTGCCCGCAGGTGCGGTGAACGACCCGCATGGGTTCGGCGGGCTCGTCGGGCGCGGTGTGTTCGTGGCCCCAGGCGGCGAGGGCGTGCAGCACCGGGAGGATGTCGGCGCCCGCTGCGGTGAGGCGGTATTCCTCGCGGGTGCGCCCGCCGTCGCGGTAGGGCACCCGGGTGAGCAGGCCGCGCTCGACGAGGCGGCTGAGCCGGGCGGACAGGATGTTGTCGGCGATGCCCAGGTCCGATCGGAAATCCTCGAAGCGGGTCATGCCCAGCGTGGCGTTGCGCAGGATCAGCAGCGTCCACCGCTCCCCTATGGCGTCAACGGCCCGGCCGATCGGGCAGGGCGCCCCCACCCGTGCTTTTCGGTCGGTTGCCAAGGCTTTAACCCCTTTCGCCCATAACTGGCTTGCGATAAGCAAGTCTACTTCATACGGTTGGCCGTAGACCTAACTATCAAACTGCAAGTTAGAGCCGTGTTCGCCCCCACGGGAGTAGCGAACACACCGGACGGGCCGCCGCCCACGTCGTGAACCGTCGCCACCGCCGGGAAGGAGCGGGCAGCCATGCCAGAGCAGAGGACCGAAGCGGGCCGGGCCTTCTGGCCGGTCGCCGAGGAGACCCGGACCTTCCCGCCGTACGGCGAGGAGACGCCGGTCGGCCGCCGGACGGACGGCCGCGTCGCGGTGCTGACCCTCCGGCACCGGCCCCACAACCTGCTGGACGCCGCCTTCTGCGAGCGGATCGTCGAGGCGCTCCACTGGGCGTGGGCCCAGGGCGCCCGCGCGGTGATCGTCGAGAGCGGGCTGCGTCATTTCTCCGCGGGCGCCGATGTCGACGCGATGCTGGCCGCCGCGACGGAGGGGAACGGCGTCCTGGACTGGCGGTTGCCCGACGTGCTGCGCGCCTTCGACGAGTTGCCGATCCCGATCGTGGCGAGCGTGCACGGAATCTGCGCCGGGGGCGGGCTGGAGGTGGCGCTCGCCTGTGACCTCGTCGTCGTGGGTGAATCCGCCAAGCTGGGGTTGGTGGAGGCGGCCGTCGGCCTGCATCCCTTGATGGGCGCCGTCCAGCGGATCACGCAACGCGCCGGTGCCGCGCGGGCGAAGGAGATGGTCATGCTCGGACGCCGTCACGACGCGCGCACGATGGAGCGCTGGGGGATCGTCAACCGGGTCGTCGCGGACGAGCGGCTGGGCGCGGCGACGATGGCCCTGGCCCGTGAGCTGGCGGCGGGGCCGACGGTGGCGCACGCGGCGACGAAGAGGCTGGTGTCGATCGCCGTCGACCAGGGCGTCCGCGCGGCCGACGAGGCCATGTCCGAGATCCAGGAACCGATCCTGCGCTCCGCGGACTTCCGCGCCGGGGTGGAATCGCTGAACCGCGACGGCCCCGGCCGGGCGCGCTTCGGGGGGTGGTGACCGTGCCCGCACCGTTGACCGGCATCCGTGTCGTGGACTTCTCCCGGGTGCTCGCCGGACCGCTCTGCGCGCAGACGCTGCTGGAGCTCGGCGCCGAGGTCGTCAAGGTGGAACCACCGGGCGGCGACCTGTCCCGGCAGGCGTTCCCCCGCGAGGCCGAGATCTCCGGCTACTACGCCCAGCAGAACGCCGGCAAGCGCGACGTCTCGATCGATCTCAACGTGCCGGGCGCGCGGGAGGTGGCGCTGCGCCTGTGCGACCGCGCGGACGTGATCGTGGAGAACTTCCGGCCGGGCACGCTGCCCTCGTTCGGGCTGGACTACGCCACCGTCGCCGCGCGCAACCCGCGCGTCGTCTACGCCTCGATCAGCGGTTACGGCCAGCACGGCGCGTGGCGCTCCCGGTCGGCGTACGCGCCGACCATCCAGGCCGAGACCGGCGTCACCGAGATCACCATGGACCAGTTCGGCACCCCCGGGGGACGGCCGCGCACCGACTCGCTGTCGCACGCCGACGTCTACTCCGGGCTGCACGCCGCCGTCGCCATCCTGGCCGCGCTGGAGCACCGGCACCGCACCGGCCGGGGCCAGTACATCGACGTGGCCATGGCCGCGGTCATGATCTCGATCAACGAACGCCTCCACTCGGACCTGTCGGATCAGGACCTCGGGGCGGAGCCACCGATCCTGGGCGCCACGGACTGCCCGTTCTTCGTCGATCCGGAGGGGGAGACCTTCATCAGCTCGATGAGCCTGGTGGGCAGCGCGTCGTTCCCCCTCTACCTCGCCGCCATGCGACGCTCCGACCTCGCCGACGACCCGCGATTCCGGACGCCCGAGGCGCGACGGGAGCATCTGGACGAACTACATGCCATCGTCCAGGAATGGATCTGGACGTTCGGCGACACGGCCTCCATGGACGCGCAGTTCGACGAGGCGAAGATCGCCATCGGACGGCTGCGCGCCGTCGGCGAGTTCGCCGGCGGCCGGTGGGCGCGTCAGTGGGCGGCCACGCGTACGGTTCCCGACCGCGACGGCGGCCGGATCACGGTACCCGGGCCGCCCTGGCACTTCAGCGACGGCGAGCCCGGCCCGTCGGAATCCGGCCCGCCGGAGAGGGTGCCCGCCCGGCAGGGCGAACACAACAACGACGTCCTGCGCGAGCTGGGGTTCGACGAAGGGGAGATCGGTTCCCTGCGGCGCCTGGGCGTACTCGTCGAGCCCGGCCGGAGCGAGGAAAAGACCGGGAGCGACCGGGCGAACGACCCCGGGCGAATCCTTCCGGAGGAACTCCAGGAAAGGGAACCGGCCCAGACAGACCACCACGGCATCCCGCGCGCCCGCCAGAGCGCCGGCAGCCACGAGACGACACCGGGGAGATCATGACTCAGCAGCTGGACACCAGGACCCGCACCGTCACGCACGAGGTGAACCGCCTAACCGTCGGCGTCTCCGCTCCGTTCCGGGAGTTCCGCGAACGCTACGAACGCGCCGTTCCCGCATTCGACACCGGCCGCTTCGAGCGGCTCGTCGAGGACGGCGCCGGCTGGGACACCGTCCTGCGGGCGACGGCCGAGAACGCGCCGCACGATTTCCTCGTCTACTGGAGCTTCGAGGCCATGCCGCTGATGGGGCTGGCCGGAGATCGGTGGCTCTGCGTCGAGTACCTGATGGGCAACCACACGATCGCCCAGCGGATGTTCCATCACGATCCGGCCATCCTGCTGTACGCGCCGCTGCGCACGGCGATCTACGAGGACGCACAGGGCACGACCTGGTTCGCCGTGGACCAGCCGAGCACCCGCTTCTCCAGCTTCGCCGACCCGGACATCACCGAGGTCGGCCTGGAGCTGGACCGCAAGCTCGCCGCCCTGCTGGAGCATCTCGACGCGCCCGTACCCGCCGAACTCGTCCGGGGACGAACGTCCCATGGCTGAGAGCCCCGTCGCCCTCCGCCCGGCCCGCGCCGGCCGTCCCCCACGGGTTCGCGCCGTCGCGGCGGAGGTGAGGGAGGCGGCGGGGGTGAGGGTGCGGTGAGAACCCTGGTCGCGGGCACCGGCGCGACCGGCACGGCGACCCGCCGGACGCGCGGAACGGCCGGTGAGGCCGCCCCCGTCCCCATCCCCGGCAGCGTCCCCGTCCTCGCGGAAAGGCGGTCGGCATGAGCTCGCAGTTCGGTGACTACCAGAACGAGATCTACTCCGACGGCCTGCGCGGCGTGGTGCCGGGGCTGCCGATGACCTTCGCCGGGATCGAGGCGAGGGCCGAGGCCGCGCTGCCGCCCTCGGTGTGGTCGTACGTCGCGGGAGGCGCCGGCGACGAGCACACCCAGCGCGCCAACGTCGCCGCCTTCCGGCGCTGGGGTCTCATCCCCCGGATGCTCGCCGGAGCCGTACGGCGTGAGCTGTCGGTGGAGCTGTTCGGCATGAGACTGCCGGCCCCGCTGTTCATGTCCCCGATCGGGGTGATCGGGCTGTGCGCGCAGGACGGGCACGGAGACCTGGCCACGGCCCGGGCGGCCGCCCACACCGGGATCCCGATGACCGCCTCGACGCTCTCCGCCGACCCGATGGAAGCCGTGGCCGGGGAGCTCGGCCGGACCCCCGGCCTCTTCCAGCTCTACACCCCCACCGATCGGGAACTGGCGGAAAGCCTGATCCACCGCGCCGAGGCCGCCGGATTCAAGGGCATCGTCGTCACCCTCGACACCTGGGTCACCGGCTGGCGCCCCCGCGACCTGAGCACCGGCAACTTCCCCCAGCTGCGCGGGCACTGCCTGGCCAACTACACCTCTGACCCGGTCTTCCGCGCCCAGCTCGACCGCACCCCGGAACAGGACCCTCGGGCCGCCGCCGCGCACTGGGCCCGGATCTTCGGCAACCCCCTCACCTGGGACGACCTGTCCTGGCTCCGTTCGGTGACCGGCCTGCCCCTGCTGCTGAAGGGCATCTGCCACCCCGACGACGCCCGCCGGGCCAGGGACGCGGGCGTCGACGGCGTCTACTGCTCCAACCACGGCGGACGGCAGGCCAACGGGGGCCTGGCCGCCCTCGACGCGCTGCCCGCCGTGGTCGACGCGGCGGACGGCCTGCCCGTCCTGTTCGACTCCGGCGTCCGCTCCGGAGCCGACGTGGTCAAAGCCCTCGCCCTCGGCGCCACCGCCGTCGGCGTCGGCCGCCCCTACGCCTACGGCCTCGCCGCGGGCGGCACCGACGGCGTCGTCCACGTCCTGCGCGCCATCCTCGCCGAAGCCGACCTGATCATGGCCGTGGACGGCTATCCCACCCTCGCCGACCTGACGCCCCAGGCCCTGCACTGGACACCGGGCGGCCCCCTGCCCTCGTAGCGGGCGGACTCCGGGCCGCTCGACGGGTTGTCTCATGTGGAGCGCCCCCGTTGCGGAACCGGGCTCGGCGGCGGGGCCGCCGTCATGCGCCCCGGGCGGGGGCCGTCAGGCGACGACGGGACGCTTGTCCTTCGGCAGCGCCTCGATCATCGACCGGGGCATGTTCAGGGTGTCGGCGCTGACCTGGGGCGGGAGGTTGGCCATCCACTGGGTGGCGGAGATGTCCTCGAACCGGGGGTTGCGGAACATCTCCAGGAAGACCAGCGGCTCGCTGCCGAGGTTTTCGACGTAGTGCCCGTAGGCGAAGGGGACGTAGCCGACGTCACCCGCCCGGAAGTCGAACGTACGGGCCAGGCCCGAACCTGCGAACACCCCCATCCGGCCGAAACCGGAGATGTAGTACTGCCACTCGTCATCGGTGGGGTGCCAGTGCAACTCGCGCAGGCCGCCCGGCTCGACCTCCACCAGCGCGGCGGCGATCGAGGTGGCCGCCGTGAAGTTCGTGGAGTCGGCGACCCGGACGGACCCGCCCCGGAAACGCTCCGGCCGCTGCGCGAGCATCCTGTGCTTGAACGTACGGGGCACGTCGCCCGTGGGGCTGACGACCCGGTCGGACTCCAGGGGAGGGGGAACCTGTCCCTGGAAGATGTATTTCTCCTTCTCCGGCATGTGCGCCATCTGCTCCGGCGTCCAGCCGAAGTTCTTCGCCAGCACGCTTTTGGGGGTGTGCGCGAAGAAGTCGCTGACCATGAAGGTGGAGTTCTCCGAGAACCCGCCGTCGTCGAAGACGAGCAGGAACTCCACCCCCTCCTCCAGTGCCTGGATGTAGTGCGGCACGCCTTTGGGGAAGAACCACAGATCGCCCTTCTCCACGTCTTCGAGGAAGTTGCGGCCCTCCTGGTCGACGGCACCGATCCGGCAGTTTCCCTCCAGCACGTAGCCCCATTCGGCCTCCTTGTGCCAGTGCAGCTCGCGATAGGCGCCGGGGTTGAGTTTCATGTCGACACCGGCGAGCGTGGTGGCGATCGGCAGCTCGCGCTGGGTGATCTCACGGGTCCAGCCGCCCTCCTCGATCCGGGTGTGGGCCATGGCGAAGGAGAACTTCATGTTCGGGATGGTGCCGTGGTCGGTTTCCGGTGGAGTGAGCATGTCGGGGTTCTGCAGGTCGAGGTCGATGTTCCGCGGGCCGGTGTCGGTGCCGCCCTTGCCGTCGCGTTGCGGCTGCGGAATCCTCGACTGCGTGGATTCGGTCATATGAGATCGTCCTCTCGAGTCATATTGCGATCACCGCTTCGGCGGCACAAGAAAGGTTTCGGCGGCACGAGGAGAAAGGAGTGGATTGATTCCCTCTCCCCCGTGGCCGCCACGGCGAGGACAATCGCGACGCACATGAGCATCAGCTCAGGGAAAGCCGGACGGACGCGCCGTGAAACGCATCATATAGATATGATTTTTACTGTATGCCTTCTTGAAACAGGCATACGACATCAAGGATGCCCGATGAAGACATTCTCAAAACGACGCCGCTCCGCAGAAGAAGCAGGCCGATAGTATTCTGGCAATAAATACTGATTAGTCCATTTAAAGTCCCGGCCCGAGCGATCCCGTCGCGGCGGAAGAGGGCCCGCGCCCAGCCCGCCGGAGGGTCGTCAGCCGCCGCGCAGTGTCTGTGACGGCGCCTGGCCGTACCGCGCGCGGTAGAGGGCGGCGAAGCGCCCCTGGTGCGGGAAGCCCCAGTGGGCCGCCACGTTCGTCACCGTGCACCTGGCCGGATCACCGGCCGCCAGCTCGTCGTGTACCCTCCCCAGGCGCACATCCCTGAGATAGGTCATCGGGGTCAGCCCGAGATGGCGGCGGAAGCCCTCCTGGAGCGAGCGCCCGCTGACCGCGACGGCGCGCGCGACGTCGTCGGTCGTGAGCGGCAGGTGGGCGTGGTCGTCGATGTACCGCATCGCCCGGCGCACCACCTTGGGCAGCGCGGGCGGCCGGGGGGCGGTCAGCCGCTCCAGATAGTTGGACGGCTGCCCGGTGAGCAGGGAGGAGAGCATCGCGTTCTCCAGATGGGCGATCGCCAGCGGCTGCGCGGCGAGCCCGTCACCGTGCTCGGCCTCCCTGACGATCAGGTCGGCCATCGCCCTCCAGGCCCGCGCCCAGCCCGCGGTCATGTCCACGCCCAGGTCGAAGACGAGCGGGCGGCCGAGCCGCTCCCCGAGCATCCGCTCCAGGGCGTCCTCGACGACCGGCCGGTCGAACTTGACGATCAGCTGGGGGCAGCCGGCCGCCCAGCGCATGTCGAGGTGTTCCGACGGCGACGGCAGGGACGCCAGCTCCGGCGTCGACACGATCTCCTGGCCGCCGCACCGGATCAGGCTGCGCCCGGCCAGCGGGATCTGCACCAGGAAGAAGGATTCGAGCTCCCCGGGCTCGATGCGGACGTCCGCCCCGTAGTCCAGGTAGTTCACCCGCACGGTGCCCAGCTGGACCGAGTTGAGCCGCGCGGCGAGCCGGGAGACGTCACCGGCGAGCTCCAGCCGGTGGGGGCAGAACACCCGGGCCACCAGCTCGCGGGCCTCGTCGAGGTCCGCGGTGTCGAAGACCGGCCTGTTGCCGAGCGGGACCGGTCCTCGCATCTCGCCCATCGACACTCCAGCCCTCTGCCCGTACGTCCCCGCACGTGCCGTCGCGTGCGTACGGCGACGCGAGATCGCGCACGGCCGATCCCCACATGATCTAACTGCCGGACCCGGCCGACTATGGAGAAATACGCAAAGACACCGGAGACCGTGTCCGATAGCGGACAGGCCTCATGGACCTCATGGACCTCATGGACGAGGTACGCCCGCGTGCCCGGGGCGGGAGTGCCGACGGCCTGTGGCCGTGCTCGCGGGCGCGGAGCCCCGCACTCTCGGCGGCGGGCCCTCGCTGTCCCCCTCCCGCGTGCCCGCCTGCGCGCGGAGTCCTCGTAAGTCACCGCGGGGAGGTCCGCTGTCAGGTGGCGTCGCGTGGCCCGGCTTTCGGCAGGCGCGTGGCGCGGCTTTCGGGAGGCGCGTGGCCCGGCTTTGCCATGGCTTTCATCCGCCGGTCCTACCGTGTGCTGGTGACGTCTTTTCACCGGTACCTCGCGGAGGAGGTCGCGGTCGACCACGCGGAAGGGCTCATCCCCCGGCGCGAGGCGCTGCACCGCCTCACCCTTCTCGGGCTGGCGGCGCCCGCCGCGGGCGCGCTGCTCGCGGCCTGGAACACCGGCGGCGAGAACGCGACCACATCGGCCACCACCGGACCCGGCGCGGGTACCGGTACCGGTACCGGCATCGCCACGGGACCCGATGCCGGTACGGGACCCGGTGCGGCGATGGCGTCCGCCGCGCCATCGGGTGGTGTCTCGCCCGCGGGACCCTCGCCCCTGCCGACCGAGGAGATCATCTTTTCCGGCACCGAGAGCGGCGTCACCCTCAGGGGCGCCTGGGCGGCGCCCGCGCAGCCGAGGGGCGCGGTGCTCGTCATCCACGAGAACCGCGGGCTCACCGATCACATCCGGTCGATCGCCGGGCGGCTGGCGGCCGACGGCTACTGCGCGCTCGCCGTCGACCTGCTCTCCCGCGAGGGCGGGACCGCCTCCTTCGAGGAGCCGGCGCAGGCCACCGCGGCACTGGGCGCCATCTCCCCCGAGCGTCTCGCCTCGGACATGAAGGCCGCCCTGGGCGAGCTGGAACGGGGTGCCCCCGGCAAGAGGCTCGGCGTCACCGGTTTCTGCTTCGGCGGCGCGATGACCTGGCTGCTGCTGGCCTCGGACGAGCCGCGCCTGTCGGCGGCCGTCCCGTTCTACGGCCCGCTTCCCGACGACGCGGACCTCTCCGGGTCGAGGGCCGCCGTCCTCGCGATCTACGCCGAGCGGGACGGCCGGGTCAACGCCACCCGCGACGAGGCCAGGACCGCCCTGGAGAGAGCGGGCCTGGAACACGAGATCGTGACGTTTCCCGGCGTCGACCACGCCTTCTTCAACGACACCGGCCCTCGGTACGACGCCGGTGCCGCCACCGGGGCGTACCGGCGCCTCCTGGACTGGTTCGGCCGCCACCTGGCCTGAGCGCCCCGTACCCGAGGCCCCGTACCCGAGCGCCCACGCCTCCGCCGCCCCGACCCGCCCGGTGGGGACCACCGGCTCAGCTCACGCCGAGTCCCGCCCGGCGGAGATCCCACCTCGGCTCACACCGGGAACCTCTCGGTGGATCCCGCCTCAGCTCACACTGAGGCACGCCCGACGGAGATCCCGCCCCAGCTCACACCGAGGCCCGATCGATGGAGATCCCCCCGGGCAGGCCGGTCACGGCGACCTCGCCCTCCCGGTCGACGGCCGCGCTCACCTCCGCCCCGGCGACCCGCAGGCCGCGTACGGAGACCGCGCCCAGGGGGGCGCCGGTGAGCGGGCGCAGCAGCATCCGGCCCCCGGGCACGTCGGGGTAGAGGCCGAGGGCCGCGTGCACGACGGTCACCGCGGCGGCGGCGGACCACGCCTGCGGGCGGCAGGCGGCGGGGTAGGGCACCGGCCGGCCGAGCGCCGAGCGGTCGTCGCCGCCGAACAGCTCCGGCAGCCGGTAGCCGAACGTCTCCCCGGCCGCGAGCAGCCCCTCGGCCAGGGTCGCCGCGTGCGTCGCGAACCCGGCGCGGGCCAGCCCGGCGACGACGATCGCCGTGTCGTGCGCCCAGATCGACCCGCAGTGGTAGGACAGCGGGCTGAAGCCGCCCGCGTCCGCCGACATCGTCCGCAGGCCGAAGCCACCGGCCATCTCCGGGGAGACGAGGAGGTCGGCGATCCCGGCCTCCTCCTCGGCGTTGAGCAGGCCGGTGCCGAGCAGGTGCCCGATGTTGCTGGTCAGCGCGTCGACCGGGCGCTTGTCCCGGTCCAGGGCGAGGGCGGGGAAGCGCCCCTTCGGCCCGTCCACCCAGAACCGGGCCCTGAAGCGCTCGGCCAGCGCCGCGGCGTGCTCGCGCCAGCGGGCCGCGCCGGGGCGGCCGAACGCCTCCAGCAGGTCGGCGCCCTGCCGGGCCGCCTGGTGGGCGTAGCCCTGCACCTCGACCAGGGCGATCGGCGGCTGGGCCTGGCGGCCGTCGTGGAAGCGCAGCGCGTCGCCGGAGTCCTTCCAGCCCTGGTTGGCCAGGCCCCGGCCGCTGGTGTCGACGTACTCGACGAACCCGTCCCCGTCGGGGTCGGCGGGGCCGCCGAGCCAGCCGAGGGCGGCCTCCAGGTGGGGCAGCAGCGCGGCGATCTCCCCGGCGGGGGCGCCCCAGCGCCAGGCGTCGTGCAGCAGGCCGATCCACAGCGGGGTGGCGTCGATCGTGCCGTAGTAGGCGGCGGGCAGGTGCAGGTCGTTGCCCTCGACCGTGAAGTCGTGCCGGCGCAGCTCGTGCAGGATCTTCCCGGGGGCCTCGCCGGAGGCGGGGTCGATCCTGGTGCCCTGCCTGCGGGCCAGCACCCGCAGGGTGCCCATGGCCAGCTCCGTGCCGAGCGGCAGCAGCATGCGGGCGGCCCAGATGCTGTCGCGGCCGAAGAGGGTGAGGAACCAGGGCACTCCCGCGCCGAGGAAGGTGTCGCCGGGGGTGGCGGTCTCGGCCAGCCGCAGCGAGCGCAGGTCGTCCATGGACTGCTCGAAGAGCCTGCTCAGCCGGTGGTCGGCGGCGACGACCCGGGGCTCCCCCTCCCCCACGGCCCACTCGGCGGGGCGGCCGGGCGCGGTCACCACGGCCTGGGGGTCGTGCACCTCGACCCGCCAGGACAGGGTGACCCGGCCGCGGGGCGCCAGCTCGACCGGCCAGCGCAGGAAACCGGTGCGCGCGTACCCGGTGGACTCGGCGGACTCGGCCCGCGCGCCCGTACCGGTCACCGCGACCCGGACGCCGCCGGAGTGCCAGGAGATCTCGCCGGGCGCGGTGTGCTCCGGCGCGGCCTCGGCGGTGTCGCCGCCGGACTTGACCACCTCGATGGGGGCGAAGTCGCAGCCCAGTTCCAGGCTCACGACGGCGGTGACGGGGACGGTCGCGCTGGAGACGATCTCGACACGTTCTTCCATGCCACCCGGTACGACCTGCCGGAACCGCTCGATCCGTACAGTGGGATCGGGGACGGGATCACCCAGCCATCGGGCCAGCGTGACGAACCTGGTGGCGCCCGGCCCCTGCGGCGCGTGGCCGACGGCCTCGGGCTCGCGGCCGTCGATCGTCAGGGTGGCCTGCGACAGGGCGCGGGAGTCGGCGTGAAACACGCCCTGCACACCGGCCGGGCGGATCTGCCCGTCGCCGCCGCTCAGCGCGACGGTCGGCGCCAGCACGGTGCTGACCAGGTCGTGCAGCAGGGGCTGGAGGCGGTAGGCCTCGGTGGAACCGGCCACCGTGACCGCCGGGGTAGTGGGGGACGAGGCGTCGTCGAGCACGACTTACTCCCTCAGATCGTGTCGAGCCGGTGACGCCTTGACAGACGACGGCCGGGGGGTGCACATTGCGAAACACTCTCTTTACTTGAACGATCCAACCATTACGCTCCGTTTACTTGAACGATCCAATCATGCACCATGCCCCTTTGAACGTTCAAACCCTCAGAAAGGTGCAAATGGCCACAAAGGTGACGATCACTGACGTCGCACGCCGTGCCGGGGTGTCACGTCAGACGGTGTCGAACGTGCTCAACAGCCCCGAGCTGGTCCGCGAGGAGACTCGCGACCGGGTGCGGGAGGCCATCGAGACGCTCGGCTACCGGGTCAGCCAGGCCGCGCGGCAGATGCGCACCGGCCGCTCGCGACTGATCGCCACACGCATCGAGCCGGACCAGGACGGGATCAACGGCTCGGTGCTCGACCGGTTCCTGCACGGGCTCACCGCCTCGGCGGCCCGCGCCGGGTACCGGATCCTGCTGTACGCGGCGGGCGACGAGCGTTCGGAGATCGACACCTTCGACGACCTGGTCGGGAGCCACGAGCCCGACGCCTTCGTGCTCACCAGCACCTACCACGGCGACGGCCGCCCCGCGTGGCTGCGCGAGCGGCGGCTGCCGTTCGTCACCTTCGGACGCCCCTGGGGGAACGCGGGAAGCGCCGAGAACCCGGACGACCCGGATGACCCGGGGCACCCCTGGGTCGACGTGGACGGCGCGGCGGGCACCGCGGCGGCCACCCGCCACCTGCTCGACGTGGGTCACCGGCGGATCGGGTTCCTCGGCTGGCCGCCGGGCTCCGGCGTGGGCGACGACCGCAGGTCCGGCTGGGCCAGGACCCTCGCCGAGGCCGGGGTCGACCCGGCGGGCCTGGACCAGGCCACCGACGACGGGGTGGCCGACGGCGAGAAGGCGGCCCGCGACCTGCTGCGCGCCGAGCGGCCGATCACCGCGCTGGTCTGCGCCAGCGACTCGCTCGCCCTCGGCGCGCTGCACGCCGTCCGCTCCCTCACGGCCTCGGGGCAGCTGACCGCCTCGGGCCGCCTCACGGCCGAGGGACTTCTCACGGTCGGGGGGCAGGCCGGGGGCGAGGAGGGCCTGCCGGTCCGCGTGATCGGCTTCGACGACACGCCGGTGGCGAAGGCGGTGGGGCTCAGCAGCGTCAGCCAGCCGCTCGCCGAGGCCGCGGCCGGCTGCGTCGGCCTGCTCACCCGGCTGTTCGACCCGCCCTCCCCCGGCGACCACGGTGGCCCCGGTGATCACGGTGGATCCAGCGGATCCGGTGAATCCGGCGCCTCCTCCGACCCCGGGGCCGGGGGGCCCCGCACGCACGTACTGCTCCAGCCGTCCCTGATCCTCCGGCAGTCGTCATGACCGCCTGACCGTACGACCACCTGACTCTCCTTCGGATCACCCCCCGCGAAGATTGGAAAACCACGATGAAACAGCCGACCAAGCAGCCGACCAGGCAGCACAGCCTCCGTACCGCCGCGCTCGCCGCGCTCGCCGCGGGCACCTTGGCGACCACGGCCGCCTGCGGCAGCGGTTTCGACGACTCCAGCGGCCAGAGCGCCGCCCCGCAGAGCAGCGGGCCCGCCAGCCTGCAGGTGCTCATCGGCTCCTCGGGCGACGCGGAGACGAACGCGCTGCGCGAGGCCGCCCAGACGTGGTCGGCGTCCTCGGGCAGCACCGCGACGATCACTCCCGCCCAGGACCTGACCCAGCAGCTCGGCCAGGCCTTCGCCGGGAGCAACCCGCCGGACGTGTTCTACGTCGACGCCGCGCGCTTCGCCGACTACGCGAGCGTCGGGGCGCTGGAGCCGTACGCGGACAAGATCTCCGACTCCGCCGACTTCTACCCCGGCCTGCGTGAGACGTTCACCCACGACGGCACCTTCTACTGCGTGCCCAAGGACTTCTCCACCCTCGCGCTGATCGTCAACGACGACCTGTGGAAGAAGGCCGGGCTCACCGACGCCGACGTGCCGACCACCTGGGAGCAGCTCACCTCGGTCTCGAAGAAGCTCAAGGAGAAGGTGCCGGACGTCACCCCGCTGGTCATCGGCGACACCCGCGACCGGGTCGGCGCGTTCATGGTGGAGGCCGGCGGCTGGATCGTGAGCCCCGACGGCAAGAAGGCGACCGCCGACAGCCCGGAGAACGTCGCGGGCCTGAGCTACGTGCAGGGCCTGCTGAAGGAGAAGCTCGCCCAGTTCCCCAAGCAGGTGGACGCGGGCTGGGGCGGCGAGGCGTTCGGCAAGGCCAAGGCCGCGATGACGATCGAGGGCAACTGGATCAAGGGCGCGATGAAGGCCGACTACCCGGACGTCAAGTACAGCGCCCACGAGCTGCCGGCCGGGCCCAAGGGCAAGGGCACCCTGTCCTTCACCACCTGCTGGGGCATCGCCGCCAAGAGCAAGTACAAGGAGCAGGCGATCGCCTTCGTCGAGGCGATGACCAAGGCCGACCAGCAGATGGCCTTCGCCAAGGCGTTCGGCGTGATGCCCTCGCGCCAGTCGGCCAAGGACGCCTTCGTCCAGGCCTTCCCCGAGGACGCGCCGTTCGTCGACAGCGCCGAGTACGCCCAGGGGCCGGTCAACGCCGCCAAGATGGACAGCGTGCTCGCCGACTTCGACACCGCGATCCAGCAGCTGCCCGCCGGTGACCCCAAGAAGATCCTGGCGAACCTGCAGAAGAACACCCAGGCCGCGCTCGGCAACTGAGTCAGCCCGGTGCGCGGCCTCCGGAACGTTCCGGAGGCCGCGCACCGGACGTGAGGGAGACTGACGTGGCCGAGACAACGACCGCACCGCGGCGTCCCGCGCGCCGCCTTGGCGACAGGGCCAGGGAGAACATCGCGGGCTGGCTCTTCGTGGCGCCCGTGGTGGTGATCCTCACCCTGTTCATGCTGCTGCCGATCGTGATGGCGCTGTGGGTGAGCCTCACCGACTGGAACGGGCAGGGCAGCCCGTTCCGGGCACAGGTGCCGTTCGTCGGCGTGGACAACTACACCGAGCTGTTCACCCAGGACAACCTGGCCCGCCTGAACTTCATGACGAGCCTGCGCAACAACTTCTACTACGTGCTGGTCGTGGTGCCCGCCCAGACGATCCTGGCGCTCGGCCTGGCGCTGGTCGTCAACCGCCGGCTGCTGAAGGGCAAGACCTTCTTCCGCACCGCGTTCTTCTTCCCCTCGGTGACCAGCTCGGTGGCGATCAGCGTCCTGTTCCTGTTCATCTTCAGCAATTCCGGCGCGGTCAACCAGCTGCTCTCGTTCGTCGGCGTCGACGGGCCCCCGTGGTTCTCCGACGCGCGGGGCGTGCTGCACGTGCTGCTGGGCTCGGTCGGCCTGGTCGATCCCGAGGCGCCCCCCGCGGCGCTGACCGCCGGCGGCCCGTTCGGGCTGTCGTGGTGGGACTGGCTGTCCGGTCCCAGCGTGGCGATGTGCACGATCATCATCCTGGTCGTGTGGACCACCTCGGGCACGTTCATGCTGATGTTCCTCGCCGCGCTCCAGGACATCCCGGTGACCCTGGAGGAGGCGAGCATGCTCGACGGCGCGAACTCCCGCCAGCGCCTGCGCTACGTGACGCTGCCGTTGCTCAAGCCGACCCTGTTCCTCGTCCTCACCCTCGGCCTGATCGCCACCTGGCAGGTCTTCGACCAGGTGTACGTGATGAGCCAGGGCAAACCCGCGAAGACCACCCTGACCCCGGCCTTCCTGTCGTACCAGACGGCCTTCAAGGAGCTGGACTACGGCTCCGGCGCCGCTATCTCGTTCGTCCTGTTCGTGCTCATCGTGGTGCTGGCGGCGTTCCAGCGGTGGGTCATGCGCGACAGGGACGCCGGGGACGGCGGGCCCGCGAGACGCCGCGCGCCAGGTCCTACGCCAGGTCCTGCGTCACGTCCCGCTTCACGTCCCGCGTCAGGCCAGAGGAGGGCATGATGTCCGCGGTCAAGACCCGTTCCGCCCCCGCCCGTCCGGAGGGGGCGGGCGGGGGCGTCCGCTCGCTGGTCTCCAGCTTCGGCGGGTACGCCGTCCTCGTCTTCTTCTCGCTGGTCTTCCTCTACCCGTTCGTCATCCAGGTCGCCAACTCGTTCAAGACCGAGCCCGACGCCGCGGCCAACCCGCTCTCGCCCATCCCCGACCCGGTGACGCTGGCCGGTTTCGAGCGCGTGTTCGTCGACACCGGCATGCCGCTGTGGCTGGCCAACTCGGTGCTGGTCACCATCGTCATCACCGTCGGCCGGGTGTTCCTCGACTCCCTGGCCGGGTACGCGCTCGCCCGGCTGCGCTTCCGGGGGCGCAAGGCGCTCTTCACCTCGATCGTCGCGATCATGGCGGTCCCGGGGGTGGTGCTGTTCATCCCGAAGTTCCTGGTGCTGAACCAGCTCGGCATCTACGACAGCTACACCGCGCTGATCCTGCCGATCGTCGCGGACGCGGCCGGGGTGTTCATCATGAAGCAGTTCTTCGAGTCGATCCCGGTGAGCGTGGAGGAGGCGGCGCGGATCGACGGGGCGGGCCGGTTCCGGATCTTCTGGTCGGTGGTGCTGCCGATGGGACGCCCCGCCGTCATCACCCTGACGATCATCTCCTTCCAGAGCAGCTGGAACGAGTTCCCGCACACCCTGGTCGCCGTCCAGAACCCCAGCCTCTTCACCCTGCCGCGCGGCCTGGCCGACCTGGTGAGCGGCTCCCTCGGGCTCGGCAGCCAGTACCCGCTCAAGCTCGGCGCGGCGGTGCTCGCGACCATCCCGGTCGCGATCATCTTCGTGATCTTCCAGCGCTACTTCATCCGGGGCGCCAACGAGGGGGCGGACAAGGGATGACGGGGAGGGCGGGATGGCGGGAATGACAGGGATGATGCGGCGCGGGGCATAGCGGGCCCGTACCGGGTATGTCTGGATGATGCTCATCTTCGGTTTGCGTACGGTGGCCCACCGGCTCGGGGTGCTCACCCTGCTCTGCCGCAACTGCGGCAACACGGCGGCGCAGGTGCTGTCACGGCGGGTCACCAAGTTCAGCCTGTTCTTCATCCCGCTCTTCCCGGTACGGACGAGATACGACATGCAGTGCACCTTCTGCGGGATCTCGTCCACCGTCTCCAAGGACGAGGCGAACCGGCTGGCGGTCCACTGACACCCGGCTGACGTTCCGCGCGGTGCCGATTCCGGCGTACGCGCGTGCTGTGCGCCGGGCGTCCCGGGACGACCCAAAAGAGCCGACCGCATATTTGGAGTCGCCTTTATGTCAGTTTAAGGTTTACTGGAAGAGTCGCCGAGTCATCGTTTATTCCAATGGGTAATTACCGCTGGTCACCGTTTCGGTGCTGATATCCCAACTCCTCAGAACAGCGAGTAAAACGGATAAAGATGACTCACAGCGGCAATAAAATGATTTCTTCCTCGAAGCCCGGCGGACGCGCCCAGGCGTGGGCGGCGATGGCGACGATCGCCGGGGCCTTTCTGGCGGTGGCGTGCCAAACGCCCGCCGAGGCCTCGGCCCTGAAGACGAATACCGTCCAATTCAATCCGCCGTCAGATTTCGTCACCGCCCTCGTGGGCCGCCATCTCTCCGGCGCCTTCGGAAAGTCGCGTCTTCGGACGGGAGCGAACTGTTCCGGCCCGCGGGGCGCGCGGTGCGCGTGCCGGCTCGGCAACCCGGGATGCTCGCGCGACCGGCAGGAGGGCCGCGGCCAGGCCTACGCGAAGGGCACGGCGTGGCCGAAGGGCTCCGCGGAGTCGAGAGGGACGGTGAGCCGGCGGATCGCGACGAGGGTTACCGATCCTCCCGATCCGGCGGCCGGGCAGGATCCCGCGCCCCCGCCCGGAGGCCGGGGAACGTCCGCGCCCGACGGTCCGCGCACCGTGGCCGACCCGGGCCCGCCCGGTCCTGCCGGACCTCAGGGACCCGCGGGTCCCGCGGGGGCTCCGGGTCCCACCGGACCCGCGGGACCGGCCGGTGTCCAGGGCCCGATTGGCCGGACGGGCCCGGCGGGCGCCAACGGCGCACCCGGCCCCGCCGGTCTGCCCGGCCCGGCGGGACCCCAGGGCCTGCCCGGCCCGTCGGGACCCGCGGGCGTGGGAGGCGCACCGGGTCCCACAGGCCCGGCGGGCGCCCAGGGCATAGCGGGCGCGGCGGGACCCGCGGGCGTCAACGGCGTGCCCGGCCTGTCGGGTCCGGCGGGCCCCCAGGGCGCCCAGGGCCCGGCCGGCCCCGCGGGCGAGACGGGCGCCGACGGCGCGCAGGGCCTGGCCGGTCCGGCGGGCCCGCAGGGGCCGCGCGGTCCCGCCTGCGAGGACGGCGTCGACGGCGCGCCCGGCCCCACCGGACCGGAGGGCCCCCGGGGTCCGGCGGGCCCCTCGGGACCGGCCGGTCTCGACGGCGCGCCCGGCCCCACCGGGCCCGAAGGCCCCCAGGGACCCCAGGGACCCGCGGGACCCGCGGGAGCGGACGGCGCGCCCGGTGCTCCCGGACAGACCGGCCCGGCCGGAGCGGACGGCGCGCAGGGCCCGGAGGGACCCGCCGGTCTCGACGGGCTGGACGGGCTGCCCGGACCTTCGGGGCCCGCGGGAGCCGAGGGCCCCCAGGGCCCGGCGGGCCCCTCGGGCCCGGCGGGACCCGACGGCGTGCCCGGCTCCGTCGGACCGGAAGGCCCCGAGGGACCCCAGGGAGCCACGGGACCGGCCGGTCTCGACGGCGCGCCCGGCCCCACCGGACCGGAAGGCCCCCAGGGACCCGCCGGGCCGATCGGCGCCGACGGCGCGGAGGGGCCCCGCCGGGAGGACGGGCCGGGCGGCGAGGTGGAGGGCGGCCGTGTGAACT
>NZ_JBEOWK010000041.1:0-62329 GCF_040295985.1 Streptosporangium sp. NPDC002524 | reverse complement strand
CCGGATCCACCCCCTCACCCGGCCGGACACCCCCCCCACCCCCCCGCACCCCTCCTCCCGCCCCTGCTTTTGGTCACCGGCGCGGGGGGCGGCCGCCTCCCGAGGCGGCCGCTCGACGCTCCCTCAGAGTCTCCGGCGCGCGATCTGCTCGATCGCGGCCATCAGGCCCTGGTCCTCGATCAGCGGCGGTCCGCCGTCGTCACCGCAGCAGGACGGCTTCGCATGAGCGGTCTCGGCTCGATGGCCCGCACGTCCGGGCAGGTCGAACGCCTCCTCCAGAAACGCGTAAGGATCCGTGCGGTTGTCATGCTTCTCCAGGAGCAGGAACAGGACGGTGTCCACTTCCGGGAAGGAGACGACCAGCCGCCAGCCGTCGGAAAGCCTGATCACGCAGAATCGCGGCCAGTTCCCCGGGCCGGACAGACGGTAGTGCGCCGCGGCGCAGCCCCGCCGCGCCACCTCTCCGTGCACCCGGACGAACGCCTCCCGCACCCGCCGGGGTGTTCCGGCGTCGCGGACGACGGCGTCGACCCCCTTGGCGACCAGGATGCCGAAGCGCTGGAGTTCCGCGGGGGGCTCACCCCGGCGTTTCCCCTTGCTCACGGACCGAGCAGTTTCTTGAGATCGTCCTCGCCGTACTCGACGAGGTCACCGGTCATCTGCGCGGCGTCCTGAGCCCTTTCGAGCAGGTCGCGATCCCTCAGCGCGTCGACGACCCGCGCCAGCCTGCGACGTCCGGGCTCCCCCTGCTCCGTCTCGCGGACGACGGCCAGGACCTCGGCCAGCGAGGTGGCGGAGATCCTGGTCACCTTCTCACCGGGCACGGCCCGCAGGACGCCGTGCGCCATCCACGAACGAACGGTGGGCACGCTCACCCCCAGCAACTCGGCCGCGCACGCCAGTTTCACCGCCGACGGGCGCGGCCCCTGGTCGTGCCGGAGCGACATCCGCCGGATCGTCGCCTGCAGTGCACGATCCGACGCGCGGCACCGGGCCAGGGAGAGGAGATCGGCGAGATCTTCCACGATCAGTCGAGCTTGCTCATCACGTTCGCCCACATCTTCCAGGGTAACCTTTCTTTCAAATATGGCGTTGTATTTGAAAGAAAAAACACAGAGTGGGCGGTCGCGGGCGCCCTAAACTGGGGGCGTGATCGAGGATATTCGGGTGGATCCCGCCGTCAGCGCGCTCAGGCCGGACTTCGGGGTGCTGGTGATGGGGGTGTACGGGCTGCGCAACGGGCCCACGGACGACAGGTCGCGGGCCTGGCTGGCGGAGGCGGCGGAGAAGGCCGTGGCCGTCGACGACCCGAGGGTCGAGGCGTGGCGGGAGGCCTACCGGGGGTTCGGGGCGAAGCCGCAGCGGACCAGGCCCTCGGTGGACGCGCTGGTCAGGCGGATGCCCCCGCCGGAGATCAACCAGGTGGTCGACGCCTACAACGCGATCAGCATCAGGCACGGCCTGCCGATCGGCGGCGAGGACCTGGCCCGCTACGAGGGGACGGCCAGGCTGGTGCGCGCGAGCGGCGACGAGCCGTTCGAGGTCGTCGAGAAGGGCGAGCCCGCGATCGACCACCCTGAGGCCGGAGAGGTCGTCTGGCGCGACGACAGGGGCGTCACCTGCCGCCGCTGGAACTGGCGGCAGTGCGTCCGCACCCGGATCACCGAGGAGACGACGGACGCGCTGTTCCTCCTGGAGCGGCTCGTACCCCTGTCCGCGGAGGAGCTGCGCGCCGCCGGGGACGAGCTGGCCGGGCTGCTCGAAGATGTCACCCCGGGGATACGAGTGGAGTCCCGGCTGGTCTGGCCGGGCTGATCGAATCCGCCGGATCGGGCTGACCAGCGCCTGAGCGGGTAAACAGTTACCCGGTGCCTGACCGTTTTAACCCGTACTGAGAGGATCGGCAAGGAAGCTGCGGTCAGACTGGCGCAGGTCCGAGCCGAGGCGAGTAGCCTTGGACAGGTTCTCTATCATCAACGCCGATCTGCGGAAGAGGGCGATTTCCGCCGTGTCGTCTGAGTCGTCGCGGACAAACCCGCTGGCAGCCTTTGGTCAGAACGAATGGCTTGTCGACGAGCTGTACCAGAAGTACCTCCAGGACCCCGAGTCGGTCGACCGGGCCTGGTGGAACTTCTTCGCTGACTACAGCCCTGATTCGGGGTCCGGCCGTGCCGCCGCACCCCAGGGGGCGGCTGCCGCCGCGCCCGCTCCACCGACACCCGCTGCGCCCTCGGCCCCCCCGGCTGCGGCTCAGGCCACCCCGGCCCCCGCGGCGACGACCCCGGCGCCGAAGGCGGCCGAGCCCGCCCCGGCGGCCCAACCCAAGCAGGAGACGCAGTTGCCCGCCGCCGCCGGTGCCGAGGAAGTCCGACTACGCGGCGCCGCCGCGAGGACAGCGGCCAACATGGAGGCCAGTCTCGTCGTGCCGACGGCGACCAGCGTGCGCGCGGTCCCGGCGAAGCTCCTCATCGACAACCGGATCGTGATCAACAACCACCTGTCGCGCGGTCGCGGCGGCAAGGTGTCGTTCACGCACCTCATCGGCTACGCGGTGATCAAGGCCCTCAAGGTCCTGCCGGAGATGAACTACTCCTACACCGAGGTCGACGGCAAGCCGGTGCTGGTCAAGCCCGAGCACGTCAACCTGGGCCTGGCCATCGACGTCGCCAAGAGCGACGGCACCCGCCAGCTCCTGGTCCCGTCGATCAAGGCGACCGAGGGGATGGACTTCCGCCAGTTCTGGGTCGCGTACGAGGAGGTCGTGCGCAAGGCCAGGGCTGGCAAGCTGGGGGTCGACGACTTCGGCGGCACGACGATCTCGCTGACCAACCCGGGCACCATCGGCACCGTCCACTCGGTGCCGCGCCTGATGCCGGGACAGGGCACGATCATCGGCGTCGGCGCGATGGAGTACCCCGCCGAGTACCAGGGGGCCTCCCCCGACACGCTCTCCCGCCTCGCGGTGAGCAAGGTGATGACTGTCACCAGCACCTACGACCACCGCATCATCCAGGGCGCCCAGTCGGGTGACTTCCTGCGGCAGGTCCACCGGCTGCTGCTCGGCGAGGACGGCTTCTACGACGAGATCTTCGAGGCTCTCCGGATCCCGTACGAGCCGATCCGCTGGGTCCAGGACATCTCGACCACCCACGACGACGACGTGGCGAAGTCGGCCCGGGTCATCGAGCTGATCCACGCCTTCCGGGTCCGCGGCCACCTCATGGCCGACACCGACCCGCTGGAGTACAAGCAGCGCAAGCACCCCGACCTCGACATCAAGTCGCACGGGCTCACCCTGTGGGACCTGGAGCGCGAGTTCGCCACCGGCGGCTTCGGCGGCCGGCCCCTGATGAAGCTGCGCGACATCCTCGGCGTGCTGCGCGACTCCTACTGCCGCACCATCGGCGTCGAGTACATGCACATGCAGAACCCCGAGGAGCGGGCCTGGATCCAGGCCCGCATCGAGCGGCCGCACGCCAAGCCCGACCGCGAGGAGCAGCTGCGCGTCCTGGAGCGGCTGAACACCGCCGAGGCGTTCGAGACGTTCCTGCAGACGAAGTTCGTCGGGCAGAAGCGCTTCTCGCTGGAGGGCGGCGAGTCGCTGATCCCGCTGCTCGACTCGGTGCTGAGCTCCGCGGCCGAGGAGCGGCTCGACGAGGCCGTGGTCGGCATGGCCCACCGCGGCCGCCTCAACGTGCTGGCCAACATCGTCGGCAAGTCGTACGGGCAGATATTCGGCGAGTTCGAGGGCAACATCGACCCGCGCAGCGCCCACGGCTCCGGCGACGTGAAGTACCACCTGGGCGCCAGCGGCGACTTCGTCTCGCCCGACGGCTCCAAGCTCAAGACCTCGGTCGTGGCCAACCCCTCCCACCTGGAGACGGTCGACCCGGTCCTGGAGGGCGTGGTCCGCGCCAAGCAGGACCTCCTGGAGCGCGGCGAGGAGGGCTTCACCGTCCTGCCGGTGCTCGTCCACGGCGACGCGGCCTTCGCGGGCCAGGGCGTGGTGGCCGAGACGCTCAACCTGTCGCAGCTGCGGGGCTACCGCACCGGCGGCACCGTGCACATCGTGGTCAACAACCAGGTCGGCTTCACCACCAGCCCGGCCAGCTCGCGCTCCAGCGTGTACGCCACCGACGTGGCCCGGATGATCCAGGCCCCGATCTTCCACGTCAACGGCGACGACCCCGAGGCCGTGGTCCGGGTCGGCAGGCTCGCGTTCGAGTACCGCCAGGCGTTCCGCAAGGACGTGGTGATCGACCTCATCTGCTACCGGCGCCGGGGGCACAACGAGGCCGACAACCCGGGCTTCACCCAGCCGCTGATGTACGACCTGATCGACGCCAAGCGCTCCACCCGCAAGCTCTACACCGAGGCGCTGATCGGCCGGGGCGACATCACGGTGGAGGAGGCCGAGGGCGCGCTCCGCGACTACCAGGCCAAGCTGGAGAACGCCTTCGCCGAGACCCGCGCGGCGGCCAAGGACCCGACGGGCGAGTTCGCCCGCCCGGTCGACATGGAGAACGTCCCCTGGTCGCACGAGGACGTCAAGACGGCCATCTCCGAGGAGACCGTCAAGCGGATCGTGGAGACCCAGCTCAACATGCCCGAGGGCTTCACCGTCCACCCGCGCCTGCTGCCGGTGCTGCAGCGCCGCGGGCAGATGGTCGCCGAGGACCACATCGACTGGGGCATGGGCGAGACCCTCGCCTTCGGGTCGCTGCTGATCGACGGCCACCCGGTCCGTCTCGTCGGCCAGGACTCGCGGCGCGGCACGTTCACCCAGCGGCACGCCGTGCTGGTCGACCGCGTCACGGGCGAGGAGCACACCCCGCTCAAGACGTTCAACCAGGGCACCACGAAGTTCTACGTCTACGACTCCCTGCTGAGCGAGTACGCCGCGCTCGGCTTCGAGTACGGCTACAGCGTGGAGCGGCCCGAGGCGCTGGTCGCCTGGGAGGCGCAGTTCGGCGACTTCGTCAACGGCGCCCAGTCGATCATCGACGAGTACCTCACCTCGGGCGAGCAGAAGTGGGGCCAGCGCTCCGGCGTCACCCTGCTGCTGCCGCACGGCTACGAGGGACAGGGGCCCGACCACTCCTCGGCCCGCATCGAGCGCTTCCTGCAGATGTGCGCCCAGGACAACATGACCGTGGCGCAGCCCACGGTCCCGGCCAACTACTTCCACCTGCTGCGCTGGCAGACGCTGTCGAACCGGCACCGCCCGCTGGTGGTGTTCACGCCCAAGTCGCTGCTGCGGCACAAGGCGGCGATCTCGGCGGTCAGCGACTTCACCTCGGGGTCGTTCCAGCCGGTGCTGGGCGACATCACGGCTCCCCCGGCCGGCGTCCGCAAGGTCGTGCTGGTCTCCGGCAAGCTCTACTACGACCTGGCGGCGGCCCGCGACAAGCAGGAGCGCAACGACGTGGCGATCGTCCGCCTGGAGCGCCTCTACCCGTTCCCCGGCGACCCGCTGGAGATCGAGCTGAGCCGCTACGCCGCCGACATCGAGCTGGTGTGGGCGCAGGACGAGCCGCTCAACATGGGTCCCTGGCCGTTCCTCGCGCTCAAGCTGGCCGAGAACCCGGGGGTCTTCGGCGGGCGTTCGATCAAGCGGGTCTCCCGCAAGGCCAACTCCTCCCCGGCGACCGGCTCGCACTCCACCCACGACGCGGAGCTGCAGCAGATGCTGGGCGAGATCTTCGGCTAGGCGACCACCGGCCCCGGCCGGCCCGCCGCAGGCGTCACCACGGAAGTCCCCCGCAGGAACCTCTGCGGGGGACTTCCCCGTTATCGAGAACGTCGCCGTGGGCGTTGTCGTCGCGAGCGTCGTCGTCGAGAACGTCATCGTCGTCGCGAGCGTCGTCATGAGATCGCGAGTACGAGACCACAGCGCCGTCAGCGCTCATCAGCGTCATCAGCGTCATCAGCGTCACCAAAGGAGAACGTGATGTACTTCACCGACCGGGGCATCGAGGAGCTCGTCGCGCGCCGGGGCGAGGAGGAGGTCACCGTCGTGTGGCTCGCCGAGCGGCTGCGCGAGTTCGTCGACCTCAACCCCGACTTCGAGACGCCGGTGGAACGGCTGGCCACCTGGCTGGCCCGGCTGGACGACGAGGACGACTGAGAAAAACGCGATATATCTTGACCTTTCGACTGACGCGACATATCGTGTTCAGTATAAGGAGGTCATACATATGCGGCAATGGACGATCGAGAAGCCAGAGCGCCTCACCTTCGACTCCGTCAGGAAGCTCAACGTGCGGATCGTGGCGGGGAAGCTGGCGGTGCTCGCCAGCGACGGCCCTCCCACGCTTGAGGTCACCGAGATCGACACCCCTCCGCTGCTCGTCACCCACGACGACGACGGCACGCTCACCGTCACCTACAAGGACCTCACCTGGGACGGCCTGCTGGGCTGGCTGCGCCCCGGCCGCCGCAGCGCCGTGCTCGCGCTGACCGTGCCGAAGGACTGCCCGGTCAACGTGGGGGTCGTCTCCGCGTCCGCGGTCGTCGCCGGGTTCGAGGACCGCACCTCGGTCAGGAGCGTCTCGGGGGAGATCGTGCTCGACGGGGTGAGCGGCGAGATCAACGCCGACACCGTCTCCGGCGCCGTGGAGAGCCGCGGCCTGGTCGGCGATCTGTCGTTCAAGAGCGTCTCCGGCGATCTCACCGTCGCCCAGGGCACGCCCCGGCGGCTGAGCGTCACCACCATCTCCGGCCGGATCACCGCCGATCTGGAACTCCCGCCGACCGGTCACGTCACGATGAACAGCGTCTCCGGCGACATCGTGCTCCGGCTCCCGCACGCGGTCGAGACCGACGTCAAGATCCGCTCCAACTCGGGCAGGCTCGACGCGGCCTTCCCCGAACTCGACCACTCCGTACAACCCGGTGCGAAGACACTGGGTGGCCGGATCGGCGGCGGCATGGCGTCACTGACGGCCAACACCGTCTCCGCCGACGTCACCCTCCTGAAGGGAGCCCACGCATGAGCCCGGTCTTCGGCCACGGAAGGCTCCGGCTCTATCTCCTGAAGCTGCTCGAGGAGAGCCCGCGCCACGGCTACGAGGTGATCCGGCTGCTCCAGGACCGCTTCCTCGGCGTCTACTCCCCGTCCCCCGGCACGATCTACCCGCGCCTGGCCCGCCTGGAGGAGGAGGGCCTGGTCACCCACGAGGTCGTGGACGGCAAGAAGGTCTTCACCATCAGCGACCGGGGCCGCGACGAGCTCAACGAGCGGCTCGACGAGCTCGCCGACCTGGAGCAGGAGATCTCCGACTCGGTCCGTGACATCGCCCGCGAGGTCAAGGAGGACGTGCGCGACACGGTCAAGTCGCTGCGCGAGGAGCTCACCCAGATGGCGCGCGACGTGCGCCAGGGCCCCGAGCAGGACTCGCGCAAGGCCTGGCGCGAGCAGAAGACGGAGTGGCAGCGCCACAAGCGCGAGTGGCAGCGCCAGACCGGCGAGTGGAAGGACGAGTGGAAGCGCATCTGGTCCGACGGCTTCACCGGCGAGGGGTCGCGCGACGGAGACGCCCAGCTCGGGCAGATGCTCGCCGAGTTCGTCGAGGAGGTCCGCAGGGACGCGGCGGCCGCGCGGGTCAGCGAGGAGACCCTGGCGACCGCCCAGGACGCCCTGTACGACGCGGCGCGCCGCATCCGCGACACGCTCCGGTGATCCTGGCGGCCCTCCGTACGACGCCCGCCGGGCTCATCCCGGCAGGGTGAAGACGACCTTTCCGAAGAGCTCGCCCTCGTGCATCGCCGCGAAGCCCTCGCGGGCCTCGGTCAGCGGGAGGGAACGGTCGATCAGCGGGCGAGTGCCGGTCTGCTCCAGGAAGCGGGCCAGCCTGCCCAGCTGGTCGCGGGTGCCCATGGTGGAACCGATCACCGACAGCTGCAGGAAGAAGACGCGGTTCAGGTCGGCCGGTGGGACGGCGCCGCTGGTCGCACCGGAGATCACGACCCGGCCGCCGGGGCGCAGCGCCTTCAGCGAGTGTCCCCAGGTGGCCTGGCCGACGGTCTCCATCACCGCGTCGACCCGCTCGGGCAGCCGGGCACCGCTCTCGAACACCTGGTCGGCGCCCAGCTCCAGGGCCCGCGCCCGCTTCTCCTCCGAACGGCTGGTCGCCCAGACCCGGTATCCCCCGGCCCGGCCCAGCAGGATCAGCGCGGTGGCCACGCCGCCGCCCGCCCCCTGGACCAGCACGGTCGAGCCCGGCTCGAGCCCGGCCTTGTCGAACAACATGCGGTAGGCGGTCAGCCAGGCCGTCGGCAGGCAGGCGGCCTCCTCGAAGCTGAGGGCGGCGGGCTTGGGGACGAGGTTGCGCCGGGGCACGACGACCCGCTCGGCGAGGGTGCCGTCGTGTTTCTCCGAGAGCAGCGAGCGCTTCGGGTCGAGCGTCTCGTCGGCACCGCTGCCGATCACCGAGTGCACGATGACCTCGTTCCCGTCCTCGTCGAGCCCGGCGGCGTCGGTGCCGAGCACCATCGGGAGCTGCTCCTGGCGGAGGCCCATCCCCCGCAGGCTGAACAGGTCGTGGTGGTTGAGCGAGGCGGCCCTCACCGTGACGGTGGTCCACCCGTCGGGAACCTCGGGTTCCGGGCGCTCACCGAGCGTGAGACCGGCGAGGGGGTTGTCGGGATCGATCCGCGTGGCGGTTACAGCGAACATGGCCGCACCCTACGCCGTCCGCACGGCGCCCACCGCCTACGGGGCCGTCCCGCACGTCCCTCGCGTGGCGAACGTGGCTGTCTCTCACGCACTCCGCGTGGTGTACGGGGCCCGTCCCCCGCACACCCCCGCGTCGCGAACGTGGCTGTCTCTCACGCACTCCGCGTGGCGACGGCCGTAACGGGGGCCATCCCTCGCCCCTCCGCATGGCGGGCATGGCCGTCCCTCGCGCGTCCGGACGGTCGCCGTGAAAACAGCCCGCACCCGCCGCCCGCCGTCCGCGTGGCGGCCGCGACGCACGGGCGGCCGTTACGTCGTCCGTCTGACGGTTATGCCCGCCATGGTCCGCTCGACGTGTCCCCGTTCTCCCGAGGCCGCGACGTACACGCCGTCCTGGCACGTCTCCGCGGAGAAGCGGCGCCGCTGTTCGATGACGGAGAGTTCGATCGACGTGACGTCGCAGCCCGGCACCGGAGCCAGCACCAGCAGCGTCTCCCTGGCCCCGCCGAACCACAGCTGCGGACCCAGCGGCTCGCCGTCGAGGATCTCCCCCTGCGTGGCCAGCCGCACCGGGGAGGTGGCGTCGAGCACGAGGTAACCGGCCTTGGTCACCCTGCCGCGCAGGTTGCGCGCCCAGAGCATGCGCTGCTCGAAGGGCATGCCGTCCTTGAGGTCGCGCAGCGCCACGAACCACGGGTCGAACGCGAACAGCAGCACCTCGCCCTCGGCGGGGCTCATCGGATGCCAGAGGGTGACCCGCTTGGCCAGCTGCCTGATCATCGGCTGGCCCCGGGAGACCCCCGCCGGTCCGCCCGACGGCACGGTCAGCTGACGGTACGGGCCGGTGTCGCCGTCGAGCCGGCCCGACATCGCGGGACGGACCCCCAGCTTGGCCAGGCCCACCTCCGCCGGGTAGCTCACCTCCGCCGCCGAGCCGTCGGGGAAGACCACGTCGAGGATCTCCCTGCCGCCCTTCTGGCGGGGCCTCGGGTGGAGCACGTTCGGGGCGTCCTGCGCGACGACCCCCGCCCGCGTGGGCACCGGCGGCGGGAACGACGGCGAGACCGCGTCCGGCTCCTCCCTGCCCAGCAGGTTCCACGCCACGAGCGCGACCAGCGCGGCGACGCCGATCCAGCGCCACGGCCCCTGACGGGACCTCTTCTCGATGATGTCGTGCTGACCACCGGCCACGTCTTCGGCCGCCTCTTGCAGAAGGTACGGTTCTCGGCCCCATCTTCGGGGTCCGGCGGTCTCGGCGCCCGCGTCAGTACCGTCACGAATCAGAATCGATGCCCTGGGGAGGGGACACGTCACACCGCCGCGCCCGTGACGTGAGGCCGGTGCCCGCGTCCCGAGGCCCGACGTTCACACCCTGAGGACAGGTGCCCGGGACGCGGTGCCCGATGCGCGATGCCCAGGGCGCGGGTCCGCGCGCCGGTGCCTCGCGGTGTTCCGGTGCCCGTGTTCCGCGGGTCGCGTCGCGGGATCCGTGGTGCGACATCCGTTTTCCGGGACCGGTGTGCCAACATTCACCTCATTCTTCCAATAACCCGTGACGACCTCACGAAAAATGACCATGGAACACCGCGTCACAGCGCTGGGAGCGTCATCGCACCAGACATTCCAAAGGTGGCCGAGTTGCTCGAGAAACCCTCGGCAATCGCTGTTACCGGTGATGACGGCGATGCTGCTGCGATCGCAGCACAACCACGATGAGCTGCGGAAATGCTTATTCGTTAAGCTATAACAAATTGCTATTTAAATAACAAGACAGCATCGGATGGAACCGTCTCAGACTTTTTCCCGTCAATTCCTGCCCGCCGCTCGATCCAGTCAGTAACGTTCCGATCGTTTTCCCGGCGAGGAGAAGTCCCGTCTCCGCGCTGAGAACGAAAGGAGCTTCATGAATTCCCGAGCACGGCGCCTCACGATCCCCCTCACCGGCGTTCTCATGATCGCCGGAGTGATCGGCGCCACCACCGGTGCCAACGCCGGTACGGCCCCCAAGGACGTGGTCAGTTCCCAGGCCTCGGAGACGGCCAACCAGGCCACCTCCTTCTGGTCGCCCGAGCGGATGCGCAAGGCCACGGACGCCACCGGCGACCTCGACCTGAGCGTCAAGGGCGGCAAGGCCTCCAAGGCGGCGGGCCCCGACGGCCCCGGCGGGTCGGTCCCGCCGATCGGCGCGGAGGGTGCCAAGTCCTCCAAGAGCAAGCAGGTGAACCTGCCCAACACCGTCGGGCGCGTCTTCTTCACCCTGCCCGGCGCCAACCCCGCGGACCCGAAGAGCTGGAAGTACTGCTCCGGCAGTTCGGTCCAGGGCAAGTACCGCAACGTGGTCGCCACCTCCGCGCACTGCGTCTACGACGTGAAGACCAACCAGTTCTACGACAACTGGATCTTCATCCCGTC
Organism: Streptosporangium sp. NPDC002524; assembly: GCF_040295985.1. Classification (NCBI taxonomy): domain Bacteria; kingdom Bacillati; phylum Actinomycetota; class Actinomycetes; order Streptosporangiales; family Streptosporangiaceae; genus Streptosporangium; species Streptosporangium sp. NPDC002524. Next base: position 51,240 of record NZ_JBEOWK010000041.1, on the reverse strand, counting down.
CTACTGGGACGGGAACCAGGCGTGGGACGGCAAGAACCCCTACGGCATCTACGCGGCCAAGTGGTTCAACGCGCACGACGACTTCGTCGTGAAGGAGGACTACGACTACGACTACGCCTTCGTCAACGTCCACTCCGGGTTCAAGGTGAACTGGGAGAAGGACAAGGACAACAAGTGGAAGCCGGTCATCAAGACTGTCGGCCGTCTCGGCGACAACGTCGGCGGCCAGGGCTTCGCCTGGAACCAGAAGGTCAAGAACGCCGTCTTCTCCTTCGGCTACCCGGCCGGCCTGCACCCCGACGGCGACAAGCCCTACTCCGGCCGCACGATGAAGTGGTGCTACGGCACGACCGGCGCCATGCCGGCCGCGCCGAAGTACAACGTCCAGGAGCACCTCGGCTTCAAGTGCGCCTTCACCGCGGGCGCGAGCGGCGGCCCCTGGATCTACAAGTACAAGAGCTCCAGCCGGACCGGCTACCTGGTCGGCGTCAACAGCATCGCCTGGGACACCGACAAGAACGACAGGTACGACAAGATCTCCTCGCCCTATTTCAACAGCGACACCTACAAGGTCTACAAGGCCGCGGCCAACCGCTGGACCAGCTGACCCGCGCGACCGGCCGACCGTAAGGCCATTCGGCCGGCCGGAGTGAACGAGCAGGGCCCGGTCCCAGGACCGGGCCCTTTCTCGAAGAAGGCAGCGGCCACGACCCCGACCGCCCCCGAAGACGCGACGGCCGCGACCCAGTCGCTCCCGGAAAACGCGACGGTCACGAACCCAGCCGCTCCCGGGAAGCGTGACGGTCACGAACCCGACCGCTCCCGGAAGGCGCGACGGTCACGAACCCGACCACCCCCGGAAAACGTGACGGTCACGAACCCGACCGCTCCCCGGAAGACGCGACAGCTATGCGCTAACTACGAACCCGGCCGCCGGATCGGTCCGGGGAACGTCCCGACAGACGGTCCGGGAAGGGTCTCCACCCCGTCGGGGGTGTTCCACTCGACTCCCGGCCTCCGGAGGTCGCCTCCCAGGGCGAAGACCCCGCCGGTGGCGGCCCGCAGCGCGCAGGGGCTGCCGTAGGTGCGTTCGAACCGGATGAAACGGCTGTTCCAGATCCCGCTGGCGGTCACCGTGACCGGGTCGTACTGCAGCGTGCACGCCACACCCGTCCTCGGCTTGAGCCTGGCGGGGTCGCCCCGTACCTCGGTCAGCGCCTCGCAGGCACGGACCGCGTCGGGGTGGGTGCCGCCGGGCCGGTCGCACAGCAGCAGGGCGTGGTCCGCCACGGGCAGGGGCTTGTCCCCCCGCGCGAGGCTCAGCACGAGCGCCCTGGCGTTGCGCGGGGGCCTGGCGTTGGGGAACGGTTCGACCGGCTGGGGCATGACGTGGGCGAGCCCGCCCGGATGGAGCGGGAGCGGCCTCGTCACCTGCGGTCCCGAGTCGCCGGAACGGGGGTACGGCCTCGTCTCCTGCCACCCGGGGACGGGATCGCGAGGTGGCGTCACGGACGCCACGGCCGTACCTGAAAGACCTGAGAGCTGAAAGAGGCCGACAACGGCCAGGCAGAGAAGACGCCGCATGAGATCCCCCGATGACGTGTGACACGGATGCCGGCTCAGCCTGCCCCCGGTCGCTCGCGCGGGACAACGAGAAGCCTCGGTGTTTCCCCAGTTCATACGGTCACATGACCCGTACGGGACTTCTCGATCAAGTTCAGGTAGATCAGACGGTGCCCGAAGGTTCTCGGTTCCGCCGGTTCGATAACAAAAATATAACGGTCCGACCGCTTGCCCGATTTATAGCTTTTTAACCCATCTTTGCCGAGTACGGTCACCTCTTGTCTCTTTACGCATGCGTGAGTTGCGTCCCGAGTGACTCATGACAAAGAAGGAGCTCCATTGAACTCCCGAGCCAAGCGCCTCGTCCTCCCCCTCGGTGGCGCTCTCGCCGCCGCCACGATGATCGGCGCCTCCCTCCCCGCCACCGCCCAGGCCAGCACGGCCGACCCCGACGTCAAGTCGTCGGCGCTCACCCCGTCCGGTAACGCGAAGGCCATCGCGGGCTACTGGACCGCCTCGAAGCTGAAGTCGGCGACGACCTACCTCGCCGACTCAACCGTCTCCGCCAAGCTGAACAAGACCGGCGCCGCCAGGGCCGCCGCCGACGGCAAGCCCGGCGTCGTCGCCCCGACCGGTGAAGAGGGCAAGACCGCCGGCAAGTCGCGGAACGTGAACCTCCCGATCACCGTCGGCAAGGTGTTCTTCGTCGACGACCAGGGCCGGGAGCGCTGGTGCTCCGGCACCTCCGTGCAGTCGAAGTACCACAACCTGGTCGCCACCGCCGGCCACTGTGTCTACGACACCGACACGAACAAGCCCTTCAGCAACTTCGTGTTCATCCCCGGCTACTACCAGGGCAAGGCTCCCTGGGGTATCTACGTCGGCGCCAAGGTCAACACCCACGACGACTTCACGGTCTACGAGGACTACGACTACGACTACGCCTTCGTCAACGTCTACAACGGCATCAAGCAGACCGGCGTCAAGGAAGTGAACACCTCCACGTACGCGGCGACCAAGGGCCACAAGTACACCGAGGACAAGGAGATCTCCAAGGCCGAGTACGAGCTGGGGATCCAGAAGTACGGCGAGAAGGGGCCCTACTGGAAGAAGACGCTCGACCCCAAGGTCGAGACCGTCGCCAAGCCCGCCGACGCCCAGCAGCACATCGAGGAGTACGTCAAGGACGGCCGCAACGGCGTCAAGCTGACCGCGGTCGAGGTCGACGAGGGCGTCTACAAGGCCGCCCCCGACAACCTGGAGAACAACTCCAAGTTCACCCGCTTCAGCGACGACAAGGGCAAGGTCGCGATCAGCCAGGAGGAGTACAAGCAGCTCCTCGAGGAAAAGGGCGACGGCAAGTTCCTCGGCAAGCTGGAGGCTCCCAAGGACGCCAACGGCAACGAGATCGCCTGGTTCAAGACGCGGTACTTCATCAAGAAGTGGGTGAAGACCAGCGTCAAGGAGGTCTACTACTACACCCGGTTCTACGTGGTGCTCCTCTCCGACGCCGGCCGCCTGGGCGACAACGTCGGCGGCCAGGGCTTCAGCTGGAACCAGAAGCTGGGCAAGAAGGTCTTCACCTTCGGCTACCCGACCTCGGCCCACCTCGACGGCGACAAGCCGTACTCCGGCCACACCCAGAAGTGGTGCTACGGCACGACCGCCGCCGCGCCCGTCGTGTCGGCCTACAAGGCCGAGGAGCACCAGGCGATCAAGTGCGCCTTCACCCCGGGTGCCAGTGGCGGTCCCTTCCTGCTGCAGTACAAGAACAGCAAGCGGACCGGCTACCTCAACGGTGTCGTGAGCCTGACGGTCGACAGCGACGGCAACAAGCGCTACGACCGCGTCACCACCCCGTACTTCAACGGTGACACATACGGCATCTACAAGCACGCCGCCAACCTCTGGACCGGGAAGCTTCCCGCCTAGACACGGGCTTCGTGAACGTGGAAGGGCCCGGTACGCACCGGGCCCTTTCCGGCCTTCACGGGGTGCTTATACACCTCCGGCCACACTGATCAGATAACAGAGTATGAGCGGATCGGTCCAACGAACTGCCCAAAACTAAGTTGATCTGGAAAAATCATCCCTTGCGTCCCAGGTAGCTCCCCGAACGTCACGATCCTCCGAAAGGAACCCCCATGTCCTCCCGCGCTCGGCGGATCACGGCCACACTGGGCGGGCTGGTCGCCGCCTGTGTGACCCTGACGTCCGCGTTCGCCGGGAGCGCCGCGGCCACTCCTATGGACGGGGTGCCCAACGGGATCACCTCGATCACCCTGACCAGGAGCAGCGCCGACATGCGGCGGATCGCGGAGTACTGGAGCCCGGCGAGGCTCAAGCAGGCGATGGACAACGTGCCCGCCTCGCCCGGGATGAAGAACGACGGCTCTCCCGCCTCGGCATCGCCCACCTCGGCGGCCACCCCGGGGAGCGCGACGGCCGGCACCGCCACGGCCGCCGCGGCGTCCGCCACAGGAGAGTCCGCCGCGACAGCCATGGCCGTGGAGACCGATGCGGCCACCGGCAAGAAGAATTCCGCACCGGTCGTCAAGCCGACCCTGCCGAAGAAGCGGGCAGCGATCTCCGGCAACTCACCGGTGACCGTGGGCAAGGTGTTCTTCCGGATCGGCGCCAAGGACTACTGGTGCTCCGCCTCCTCCGTGGCGTCGTCCAACCGCAACCTGGTCGCCACGGCCGGGCACTGCGCCTACGACGCCAAGACGGGCAGCCAGGCCGAATACTGGATCTTCATCCCCGGCTACGACAAGGGCAACACCCCGTACGGCATCTACATCGGCCACTCGCTCAACCTGCACGAGGACTTCGTCGGCAGGGGCGACTACGACTACGACTACGCGTTCGTCACCGTGCACGACGGCTTCAGGTGGAAGCCCGGCAAGACGTCGGGCAGCTACGAGATGGAGAGCGTCGGAAGCCTGGAGGACAACGTCGGCGGGCAGGGCCTCGCGACCAACCGCGGCGCCGGCCTGTCCGCCCTCGCCTTCGGCTACCCCGCCGCCCCGCACCCCGACGGCAGCAGGCCCTACAACGGCCAGCAGCTGAAGTCGTGCCGCGGGCTCACCATCAAGGTGAAGGCCCCCACCCGCCTGGTCGAGCAGGGGGTCGCCCTGGCCTGCCCGTTCACCAACGGCGCGAGCGGCGGCCCCTGGCTAATCTTCTACGACAACAAGAACTCCGTCGGCTATCTCAACGGCGTCAACAGCTTCGCCTGGGACGTCAACACCGACCGCAAGTACGACAGGATCTCCTCCCCGTACTTCATCGCGTCGACCTACGCCGTCTATCACTGGGCCGCGACCCAGCAGGCACCCCGATCATAACGCTGCCTTAAGAGATCCTTAAGGGACCCTTATATGGGGTTTGCTCCCACGATCCCTGCATAGGTTCGTAGCTTGTCGTCCCGCAGTTCCCGGATGCCCGGGAACGTTGCAGCGCAAGGAGCTCCTGTTTTGAAGCACTCTCTTCTCCCCCTCGGTGGCGCCGCAGCCGCCACCGCCCTGCTGGCCACCACCCTGGCCGGCACCGCCCAGGCCGCCCCCGACTGGGCGACCGACCCGATGGCCAGGAACAACGCCTCGGCGGTCTCGGTCGTCGACTTCTGGGCGGCCTCCAACTTCGCCGCCCTCAAGAAGGCGACGGTCTACAACCCCGACCCCGGCGCGCCGAAGATGAAGGTCGGCGGCGGCTTCTCCCCCGACGGCAGGCCCGGCACCGTCGGCCCGACCGGCTCGGAGAAGCCCACCCCGTCACTCGCCAAGAACGTCAACCTGCCCAAGACCATCGGCAAGGTGTTCTTCGTCGTCAACGGCGAGTACCGCTGGTGCTCGGCCACCTCGATCCAGGGCAAGTACCGCAACGTGGTCGCGACGGCCGGTCACTGCGTCTACGACCCGGGCAGCAACAGCGACACCCTCGACAAGTGGGTCTTTGTCCCCGGCTACTACCAGGGCAAGGCCCCGTGGGGCATCTACGTCGGCAAGTCGGCGTGGACGCACTACGACTTCGCCAACTACGAGGACTACGACAAGGACTACGCCTTCGTCACGGTCTACAACGGCGTCGCCTTCAACGGGGTCAAGCAGGTCACCAAGGGCGAGTACAACGGGTTCACCGGGCCCAAGTGGTCACGTGGCTCGCACTACTACATCGTGCTCTCCAAGGACGTCGGCCGTCTCGGCGACAACGTCGGCGGCCAGGGCTTCACCTGGAACCAGAAGACCGGCAAGACCGTCTACGTCTTCGGCTACCCCCAGGCCCCGCACCCCGACGGCGACAAGCCCTACAGCGGCGTGACGCCCAAGTACGTGTATGGCAAGACCTCGGGCAAGGAGTACGTCTCGGCCGCCGAGAAGGTCGAGGAGCACGTCGGCCTCAAGGGCGCCTTCACCCCGGGCGCCGACGGCGGTCCCTGGATCGCGCAGTACAGCAGCGCCAAGCGTCTCGGCTACGTCAACGGCGTCACCAGCCTGTTCGGCGACCAGGACCAGAACGACCGCTACGACCTCATCACCTCGCCGTACTTCGACGGCGAGACCGCCGACATCTACCGCAAGGCCGCCAACGTGTGGTCCGGCAGGATCGTCGGCCCGAACGGCGAGCTCTACAAGTAGTCAGCACCTCGTAGGGCGGGGGACTCCTCGGTTTCCCCCGGCTTCGTAACCATCGGCGGGACCCGGCGCGCGGCGCCGGGTCCCGCACCCGTTTCGCGGGTCGTTCTGCCGCCCGCTTCCGAGGCGGGAAGGCGGGTTCCCGGGGCCGGGAAAGCGAGTCAGGGAGCGATGGAGAAGGCCCTCGCGGTCGCGGACGGGCGCGTTAGACGTGCCCACCGCGGAATCGGTGCCATCAAGTTGATGTGATCTGCATCACACAAGGGTTGTAGCCCACCGTAATTGACCAAACACGCCACATCGGTCACTTCCACCACAAGCTTTCGCCTATCTGCGGAAACAGCCCGAGGCCACCCCAGCCACAACATCAGCATCAAGAGTCTTCAAACATCACGAAACGGTCTCGGCCTACCAAGCCTGCTTCTTCCCCCTTGAACCGGCTTCCGGTGTTCAAGATCGGAGCTGTATGTTTCTGGCATTCCCTTTACTGACGCATGGGACGCAAGAAGCGTTCCACATCAGACCAAGGAGCTCCCCTTGAAGCGCATCCTCCTCCCCGCCGGTGGCGCCGTTCTGGCCACCGGTCTGCTGGCCGCTGGTCTGGCCGGTACCGCTAACGCTGTTCCGGACTGGGACTACGACACCCTGGCCAAGGACGCTCCGGCCGCGGTTGACGTCGCCGAGTTCTGGACCAAGGCCAACGGTCACACCAACAACCTCGCCAAGGCGACCGCGTACACCGACGAGACCATCGCGGCCTCGAAGCTGAACGCGGCCGGCGGCTACACCCCCGACGGCAAGCCGGGCGTTGTGGCCCCGATCGGCGAAGAGAAGAAGACCGCCGCGAAGGTCAAGAACATCAACCTGCCCAAGACCATCGGCAAGGTGTTCTTCGTTGACTCTGAGGGCGACCTGAAGTGGTGCTCGGCCACTTCGATCCAGTCGAAGTACCGCAACCTGGTCGCCACGGCCGGTCACTGCGTCTACGACGACAAGAAGAACGCCAGCGTCATGGACAACTGGGTCTTCGTCCCCGGCTACTACCAGGGCAAGGCTCCGTGGGGCGTGTACGTCGGTAAGACGGCCTACACCCACTACGACTACAGCGTGTACAACGACCGCGACCGCGACTACGCGTTCGTGACCGTGTACAACGGCATCCACGTTGGTGCGGGCAAGACCACCCAGGTGCTCAAGTCCGAGTACACCAAGTTCACGGGCAAGAAGTACATCGTCGAGAAGACGATCACCAAGGACGAGTACGACGCCGGCGTCGTCAAGTACGGCGTCAACGGCCCGTACCAGTCCAAGGCGATCGACCCCGAGGTTGCCACCGTCGCCAAGCCGGCTGACGCCACCACCCTCGAGGTCGTCGAGAAGTACATCAAGGGCGAGGGCCCGACCAAGGGCGTCAAGCTGATCGGCGCCGAGGTCACCAAGGCCGAGTACGACGCTGCGTCGAAGGTTGCCGACCAGTTCGGCAACGGCGCTCAGTTCACCCGTCTCAGCGCGCCGGTCGCCATCAGCCAGGAGGAGTACAAGAAGCTCCTCTCGGACAAGGGCGACGGCAAGTTCGACGGTGTGCTCGCCGAGGTCGTGGACCCCAATGACAAGAAGACCGTCATTGGCTGGACCAAGCAGCAGTTCTTCGTGAAGAAGTGGGTCAGCATCACGATCCCGACCAAGTACTGGGTCGAGACCTACTTCATCGTCGAGGGCTTCGTCAAGGACGCCGGTCGCCTGGGCGACAACGTCGGCGGCCAGGGCTTCACCTGGAACCAGAAGCCCGAGCAGACGGTGTTCGTGTTCGGCTACCCCGCCGCGCCGCACCCCGACGGCAACAAGGCCTACACCGGCGTTACGCCGAAGTGGACCTCCGGCAAGACCTCCGGCAAGGTGTACGTCTCGGCCGCGGAGAAGGTTGAGGAGCACATCGGCCTCAAGAGCTCCTTCACCCCCGGCGCCGACGGTGGCCCCTGGCTCGCCAAGTACAGCAACGCCAAGCGTCTCGGCTACGTCAACGGTGTCACCAGCCTGTTCGGCGACCAGGACAAGAACGGCCGCTTCGACATCATCACCTCGCCGTACTTCGACGGTGAGACCGCGGCCATCTACACCAAGGCCGCCGCGGTGTGGTCCGGCTCGATCGTCAAGTAGTAGTAGCTCCCTGACGATCACCCGAGCCTGAGCGTCCAAACCTCAGACTCACCCAGCTTCACAGCACCACCGCTCCACCAGTTTCACCCGAAGGGGCCCGGCAACAGCCGGGCCCCTTCGGCCATCCACCCACCGGTGATCGCGAAAAGCCCCGATCGGTCCACCGGATACGTCGAAGGGCCCGGCATCCCTGCCGGGCCCTTCGACGTATCGGCGATGTCACCCGCCGGAGCACTCGGTGACACCGCTTGCGGGAACCAGCCCCGAAGATCAGATCAGGAGAACGGGGCCGGAGACCGAATCCGAAGATCGGACGTGGAGATCCCGTACGCGTTCCCCTACGGCGTTCTCTCTCAACCATCGACGTGGCCATCCCGCTTCGACGCCGCCAGGTCGCATTCTCAGATGGGATCAGATCTCTCCCACCGGGTTTCACCGTCCCCACGGCCGACACCCGGCAGCGGAAGGATCAAGCTCCCGCGCGGGACGAAAGAGCGCAACGGGAGGGTCGCTCATACCGATTTCAGGGGTTGTGCCGCACGCCCTCAGGCTCGCCCACGCCTTGGATCCCGAATCGACGGGTCTTTAGACGCGTCCACTACGGAATCGGTGCCATCAAGTTGATGTGATCTGCATCACATATGACCGGTAACCGAGCGTGTTGGCCCACTCACGCCACATCGGTCACTTTCATAACAACCCTACGCCTATCTGCGTAAACATGTGGCTCGCTCATCATCCTTCACAACAGCTTCAGGCGTGCGCAAACATCACAGAATGGCATCGGCGCGATCAAGGCCGTCTTTGATCCCCAAACCGGCTTCCGGTGTTCAAGATCGGAGCTGTATGTTTCTGGCATTCCCTTTACTGACGCATGGGACGCAAGAAGCGTTCCACATCAGACCAAGGAGCTCCCCTTGAAGCGCATCCTCCTCCCCGCCGGTGGCGCCGTTCTGGCCACCGGTCTGCTGGCCGCTGGTCTGGCCGGTACCGCTAACGCTGTTCCGGACTGGGACTACGACACCCTGGCCAAGGACGCTCCGGCCGCGGTTGACGTCGCCGAGTTCTGGACCAAGGCCAACGGTCACACCAACAACCTCGCCAAGGCGACCGCGTACACCGACGAGACCATCGCGGCCTCGAAGCTGAACGCGGCCGGCGGCTACACCCCCGACGGCAAGCCGGGCGTTGTGGCCCCGATCGGCGAAGAGAAGAAGACCGCCGCGAAGGTCAAGAACATCAACCTGCCCAAGACCATCGGCAAGGTGTTCTTCGTTGACTCTGAGGGCGACCTGAAGTGGTGCTCGGCCACTTCGATCCAGTCGAAGTACCGCAACCTGGTCGCCACGGCCGGTCACTGCGTCTCCGACGACAAGAAGAACGCCAGCGTCATGGACAACTGGGTCTTCGTCCCCGGCTACTACCAGGGCAAGGCTCCGTGGGGCGTGTACGTCGGTAAGACGGCCTACACCCACTACGACTACAGCGTGTACAACGACCGCGACCGCGACTACGCGTTCGTGACCGTGTACAACGGCATCCACGTTGGTGCGGGCAAGACCACCCAGGTGCTCAAGTCCGAGTACACCAAGTTCACGGGCAAGAAGTACATCGTCGAGAAGACGATCACCAAGGACGAGTACGACGCCGGCGTCGTCAAGTACGGCGTCAACGGCCCGTACCAGTCCAAGGCGATCGACCCCGAGGTTGCCACCGTCGCCAAGCCGGCTGACGCCACCACCCTCGAGGTCGTCGAGAAGTACATCAAGGGCGAGGGCCCGACCAAGGGCGTCAAGCTGATCGGCGCCGAGGTCACCAAGGCCGAGTACGACGCTGCGTCGAAGGTTGCCGACCAGTTCGGCAACGGCGCTCAGTTCACCCGTCTCAGCGCGCCGGTCGCCATCAGCCAGGAGGAGTACAAGAAGCTCCTCTCGGACAAGGGCGACGGCAAGTTCGACGGTGTGCTCGCCGAGGTCGTGGACCCCAATGACAAGAAGACCGTCATTGGCTGGACCAAGCAGCAGTTCTTCGTGAAGAAGTGGGTCAGCATCACGATCCCGACCAAGTACTGGGTCGAGACCTACTTCATCGTCGAGGGCTTCGTCAAGGACGCCGGTCGCCTGGGCGACAACGTCGGCGGCCAGGGCTTCACCTGGAACCAGAAGCCCGAGCAGACGGTGTTCGTGTTCGGCTACCCCGCCGCGCCGCACCCCGACGGCAACAAGGCCTACACCGGCGTTACGCCGAAGTGGACCTACGGCAAGACCTCCGGCAAGGTGTACGTCTCGGCCGCGGAGAAGGTTGAGGAGCACTTCGGCCTCAAGAGCTCCTTCACCCCCGGCGCCGACGGTGGCCCCTGGCTCGCCAAGTACAGCAACGCCAAGCGTCTCGGCTACGTCAACGGTGTCACCAGCCTGTTCGGCGACCAGGACAAGAACGGCCGCTTCGACATCATCACCTCGCCGTACTTCGACGGTGAGACCGCGGCCATCTACACCAAGGCCGCCGCGGTGTGGTCCGGCTCGATCGTCAAGTAGTAGTAGCTCCCTGACGATCACCCGAGCCTGAGCGTCCAAACCTCAGACTCACCCAGCTTCACAGCACCACCGCTCCACCAGTTTCACCCGAAGGGGCCCGGCAACAGCCGGGCCCCTTCGGCCATTCCATGGAAGGTCACCAAAGAGCTGCTCAGGCCGGGTTGAGCTCCCCCACCCGTTCGTTCAGCTCCATCACCGGGCGCTCGGCCGCGTGGGGATCCAGCCGACGTCGCAGGTCGGCGACGTACGAGCGGGTCCTGGCCGACTCCAGGCCCTTCGCCAGTTCCAGCGCCTCCACCGCGACGGAGCAGGCCTCCTCCAGCTCCCCCGAGGCGAGCAGCCCGGCCGAGAGCAGCGACAGGTTGAACATGCGCCCGCGCACGTAGCGCCCGTCCATCTCCAGCGAGCGCCTGGCGTGCCGTACCGTCCCCGGACCGTCGCCCAGGTCGCGGAAGCAGTGCGCGAACTTCGCCGACAGGTAGGCCTCGTCGAAGTAGGAGATCCAGTCGGGCTCGTGGCCGGCCCGGCGCCGGTCGAAGGAGAGCTCGGCCTCGTGCAGAGAGCTCGCGCACGCCGCGCGGTCGTCCAGTGCCGCGTGCGCGTGGGCTTCCAGCACGTGCGTCTCGGCCAGCAGGGCGAAGACCCCGGCCCGGCGCGCGGAGAGCTGGGCTGCCCTGGCCAGGTCGAGCGCGTGGGCGGGTTGTCCTATATATATGGCCTGGTGGCTCATCCCGGCGAGGATCTCGCCGCCGAGCCCGTGGTCGCCCGCCCCGCGCGCCAGGCGCAGCGCCTGGATCAGATAGCGCTGGGCCAGGCCGTGCTGCTCCAGGTCGTAGGCCATCCACCCGGCCAGCCGGGTCAGCTCGGCGGCGGCCGACGCCAGCGCCTTACCGGTGTTCTCGGCGTACGAGCCGTCGGCGAGCAGCGGCCCGACCGCTGTGTCCAGATATTTCACGACAGCGGGACGGACCCTCCCACCACCGAACCTGTTGTCCAGCTCACCGAAGGACCGGGTGACCTCCCGGATCGCCGCGATGTCGTCCATGCCGACGCGCCGGGGGCCCCGCCCCTCGGGGCGGCCCTCCAGCGGCAGGGTCAGCCAGCGCACCGCTCCGGCGGACCCGGCCCCGATCGCGAAGGTGGAGTCGAGCAAGAATCTTCGTCTCTCCACGTCCCCGCGCCACAGTGCTGTCACGGTCGTGATTCCCTCCTGCCACGTGTGGTTGAACTCCTGCCCGAGGTCGAGAGGCGTCAGGACGGCCGGCAGGCCGAGATCCTCGGGACTCACGGCCCTGCCGAGCCGGAGCGCGAAGATCTCGGCGAGCAGCCCGGTGACCGGGTCTCTCGGCCGCTGCCCCGCGATCCAGCGCAGCACGGAACTGTGGTCGTATCTCAGACCGGACAGGCCGCGAGCCGCGCCGAGATCGTTGAGCCGGCGGGCCAGCCCCTTGTGGGTGAAGCCCGCCTCGGCGATGAGTCTCTGGAGTAGTCGGTTGGGCTCGCGTTCCATAGCTCCCCTCACCGCGAGAACCATCGGCGTGCCGGCAGCGCGCCCGATCCGGTCGTGCGCGCACCGCTGCCTGATGCACACCTTACGCACATAGGTAACTGAGAGCTCTTTTTATAGCACGATCCGTGACGAATATCGGGGTTTCCGGAAAGCGCGGACGCCCCTCGCCGGTCGGCGAGAGGCGTCCGTGGTCACATGCCTGGTGGGCGGAGCGAGCGCGGGGGAACACGACCACCAGCCGTACAGAGACGGCCGTACGGCGGAGGTACCGGCGTACGGCCGGAGGGGGCGGGCTAGAGGCGGGCGACCCCGTCGGCGCGGGCCTGCGCGGAGACGGCGGCGACGACCGCGGGGGCGACGCGCTCGTCGAACGGGCTGGGGATCACGCAGTCGGCCGAGAGGTCCTCGTCCCCGACCACCGCGGCCAGCGCCTCGGCCGCGGCGACCTTCATGTTCTCGGTGATCGTGGTGGCGCGGACGTCGAGCGCGCCGCGGAAGACGCCGGGGAAGGCGAGCACGTTGTTGATCTGGTTGGGGAAGTCGGAACGGCCGGTCGCGACCACGTGCGCGTACTTGCGCGCGATGTCCGGCCGCACCTCGGGCGTCGGGTTGGACAGCGCGAAGACGATCGAGCCTGCGGCCATCGACGCGATGGCCTGCTCGGAGACCGTCGAGCCCGAGAGCCCGACGAACACGTCGGCCCCCGCCAGCGCCTGCTCGGTGGAACCGCGCAGGCCCGCCCTGTTGCTGTCGCGCGCCAGGGCCTCCTTCACCGGGTTGAGCCCGTCGCGGCCCTCGTAGATGAGGCCCTTGGAGTCGGCCACCGCGATGTCGCCGATGCCCGCGTTGAGCAGGATCCGGCTGACCGCGATCCCGGAGGCACCGGCGCCGGCGACCACGACGCGCAGGTCTCCCAGCGAGCGGCCGGTCAGCCGCGCGGCGTTCTTCAGCGCGGCCAGCGTGACGATCGCGGTGCCGTGCTGGTCGTCGTGGAAGACGGGGATGTCGAGGAGCTCGCGGAGGCGCGCCTCGATCTCGAAGCAGCGGGGCGCGCTGATGTCCTCGAGGTTGATCCCCCCGAAGGAGGGGGCGAGCCGGACGACCGTCTCGACCAGCGCGTCCACGTCGGTGCAGTCGAGACAGACGGGCACCGCGTCGACGTTGGCGAACTGCTTGAACAGCAGGGCCTTGCCCTCCATGACCGGCATGGCGGCGGCGGGCCCGATGTCTCCGAGACCGAGCACGGCGGTGCCGTCGGAGACGACGGCGACCACGTTGGAGATCCAGGTGTAGTCCTTGGCCAGCTCGGGCTCCTCGGCGATCGCGCTGCAGACCCTGGCCACTCCCGGCGTGTAGGCGAGCGCCAGGTCGTCGGCGTCGCGGACCGGGACGGTGGAGCGGACCTCCAGCTTGCCCCCGCGGTGCAGGGCGAAGGCCGGGTCAAGATCGAGGGCTTCGAGAGCTTCGAGGGAAATGGAGGATGGCGTGACAGCCACAGCGACCCCTGTAGTTCAGTCAGACAGACGGATTGTTTCCTTCGGAAGCGACCGGAGGAAGCGTGTCCCGGGCTTCGGTAGCCGCTCGGGACCTGCCTGCTGAACACGGTCGCCTGGAGGGGTACGGGGGTCACCCGTTGCTCGATTGTGCCACATGTTGAGACCGCTCCCATGGAGGGAAGTCGTTCACTTTCGCCGTCCCGGTGTTAACCTCACCGCATCGTGTAATACTCAAAATCCATGCCGCCTCTTACATCGACGGATCCCCAGATGGACCTGACCTCCTACGCGGAGCTGGCCGTACTACTGATCAACAGCCCTGACCGGCTCACCGGTCTCGAAGGGCTGCGTCTGCTCCTGGAAGAGGGCGGCCGCTACCGGCCCGGCTGCCGCATCACCAGGAGCGACCTGGAGGCCCTGCGCGACCTGCGCGAGGAGCTGATGATCGTGTTCGAGACCGCCGAGGCGGGCGACGAGGAGGCGGTGGTCGACCGGCTCAACTCGCTGCTGATCCACCACCCGGTCCAGCCCCAGATCTCCGGTCACGACGGCGAGCGCTGGCACCTGCACCTCACCGAGGGCGGCCGGATGGCCGACCAGTACGCGGTGGGCGCGGTGATGGGACTCGCCACCATGATCACCGACCTCGGCGTCGACCGGCTCGGCCTCTGCCAGGCGCCGCCCTGCCGCAGGGCCTACCTCGACACCTCCTCCAACCGGTCGCGCCGCTACTGCTCGGAGCGGTGCGCCAGCCGGGCCAACGTCGCCGCCTACCGGGCCCGCCAGAAGGTCGTCCAGTAGGTCCCCGGCCAGGGGGCCCACGGATCCCGCCGGAGACCCGGCAGGTAGATCCTCGGCCGGGGCCCATCGGCCCCCACCGGAAACCCTGCCGGCAGGCAATCGGCCAGGGCCTATCGGACCCCGCCGAAGCTCCGGCCGACAGGCTCTCGGCCAAAACGCCTACCGGACCCACCGGAGATCCGGCCAGAGTCCTGCCAGGGCCCCGGAAACCCTGCCGGAAACCCGGCAGGGGCCCTGCCGAGGCCCTCGGTCAGGGCCTACCGGCCCCACCGGAAATCCGGCCAGGGTCCTGCCGGGGCCCCGGAAACCCAGCCGGGGCCTTGCCGAGGCCCTCGGTCAAGGCCTACCGGCCCACTGGAAACCCGGCCGAGGTCCTGCCGAGGCCCTCGGCCATGGCGTGGTCTACCGGACCCGCCGGAAATCCGGCCAGTAGCGCAGCACCACCCGCCCGACGATCGACGACGGCGGCAGCGCGCCGAAGTCCCAGCTGTCGCGCCGGCCGGAGGCGCGCTGGTTGTCGCTCTCCAGCCACCAGCCGCCGTCCGCCTCCCACGCGGCGCGCTTGACGATGAGCACGGCGGGATCGGACGGCAGCCGGGCGACGACCAGGTCCCCGGGCCGCACGGCCGCGCCGCGCCGCACCCAGAGCCAGTCGCCCGGCCGCAGCGCGGGCAGCATCGACTCACCCGCGACACGGACTCTCATCGAGCGTAACCCCCTCCCGCACGGGCATTCGGGGACGAGTAAGGTCGTTAACCGGACCATTCTGAACCCGGCATCAAGGAAGGATTTCCGATGCTCGCACGACTTATGCGCCCCAAGCACATCGCCTCGGCGCACTGCGACCTGCCCTGCGGTGTGTACGACCCGGCCCAGGCCCGCATCGAGGCCGAATCCGTCAAGGCCATCATGGAGAAGTACGCCGGAAACGAGGACCCGGTGTTCCGCGCCCGCGCGCTCTCCATCAAGGAGGAGCGGGCCGAGCTGGTCAAGCACCACCTGTGGGTGCTGTGGACCGACTACTTCAAGCCCCCGCACCTGGAGACCTACCCGCAGCTGCACCAGCTGTTCTGGGAGGCCACCAAGCTCGCGGGCGCGGCCGGCGGCAAGGGCACGGTCGACGTCGGCAAGGCCGACGAGCTCCTCGGCAAGATCGACGACATCTCCAAGATCTTCTGGGAGACCAAGGCCGCCTAAAACCCTCACAACGATCTCGTGAGGAGGGCACCGGTAGTCCGGATCAAGGAAACGTCCAAGGGACACTCCCTTGATCCGGATCGGGGCCCGCGGGGGCGCGCCGCCGCCGGCCCGCCGTCCGGGTCGCGAGGCCTCGATCTCGCCTGAACAGGCCGGATCTCCGCGCGTCGGCGCGGCCCGGCACGGGCCGGATCGCGACGCGCCGGAGAGGCCACAGGTACAGTGCCCCTTTTGCGTATCTTCAGGGGTTCTTGACGGTGGCAAATCGCCTCGATCGCGAGTCCAAGCGGGCCAACTACCGTCTCAGGGCTGTAGGTTGCAGTCAGCGACTCTGCGAGGAGGAACGTGACCGAACACACCGAGGCGCCCGCGGTCGGCATGGGCGGGATCCGTGACGTGGTGAGCGTCCGGCTGCCGGCGACGAGTGCCTATCTGTCCGTGCTGCGTACGGCGACAGCCGCGCTTGCCGTACGGCTGGACTTCACGCTGGACGAGATCGAGGATCTTCGGATCGCGGTCGACGAGGCGTGTGCGATGTTACTGACCCAGGCCGTTCCCGGCACCGATCTGACTGCCGAGTTCGAGCTCACCGGGCAGCTGATGAAAGTGCGGGTCGAGGTCAGCACGGTGGGAAGCACCCCTCCGAAACGCGACGACTTCGCGTGGATGGTGCTCACCGCCCTGGCTGACGATGTGGATGCCGTAACCGACTCCCCCGACCGTATGGCGATCGTCCTCCGCAAGCGCCGAGGCGCGGCGAGGCCGGCGTGACGGAAAGGACTCGTGCCATGGCCGCCAGCGACCACGCGGTGCCCGACCGGGTGCGTGCGCGCCTGCTCTTCGCGGAACTGGTGGAGTTGACCTCCGACGACCCGCGACGCCAGCGCATCCGCGACGAGCTCGTCGAGCTCCACCTCCCCCTCGTCGAATACCTCGCCCGCCGGTTCCGCAACCGGGGTGAGTGGCTGGACGACCTCACCCAGGTCGCGACCATCGGGCTGATCAAGTCGATCGACCGCTTCGATCTCGGCCGCGGGGTGGAGTTCTCCACCTACGCGACCCCGACGATCGTGGGCGAGATCAAACGTCACTTCCGCGACAAGGGCTGGGCGGTCCGCGTGCCGCGCCGGCTGCAGGAGCTCAAGCTCTCGCTCACCAAGGCGATCAGCGAGCTCTCCCAGCGGGAGGGGCGCGCGCCGACCGTGGCCGAGCTGGCCGCGTTCCTGAAGATGAGCGAGGAGGAGGTGCTCGAGGGGCTGGAGTCGGCCAACGCCTACTCCACGGTCTCCCTCGACGCGCCCGACTCCGGCGACGACGACGCGCCGGCGGTGGCCGACTCCCTCGGGATCGTGGACGACTCCCTGGAGGGCGTCGAATACCGCGAGTCGCTCAAGCCCCTGCTGGAGCGGCTGCCCCCGCGTGAGAAGCGGATCCTGCTGCTGCGTTTCTTCGGCAACATGACGCAGTCCCAGATCGCCACCGAGCTCGGCATCTCGCAGATGCACGTGTCCCGGTTGCTCGCCAGGACCCTCGCCCAGCTTCGCGAGGGTCTCACCGTCGACGACTAGCCGGACGGCTGGTCCTCCTGGTCCCCGTAGAGGACGCGCGTCGTCGGCGGGGACAGCAGCGTGACCAGTCCGACCACCGCGAGGGCGATCAGCGAGAAGCCGATCGCCCGCTGGTCGGACTGGATCAACGTGACCGAGACCGGGATGGCGAAGATCTGGGTCAGCACGGCCGGACTCCGGGCCCATCGCTCCGACCGGATCAGTCCCCAGCCGACCCAGAGCAGGCCGGCGCCGACGATGATCCCGAACGCGGCGACGGCGATCGAGCTCATCAGGTCCGACGGCCGGCCGATCACCGTCTCCACACCGGCGTAGCCGCCGAGGAGCAGGGCGGTCGCGCCTTCCAGCGCCATGACGGCGGCGGCGACGGTGAGGGTCATCGGGCGGTTCGACACGCGGCCAACCCTATCGCCGGGTACGGTCGCCCGCCTCTTCGCCGCCTCCGTCCGGTTTCCGGCGGATACGCTGAGGTCATGCGCGCGATGCTCCTGGTGAATCCGAAGGCGACGACGACCAATCAGCGAACCAGGGACGTTCTCATCAGGGCGCTGAGCGCGACGATGAACCTGACCGTCGAGGAGACGGAGTACCGGGGGCACGCGACACAGCTCTCCCGCAAGGCGCACGCCTCCGGCTACGACGCGGTGGCCGTGCTGGGCGGCGACGGCACCATCAACGAGGCGGTGAACGGGCTGCTCGACCCGGTCGACGGCAAGGCGGGCGACGAGGGCACCTCGGCCGACCGGCCCGCCCTGCTCGCGATCCCCGGCGGCAGCGCCAACGTCTTCGCGAGGGCCCTGGGCCTGCCGAACGACCCGGTCGAGGCGATGGGGGCGATCCTGGAGGCGATCCGCGACGGCCGCAGGCGGACCGTCGGGCTCGGCCAGGCGATCTGGGAGGACCACAGTAGATATTTCACGTTCTGTAGCGGTCTGGGGTACGACGCCGAGGTGATCAGGGCCGTCGAGGGGATGCGCGGCACCGGCCGCAAGGCGACACCCACCCGCTATGTGAACACCGCGTTACACCACTACCTGTCGACCGACAAGCGCCACCCGCCGATGACCGTCGAGGGTCCGGACGTGCCGCGGACGGGCGGCATCTTCATGGCCGTCGTCTCCAACACCTCCCCCTGGTCGTTCATCGGCCCGAGGCCGGTCTCCCCGACCCCGTGGGCGAGCTTCGAGACCGGGCTCGACCTGCTGGGCCTGCAGCGTCTCGGCCTGCCCTCCATGCTCCAGCTGATGCCCCAGATCATCGGGGTCCGCGACACCCTGCCGACGGGCCGCCACCTGGTGCAGCTGCACGACGAGAAGGAGTTCACCCTGAGCTCCCGGCGCCCGGTGGCCTTCCAGCTGGACGGCGACTACCTGGGGGAGGTCGAGCGGATAACGTTCCGCTCTATCCCCGACGCGTTACAGGTCTTGGTCTAATCGGTTACGTGCGGCCTGTGTGACGCATCCGACATCCATTTCGGGTAAAACGTTCTCCCAAACCTCTTGCGTGTACTAAGCGTGGCTGACAATCTCAAGATTGACGTCGGAACGTAGGACCTTTGAGCGGCCACCTCGCTCCCAGGCCACCGACGATCAAGCGGACAGACCCCCGACCCGAACCACGGACCGGGGAACCGTTCGCGCTGGTTAGTGAAACTCTTCACAAAGTGAGCCGCTGGAGCCGACGCAAGGGCTCCTCATACGAAGGAGTGGACGCATGGACTGGCGCCACAGAGCTGCCTGCCGTGACGTGGACCCCGAGCTGTTCTTCCCGATCGGCAACACCGGCCCCGCCCTGATGCAGATCGAGGAAGCCAAGCAGGTCTGCAACACGTGCAGCATCAGTGAAGCGTGCCTGAAGTGGGCGCTGGAGTCCGGGCAGGACGCCGGCGTCTGGGGCGGCCTGAGCGAGGACGAGCGACGCGCGCTCAAGCGCCGCACGGCCCGTGCCCGCACCCGCACGAGCGTCTGACCCGGCCGCCACACCCGGACGTCGCGGTGAGAACGCCCCGGCCGTATGCCTGCCGGCCGCGCTTCTCGCCGAGCTGACCACCACGCCCGGACATCGCGGCGAGAACGCCCTGGCTACGTGCTTGCCGACCGCGCTTCTCGCCGAGCTGACCCGGCCGCCACACCCGGACGTCGCGGTGAGAACGCTCCTTCCCGGCTCCCTCTCCTCACGGGCCGGGCGACGGGCACGCCCCGAGGGCGTGACCTGACGCCGTTCCCCCTCCCCCGCTCAGATCGCGGGGAGGGGAATGCTCAGGCTCACCTCGGTCCCGCCGCCCTGGCGCGGCTCGATGGCGAGCCGCCCGGACAGTTCGCCCACCACCAGGGTCCTGACGATCTGCAGGCCGAGACTGGTGGTCTGGTCGAGATCGAAGTCCTCGGGCAGCCCGCTGCCGTCGTCGGACACGATCACGTCCAGCCGCTCGGCCCCCCGTGACACGATCACCTGCAGCCTGCCCTGACGCTGCGCGAGCCCGTGCTGGACCGCGTTCTGCAGCAGCTCGGTGAGGACCATCGCCAGCGGCGTCGCGACCTCCGAGCGCAGCACCCCGAACGTCCCGACGCGCAGCGGCACCACCTGCGTCTCCGGGGCAGCGACCTCTCCCGTCATCGCGATCACCCGGTCGGCGATGTCGTCGAAGTCGACCTGCTCCTCGGGCGTGTGGGAGAGCGTCTCGTGCACGATCGCGATCGACCCGACCCTGCGCACCGCCTCCTCCAGCGCCTCCCTGCCCTCCGGCAGCTGCATCCGCCTGGCCTGGAGCCGCAGCAGCGCGGCCACCGTCTGCAGGTTGTTCTTCACCCGGTGGTGGATCTCCTTGATGGTGGCGTCCTTGGTCATCAGCTCCCGCTCGCGGCGCCGCAGCTCGGTCACGTCCCTGATGAGCACCAGCGCACCGATCCTCCCGCCGCCGACGACGAGCGGGATCGCCCGCAGCTGCACGACCGTGCCGCCCGACTCCACCTCCGTCTCCCTGGGCTCCCGCCCGCTCGCGACGAGCATCAGGTTCTCGTTGATCGGCTCGTCGGAGTAGCAGAGCGTCGCGGTCGTACGGCCCAGCTCCGCGCCGACCAGGTCGGCGTTGAGGCCCAGCCGCCGGTAGGCCGACAGCGCGTTCGGCGAGGCGTACGTGACGCGGCCCGCCCGGTCGAGCCGGAGCAGGCCGTCGCCCACCCTCGGCGAGCGGACCAGGATCGGCTCGGCGCCGGAGAACGGGAATCGGCCCTCGGCCACCATCTGGGCCAGGTCGGAGGCGCTCTGCAGGTAGGTCAGCTCCAGCCTGGAGGGGGTGCGCGCGGAGGACAGGTTCGTCGAGCGCTGGATGACGCCGAGGAAGTGGTCGGCCCGCCGTACCGGGATGGTCTCCTCGCGGACCGGCACCCCGCTCGACCAGTCGGGGTCGCCCTCGCGGCAGATGCGCCGCTCGTTCCAGGCGGTCTCCAGGAGCGGGCGCTCCCCCTTGGCCGCCGTCATCCCCACGATGTCGTCGTGATAGACCGTCGGCCCCGTGGTGGGTCTCATCTGCGCGATCGCGATCCAGCCCGAGCCCTCCTTCAGCGGGATCCACAGGATCAGGTCCGCGAAGGAGAGGTCGGCGAGGAGCTGCCAGTCGGAGACCAGCGAGTGCATCCACTCCAGGTCGGCATCGTCGAGCGCGGTGTGACGAACCGCCAGGTCGCTTAGAGTCGGCACCCGTGCATCATGCGTTCTTTGCAGGCCCGAACGCGAATCGGGTGAGTCCGGCTGGAAAGATGCCGCCTATGGAGGAGACCCCCGATCCGCTGGCCCGGTTCCGCGCGGCGGCGGCCACGAGGGAGGCGGCAGGGCTGCGGCGGGTCCTGCGCGCCCGCACGCCCGACGACGACGGCCTGATCGACCTGGCCTCCAACGACTACCTCGGCCTGGCCAGGGACGAGCGGCTGGTCGAGGCGGCCGTGGCGGCCACGCGCGAGTGGGGCACCGGCTCCACGGGTTCCCGCCTGGTCACGGGTTCCACGGCCCTCCACACGCGCCTGGAGACGCGCCTGCGCGCCTTCTCCGGAGCCGAGGGCGCCCTGGTGTTCTCCTCCGGCTACCTGGCCAACCTGGCCGCCGTCGCCGCCCTGGGCAGGGGCGCCCTGGTGGTCTCGGACGCGGGCAACCACGCGTCGATCGTGGACGCCTGCCGGCTGTCGCGCTCGCGGGTCGTGGTCACCCCGCACCGGGACGTGGCGGCCGTGGAGAGGGCGCTGGCCGTCCGGGAGGAGGAGCACGCGATCGTGGTCACCGACGCGGTCTTCTCCGTGGACGGCGACCTGGCCCCGCTCGCGGAGCTGCACGCGGTGACCGCGCGGCGAGGCGCGCTGCTGGTCGTCGACGAGGCCCACTCGATCGGGGTGATCGGCGCCCGCGGGCAGGGCGCCGTACACGCCGCCGGGCTCGCCGCCGAACCGGGCGTTGTGAGAACGATCACACTGTCCAAATCCCTGGGATCGCAGGGCGGCGCGGTGCTGGGCGCGCCCGAGGTGATCCAGGCCCTCGTCGACACCGGACGCTCGTTCATCTTCGACACCGGACTGGCGCCGGGCAGCGTGGCGGCGGCACTCGCGGCCGTCGATATCCTTCACCAACTGCCCGAACTGCCCGGACGCGCGCGGGCCAGGGCGAGGGAGCTGGCCGCGATGGCCCGCGACCTCGGCCTGGAGACCGGCGATCCGGCGGGTGCGGTCGTCCCGATCGTGCTCGGCCCGCCCGAGGCCGCGCTCCGGGCCGCCCTCGTCTGCGCGGAACACGGGGTGCGCGCCGGATGCTTCCGGCCGCCCTCGGTGCCGGCCGGCCGCTCTTGCCTGCGGTTGACGGCACGGGCCAATCTGAGTTCCGATGATCTAGCGGTGATCCGGGGTGCGCTCACCGCCGTGGCCGAGATGAAGGTGACCATGTGAGCGACGACTCCCCGAGGATCCCGAAGTACTACGACGTAAAACGCAGCCTGCTCACCCTCACCAAGAGCCTGCCCGCGGGCAGCGCGCTGCCCCCCGAACGGGCCCTCGCGGTCCGCTTCGAGACGTCGCGCACGACCGTGCGCCAGGCCCTGTCCGAGCTCGTGGTCGAGGGCCGCCTGGTACGAATCCAGGGCAAGGGGACGTTCGTCGCGCAGCCCAAGGTCGCCCAGGTCCTCCAGCTGACCTCCTACACCGGGAACCTGAGGACCGCCGGCCTCGAACCCGACACCAAGATCCTCGACACCAGTTACGTCACCGCCGACGAGCCGCTCGCCCGCCGCCTGGCCATCAACGCCGGTGGCCGCGTGCTGCGCATCCACCGGCTGCGCCTGGCCAACGGCGAGCCGATGTCGATCGACACCACCCACCTGTCGGCCCGGCGCTTCCCCCGCCTCAGGCGGGAGCTGGAGGTGCACTCCTCGCTGTACGAGACGCTGTACAACGCGTACAACGTGCGGCTGACCGACGCCGAGGAGATCATCGAGACCGTGCTGGCCACCCCGTACGACGCGCAGGTGCTCGGGGTCGACGTCGGCCTGCCGATGCTGCTGCTCACCCGGCACGCCTTCGACGCGGACGGCAACCCGGTCGAGTGGGCCCAGTCCCTGTACCGGGGAGACCGCTACAAGTTCGTCACCCGCCTGCGCCGCCCCTGACCCCGCACCCGGGCCGTCCCGAGGCAGCGTCCGCCTAAGGTGAGACGGGTGAGCATTCTCGTGGTCACCGGGACCGACACCGGGGTGGGAAAGACGGTCGTCACCGCGGCGGTGGCCGCGCTCGCCGGGGAGCGGGGTTCCTCGGTGGCGGTGGTGAAACCCGCGCAGACCGGGGTGTCCGGCGCCGATCCGGGCGACGTCGACGACGTCATCCGGCTGTCCGGGGTACGGACGACCTTCGAGCTGGCCAGATACCCCGCCGCGCTCTCCCCGGCCGCGGCGGCGCGCCTGTCCGGCCTGCCGCCGGTCTCCGTCGCGCGGGCGGCGGCCCGGATCGAGGAACTGGCCGGCTCGCACCGGCTGGTGATCGTCGAGGGGGCGGGCGGGCTGCTCGTCCGCTTCGACGAGGAGGGGGCGACGCTGGCCGACCTCGCCCGCGCGCTCTCTGCCCAGGTTCTCCTGGTGACCAGGGCCGGGCTGGGCACGCTCAACCACACCGCGCTGACCCTGGAGGCGATGGCCCACCGGGGGCTGGAGCCCGCCGGGGTGGTGATCGGCTCCTGGCCGGCCGCACCCGGCCTCGCCGAGCGGAGCAACGTGGCGGACCTGGAGATGCTGGCCGCCCGGCCGCTGGCGGGAGCCCTCCCGGAGGGCGCCGGGTCGCTGGAGCGCGACGCCTTCGCCCGCGCGGCCCGCGCGGGGCTGGGCCCGGCACTGGGCGGCGGCTTCGACCCCGCCGCCTTCCGCGCCACCCTTAGGCTTTCCCCGTAGCCGAAGCCGCGGATCCTCTCCACCCCGGAGGTACCAGATGAGCGACATCCTCGAAACAGCCCGGACGCAGGTGCTGGAGGAGGGCCGCGGTCTCGACGCGGCGCAGGCGCTGCGCTGCCTGGAGCTGCCCGACGACCGCCTCGCCGAGCTGCTCGCCCTCGCCCACGAGGTGCGCATGAAGTGGTGCGGCCCCGAGGTGGAGGTCGAGGGGATCGTCTCCCTCAAGACCGGCGGCTGCCCGGAGGACTGCCACTTCTGCTCGCAGTCGGGACAGTTCTCCTCCCCGGTACGCGCCGTCTGGCTGGACATCCCCTCACTGGTCGAGGCCGCCAGGGAGACCGCGGCGACGGGGGCCACCGAGTTCTGCATCGTGGCCGCCGTACGGGGCCCCGACCGGCGGCTGATGGACCAGGTCCGCCAGGGCGTGAAGGCGATCCGCGAGGCGATCGACATCAACGTCGCGTGCTCGCTGGGCATGCTCACCCGGGAGCAGGTGGAGGAGCTCGCCGAGATGGGCGTGCACCGCTACAACCACAACCTGGAGACCGCGAGGTCGCACTTCGGGCAGGTCGTCACCACCCACACCTGGGAGGAGCGCTGGGACACCTGCCTGATGGTGCGCGAGGCCGGGATGGAGCTGTGCTGCGGCGGCATCGTGGGCATGGGCGAGACGCGCGAGCAGCGCGCCGAGTTCGCCGGGCAGCTCGGCGAGCTGGCGCCCGACGAGGTCCCGCTGAACTTCCTCAACCCGCGTCCCGGCACCCCCTTCGCGTCCTTCCCGCTGCTGGAGGGGCCGGAGGCGCTGCGGACGATCGCCACCTTCAGGCTCGCGCTGCCCCGCACGATCCTGCGCTACGCGGGCGGCCGCGAGCTCACCCTGGGCGACCTGGGCACCCGTGACGGCATGCTCGGCGGCATCAACGCGATCATCGTGGGCAACTATCTGACCACCCTGGGCCGTACGGCCGAGGCCGACCTCGGCCTGCTGGTGGACCTCAAGATGCCCATCAAGGCGCTCTCCGACACCCTCTGAGCCCCGCGCGACACTCCTCGCGGGGACGCGAGGAGCCCCGCGGACCGGCGGTCACCCCGGCGGGTTCCCGCTCCCGCCCGCACCCGATCCCGTACGGCCCGCGGGGGCTCGCGGGGGGCTCGCGGGGGCTCGCCACCAGGGGTTGGACGGCCTATTTCCGGATAGACGCGATATGTGTCAGCCGCATTAGCCGAAGGGATCTGGGCAGGGTGAACAATCCCTGTCCGGCTAAGTGACTGACTGGTAGGTTGCGCGATATGGAGTCTCCCAAGCACGCAGGTGACATAGCGGTCGCCGTCTCCAAGGCATACGGCATCGAGACGATGTTCACCCTGTCCGGCGGGCACGTCTTCCCGCTCTACGACGGTGCGGTCCACGAGGGCATGCCCATTCTGGACGTCCGCCACGAGCAGAGTGCCGTCTTCGCCGCCGAGGCGACCGCGCGGCTGACGCGCAAACCCGGGCTGGCCGTGCTCACCGCGGGCCCGGGCATCACCAACGGCGTGAGCGGGGTGGCCACCGCGCACTTCAACGGGTCCCCCGTGGTGGTCATGGGAGGCCGCGCCCCGCAGTCGCGCTGGGGCTCGGGCGCGCTGCAGGAGATCGACCACCCGCCGCTGTTCGCGCCCATCACCAAGCTGGCCTTCACCGGCTCCGGCGCCGACTCCGTCGCGCAGGACGTGGAGATGGCCTTCCGCACCGCCCTCGCCCCGCACCGCGGCCCCGTCTTCCTCGACTTCCACATGGACCACCTCTTCTCGGCCGCGCCCGCGCTGGAGGAGGCGCCCGAGACGCTGACCCCCTCGCCGCTGGAGCCCGACCCCGACGCGCTGGCCGCGATCGCCCAGCTGATCGCCGAGGCCCAGCACCCGGTGCTGGTGCTCGGCTCGGACGTGTGGATGGACCGCGCCGAGGAGGTCGCCAGGAGCTTCGTCGAGGAGTACCGCCTGCCCGTCATCCCCAACGGCCAGGGCCGCGGCATCCTGCCCGCCGGTCACGAGCTGCTGGTCACCCGGGCCAGGGGGATGGCGTTCTCGCAGGCCGACCTGGTGATCGTGGCGGGCGCCCCGATCGACTTCCGCCTCGGCTACGGCTGGTTCGGCGGCAAGGACGGCGCCCCGCTCGCCAAGGTCGTGCACCTGGCCGACGCGCCGTCGCAGCTGACCACGCACATGGATCCCGCGGCCGTCGCCGCCGGAGACCTCTCGCTGCTCTTCTGGAGCCTCGGCGCGGCCTGCGCCAACGCGGGCGTCTCCCCCAAGACCTACGCGCCCTGGGTGGCGCGGCTGTCCGAGGCCGCCTCGGCCGCGATCGCCGCCGACACCGCCCTGCTGGAGTCCGCGTCCGACCCGATCCACCCGATGCGGATCTACGGGGAGCTGGGCAGGATCCTCGCCGACGACGCCGTGGTGATCGGCGACGGCGGCGACTTCGTCTCGTACGCGGGCAAGTACGTCGAGCCCCGGCAGCCCGGCAACTGGCTCGACCCGGGCCCGTACGGCTGCCTGGGCACCGGCCTGGGTTACGCCATCGCCGCCAGGATCGCCCGTCCCTCCTCGCAGGTGGTGCTGCTGCTCGGCGACGGCGCGGCCGGCTTCTCGCTGATGGACGTCGACACGCTCGTGCGGCACCGCCTGCCCGTCGTGATGATCTGCGGCAACAACGGCATGTGGGGCCTGGAGAAGCATCCCATGCAGATGCTCTACGGCTACGACGTGGCCGCCGAGCTGCAGCCGCAGTGCCGCTACGACCAGGTGGTGACCGCCCTCGGCGGTGGCGGCGAGCTCGTCACCGACCCGTCGGAGATCGGCCCGGCGCTGCGCCGCGCGTTCGACTCCGGCATCCCCTACATGGTCAACATCGCCACCGACCCCTCGGTGGCCTACCCCCGGCACACCACGGGCGTCTAGGGGAGTGCCGCCGGGCTCGCGCACGAGGACCGGGAGGTCCCCGGCGCGAGCCGGTTGTCACACCCGGTGGAGCTAGGGCTTGCCGGTCGCCGTCGGCGTCGTGGAGGGCGACGGCGGGCAGTCGGTGATGGCGGCGATGATCTCCACCGGCTTGGACGGGTCCCACATCGTGCCGCCGCCCGGACGGGACTCGACCACCTCGGTGCAGTTCTCCGGCTTGACGTCGGCGCTGTAGGAGAGCGTCACCTTGAAACCCGCCTGCTTGAGCACCGCCTCCGCCGCGCCGGGCTTCATGCCGACGGTGTCCGGGACGCTCCTCTTCGGCTTGGGCGTCGGGGTCGGCGTGGGGGTCGGAGTCGGGGTCGGGGTCTTCGTCGCCGCCGTCGGGGTGGGGGTCGGTGTCTTCCTGCCCGGGGTCCTCGTCGGGGTGGGCCGGTCGTCCGGCCGCGCACGGGTCACCTGCGGAGTGGCCGTCGGTGTCTTACGGGGCCTCACCGGCTTTCCCTCCGGCTTCGTCTCCTCGGCGCTGGCCGTGGGCGCCGGATGCAGGAGGGGGTCGATAGCGGCGGTGTTCTCGGAGGCCGCCATCACGTTGATCGCCACCGCGACGAGGCCCGCGCACATCACGGCCGCGATCGCCGACACCGCGACCAGCCCGCTCTTGCGCCGCGGCTTCTGCGCGGCACGGCGGCCACGGCCCTGCGCGCCCGCCTCGAAGCCCGCCCCGGCTCCCGCCGTCGGCCCGGTGGAGTGCTGCGAGCCCCCCTGCCAGCCGCTGGTCGGCGCCTGCGATCCCTGCCAGTTTCCCGTGGGCGCGTTGGGATGCTGCGTGCCGTCCTGCCAGTTGCCGGTCGGCGCCTGGGCGTCCTGCCAGCTGCCGGTAGGGCCCTGGGCACCCTGCCAGCCCGTCTGCGGCGTGGCCGATCCCTGGCCCTGCCACCCGGTCTGTCCCTGCGGGCCCGACTGGGGAGCCTGCGCCTGCCAGCCGGTCTCCGGCGACGCGGCCCGCTGCGCGGACGAGAGCGTGTCGTCGCCCCCCTCCCCGAAGGCGGCCTGCCGCGCGGCGGAGCTCATGGCCGCTGCACTGGGGAAGCGCCGGGCCGGATCCTTGGCGAGGGAGCGCTCCACAAGCGCGCGAACCGCGGGCGGGATGTCCGGCGGCAGCGGCGGCGGCGCCTCGCGGATGTGCTTGAGCGCGATGGTGACGGGCGTGTCGCCGTCGAACGGGCGCTGCCCGGCCAGGCACTCGTACGCCACCACGCCCAGCGCGTAGATGTCCACCGCGGGCGTGACGGGCGCGCCCTCGGCCTGCTCGGGCGCGCAGTAGGCGGCGGTGCCGAGCACCATGCCCGCGTCCGTGAGCCGGCTCGCGGTGTCGGACCTGGCGATGCCGAAGTCGGTGAGCACGAGCGTGCCGTCCGAGCGCACCAGCAGGTTGCCCGGCTTGATGTCACGGTGGACGATGCCCTGGTCGTGGACCGCCTGCAGTGCCGAGGCCGCCTGGGCGATGAGGTCCATCGCGGCCCCTGGAGCGATCCTTCGCAGCCGCCCGAGGAGGCGGTCGAGCGGCTCGCCGTCGACGAACTTCATCACCAGGTATGCCGTCGCCCCCGCGCCGGGCACCTCGTGAACCCCGTAGTCGTACACGTCGACGACCCCGGGGTGGTTGATCGTCGCCATCGCCCGGGCCTCGCCCTGGAAGCGAACCAGGAAGCCCGGGTCGTCCGTACGGCCCGGGAGCAGCACCTTTACGGCGACGGTGCGGGCCAGGACGATGTCCTCGCCCTTCCACACCTCGCCCATACCGCCGGCGCCGATGCGGGTGCTTAGGCGATACCGCCCCGCCAGCGTCGTGCCTTGGGCCACCATGACTCCCCCGTAACCCTCTCCACTCCTACCTCAGAGCTCTCCAACAAAGCGGATCAGCGTCGCGGCACCGTCACGGCGCTGTAACGAAACCCTGCATGCCGTATGGCTCACAAACGAGACGCGTGCCGTAGCATCGCACAAAACCTGGCACTTTTGGGCGTACTTGTGCACCTTGCAGGCCCTTGCGCCCGAGGCCACTCGGGAGTCACGCAGGAAACAGCCAACCCGGGTGCCACGGCGTCACCCCACGATATCCGCGGCGAACTCCGTAAAACCCTACAAGGCTACGCAAAGAACACCTAAGCCGGGGTGAAACCGGCCGGTGTCAGCCGCTCGTCGTGCCGTGCTCGGCGCAGCGCGCGGACCAGCCGCCGGGGGTCACCTGCACCACCATCCGGCGGCGGCAGCGGGAACAGTATCGGGGCGGCTCCATCACACGGGCCGCCACGCACCCGGCGTGGTCGGCCTCGCCCTCCGGGCGCCCGCAGTGGTCGCAGTACGGGGTCACGGGACCAGACCCTATGCTGACGCGCATGACGATCGCTCCCGGTCTGCAGGCACGACTTCTCATCATGGTGGAAAGGGAGGACACCGCGACGAAGATCGGCAGCGGTGACGTCCCGGTGCTGGCCACCCCCCGCGTGCTCGCCCTCGCCGAGCGGGCCACCGTCCAGGCGATCGCGGGCGCCCTGGAGCCGGGCCAGACCTCCGTGGGCACCCGGGTCTTCCTGGAGCACCTGGAGGCGAGCCCGGTCGGCACGCACGTCGAGATCGCCGTCGAGCTCACCGAGGTCGACGGGCGCCGCCTGGTCTTCGGCTTCACCGCCCGCGACCGGAAGGCCGTCGTCGCCTCCGGGACGATCGAGCGCGTCGTCGTCGACCGCGAGCGCTTCCTCGCCCGGCTCGTCCGCGGCGGCGGCACTACTCGATGACGGCGATCAGGTCGCCCTCCTGGATGACGTCGCCCTCGGCGACCTTCAGCTCGGCGATCACGCCGTCGTCCTCGGCGAGGACCGGGATCTCCATCTTCATCGACTCGAGGATGACCAGGGTGTCGCCGTCCGCGACGGGGTCCCCTTCGGCCACGAGGATCTTCCAGACGTTCGCCACCATCTCGGCGCGGATCTCGGCCACCGGAAACTCCCATCGTTCGACGTTCCTCAACTGTGCCAGACAGAGCTGATCATGTCCGCATACGGACCGTCTGCTCCGTGTCGCAGGCGCCGCCGACGAACTCCGGTAGCTCCGGCCGCTCCGGAACCTCGGCGTGGAACGGCGGGTCGCTCTTCGGTCCACCGCGAGGAGACCCGCTGAGAGCACGGAGAGAGGTGCGCGAGGCCTAGAGCCGGTGAATCGGGGCCAGCCTGTCGATCACCCGGGCCATCGCCTCGACGACCGTCGGGTCGTACTCCCGCCCCACGCCGAGCCGGAGCCGCTCCAGCGCGGCACCCGCGCGGTCGCGGTCGCTGGAACCACCCACGAGGTCGTCGTAGGCGTTGGCCGCCTTGATGATGCGGCTGGCCATCGGGGGTAGCTCCGCGCAGGTGTCGCACTGGCGCCGGACGATCTCGGCCACCCGGTCGAGCACCCCGGTCTGCTTGATCACCTCCGCGCCCAGCTCGGCGATGCGCCGCGCCTGCTCGGGGTCGGTGAGGACCGTGGCGCCGCCGGGAATGGGATCGCGCAACGACAATTGGCCGATGTCGTGCATGAGCGCGGCGTACTCCAGCTCCAGCAGCTCGGGCTCCGCCGTGCCGAGCTCCCGGCCGACCGCCACCGACAGGCGGCTCACCCTGCGGGAGTGGCCGGGCTCGACGTATCCGCCGACCTCGGTGACCCGCGCGAGCGCCCGTACGGTCTGCAGGTAGGTGGCCCTGATCCCGGCGTACTTGCGGAAGGCGACCTGGGTGACCAGCAGCGGGGCGGCGAAGACCAGCAGCGCGGTCATGCCCATGCTGTGCGAGGCGAGCGCGAGCAGGATGCCCGAGGCGGCGACGGCGGCTCCCAGCGGCGCGGCCATCCACAGCTCGTCGTGGATGGCCACCCTGAGGGCGGCACGCACCTGCTCGGCCCGGAGCACGGCGGCCAGCAGCACGTCGACCATCACCGTGAGCAGGATGAACAGGGCCATCACCCCGAGCGCGGGCCACCAGCCGCTCTCCCCCTCCCTGGCCATGTCGAACAACGGCCCGGCCAGCGGCCGGTAGGCCAGCGCGAGCAGGGCACCGGTGAAGAGCCTGCGGGCCATCCCGTCCAGCTGGGGCGGGCGGCCCACCGCGAGGTGCGGCAGCGCCCCCGCGACCATGCCGACCGCCAGCACCGCGACGACCTGCAGCGCCGAATGCCCCGCGGGCTCGTCGCCCACGTCCAGCAGGAGCGTGTAACCGAGCGCGGCCGCCGCGCCGATCGGCGCCACCTCCCTGTTGCCGGGCATGGTGAGCCTGGCCAGCTCCCCGATCGCGATCAGCGCGCCGAAGGCGACGGCGACCTGGGGGTCGAGCAGGCCGGTCGCGGCCGTGTGGGCCACCCCGGCCACCGCGAGGAGCCCCGCCGCGCAGATCAGCAGGAGCTGGCCCGAGTCGAGCGTCTGGAAAACCCGGTTGGCACCGGAGCCGTTCATCGCTCGGACACCACCTGGATGGGCACGGTCGGGTCGTCGTGGTCCTTGGCGGTGGTCTCCGACACGTCGACCGGGGGCGCGACGACCGTGCGCGGCGGCTCCCAGCCGTCACGCTCGACGGCCTTGACGAACGCGACCACCATCACCGGGTCGAACTGGGTGCCGGCGCCCTTGCGCAGCTCGGTCATCGCCACCTCGCGCGAGCGGGCGTTGCGGTAGGAGCGGTCGGAGGTCATCGAGTCGAAGGCGTCGGCCACCGCGATGATCCTGGCGAACTCCGGGATCTCGTCGCCTGCCAGCCCCATGGGGTAACCCTTGCCGTCCTGCCGCTCGTGGTGGTGCATGATCCCGGCGAACGCCTCGTCGAGGAAGTCGATGCCGCGCACGATCTCCAGCCCGCGCATCGGGTGGAGCTGGATCGCCGCGTACTCCTCCTCGCTGAGCGGGCCGTCCTTCTGCAGCACCTTGGTCGGCACGCCCAGCTTGCCGACGTCGTGGAGCATCCCGGCGTAGCGGATCGCGCGCAGCCGCTCGGACCCCATGCCGATCTCCTCGGCGATCATGCCCGCGGCCAGGGAGACGCGGGTGCAGTGGCCGCGCGTGTAGTAGTCCTTGGTCTCCACGGCCTGGCAGAGCGCGGCGATCGTCGCGTCGTAGGAGCGCTGCTGCGCGAGGTACTGGCCGAAGGCCCAGCGGGCCACGAAGAGCGGGAGCAGCACGAGCACCGCGGAGATCGAGCTGACCGTGGCCCACAGCCCGGCGATCAGCAGCCCGAAGGTGGCGTAGCCGAAGTAGGAGACCATGAACTGCGCGACGCCCCGCAGCGGCACCTGGTCGGCCTGGCCGGTGAGCTTCAACACGATCGCGATCAGGACGAAGTTGAGGGGCACGAAGACGGCCGCCGCCCCCGCGAACGGCACGATGATGCCGTCGAACCCGTCGATGGTCGGCACCCCGGACCTGCCGCCGAGCACCACGTAGACCCGGCCCGCGACGTAGCCGCAGATGGCGAACTGGGCGCTGTTGAACAGCCGCTTCACCAGCGGCAGGCCCGGCCGCACGCTGAACATCGCCGTCATGCCGACCAGCGCCGCCCCCTCGGGGCCGAGCAGCACCACCGCGGCGAGCACGGCGGAGAAGCTGACCGACACCGCCGCCTGCCGGACGTGCAGCAGGGTGGGCACCGACTCGCACACCAGGAACAGCAGGGCCAGCACCATGAGGTTGGACCAGTCGAGCGGATCCAGCCGGCCGTCCTCGGCCACGTTGTATCCGAGCAGCGCGAACGCGGCTCCGATGACCAGGATCAGATAGACCTTGGCAAACCACGGCAGTCCACGCAAAGCGGCCACCCTAGTGTTACTCAAAAGGGCGCGTGCTCAGGTCCAGGAGATCCCAGGAAAGACCGGGGTGACCGTTTCCTTTAACATGCGCTGCCTCCACGTCGATTTCGCACCCAGGCTATCGAAGCGAACCTGCCCGGGAGGGCGAGACGACCAATCGCAAGCAAAGCGTAACCAAGCAATCACCGGCCGCCATCGGCGCCCGACGCCTCGGAGTCACCGGACCCCCCGGAGCCACTCGGCCTCCCGGAGCCGCCTGACGCCCCGGGGACACTCGACCTCCCGGGACCACTCGACATCCCGAAGTCACCCGACGCCCCGGAGCCACCGGACACTCCGGAGCCGCCCGGCGTCACAGGCTCGCTAGCCTGGTCCTCGCCCAGTCGACGGTGCTCTTCAGCCCGACGGCCAGCTCCGTCTGGGGCCGCCAGCCGATCCCCTCCAGCGCGGGGACCGGGTCGACGGCCATCGCGGGGAGGTCGCCCAGCCGGGTCGGGGCCTGGCCCGGCTCGTCGGGCACGCCCGCCGCCTCCGCGACCAGGGAGTGCAGCCTCCGGTCGGTGGTCTGGACGCCGGTGCCCAGGTTGAACCGGCCGCCGCCGCCCTCGGTGCCGCAGGCACGGGCGAAACCGTCGACCACGTCGTCGACGAAGATGTAGTCGCGGGTCTGGTCGCCGGCGCCGTACACCACCGTGGGGGTGCCGTTGAGCAGCGCGTCGGTGAAGATGGCGACCACCCCCGCCTCGCCGTCGGGCGACTGGCGCGGGCCGTAGACGTTGGAGAGCACCAGCGTGGTGTAGTCGATGCCGTGCAGCGCCTTGAACGTGGCCAGGTAGGTCTCCGCGCTCAGCTTGGAGGCGGCGTACGGGGAACGCGGGTCGGTCGCCGCGCCGCCGGGGACCGGGATCACCGCCGGCCTGCCGTACACCGCGACCGAGGAGGCGAAGACGACCTTGCGGGTGCCTCCGTGGTGGGCGGCCTGCAGGACCGACGCGGTGCCCTCGACGTTGAGCCGGGCGTCGTGGACCGGGTCGGCCACGCTCTTGCGCACGCTGATCTGCGCGGCGAGGTGGCAGACGACCTCGGGTCTCCACTCGGCGGCGAGGCCGATCAGGGCCGGGTCGCGGACGTCCATCACGTGCAGGGCGAACAGCGGGCTCTCCGCGGCGCGGACCAGGTTGTCCCGGTCGCCGCCCGACAGGTCGTCCACGACCGCGACCTCGTGCCCGTCGGCCAGCAGCCGGTCGACGAGGGTGGATCCGATGAATCCCGCCCCGCCGGTCACGAGTATGCGCATGGTGAACCCCCATCGTCGTATGGCCAAGGCCGTACGAGAGATCCTAGGAGGTCAGCGGGCCAGTTCGGAGCGCACCTGGTCGATACGGCCGAGGACCTTGGCCCGCAGGTCGGCCGAGACCTGGTCACAGCCGCAGTGCTTGGCGACGAGCTGCTTGACGACCTGCTCCAGGCCGTACTCCTCCAGGCAGGGGTGACACTCGTCCAGGTGCTCGCGGATGTCGGCGCAGTTGCTCTCGTCGAGCTCGCCGTCCAGGTAGGTGTAGACCTTGTCCAGGACCTCGCGGCAGTCGGTGTCGTGGTGGTTGCCGCAGCTCATGCGATCACCCAGCCCCAGGAGCCCGTGCCGGCGGGCTCGTCGTTCCTGTCTCGCTCGCTCACTTCGCACCTTCCGCGGGAACCAGGCCACGCTCGCGGGCGTAGTCCTCGAGTTGGGTCCGCAGCTGGCGACGGCCACGGTGCAGCCGCGACATCACGGTCCCGATGGGGGTCCCCATGATGTCGGCGATCTCCTTGTACGGGAAGCCCTCGACGTCGGCGAGGTAGACCGCGATGCGGAACTCCTCGGGAAGCGCGGCCAGCGCCCGCTTCACGTCGGTGTCGGGGAGGTGCTCGAGCGCCTCGATCTCCGCCGACTTCAGCCCGGCCGAGGTGTGCGACTCGGCCCTGGCCAGCTGCCAGTCCTCGATCTCCTCGGCGCCCGACTGCTTGGGCTCCCGCTGCTTCTTGCGGTAACTGTTGATGAAAGTGTTCGTCAGGATCCGGTAAAGCCAGGCCTTGAGGTTCGTGCCTTGCTGGAACTGGTGGAAGGACGCGAAGGCCTTCGCGAAGGTCTCCTGAAGAAGGTCCTCGGCGTCCGCGGGGTTCCGGGTCATCCGAAGCGCGGCGGAGTAGAGCTGGTCGAGATAGGGCATGACATCCCGCTCGAACCGTGTGCTCCGCTGCTCCAGAGTCTCCTCGTCTGTCGCAGGGACCGGACCCACCCCCTTAAGATCGCCGGAGTCCTGCTGACGCGGGACACCGTACTGAGCGGAGAATACCCGCTCATCAGGGAAGGACCGATCACCGGGGCGGGTGACGGGTTCGATCAAGGCGAGCATCTGCTTGCCAACCTCCGAAAGGATCGTGCGTTGTCCGCTTGCAACACGCCCGCACCGCCATCTGTTCCCGCAAGATAGAAGGTGACGAACGACCCGGTACGGGGAAAAAGAAGGTACGTACCGGTAGGTAGTTGAAAGACCACCGGATCCTCCCGACGCCAGGAGCTGCTTGTGCTGCCCATCCCGGCCGAAGAGCTGAACGGCTCAGGTGCGCTCGGGCCGTACTGGACCTTTTACCACGCGGTCGTGGCCGAGCAACTGGGCCGATGGCTGCCGGAAACGCCGTCCACCGTCCTCGACATGTCCTGCGGCGACGGCCGCTGGGCCGTCCAGGCGGCGAAGGCGGGACACCGGGTGATCGAGGTGGTCGACTTCCGCAGGCCCACGAACGGCCTGCCGCTGCACGACATCTCCAGGGTGAGCCAGGTACGCGCCGACGACCTGCGTTTCCTGCCCGACCGCAGCGTGGACGCCGTGCTCGCCGAGGAGCGCGCGATGTCGGTGGAGCTCATGGCCGAATCCGCGATCGGCGACGTCGCCCGGGTCCTGCGTCCCGGCGGCCGGGCACTGGTCTGCGTCGACTCCCTGGTGCTGGGGATGGCGATCCTCGCGGAGCAGAACTACTGGGCCCACCTGCGCCAGACCGGCGAGGTCATGCTCGTGCCCTGGCCCGACGGCAGCATCACCCGGTGCTTCAGCAGCGCCCAGCTCCGCGAGCTGCTCACCGACGCCGGGCTGGAGGTCGAGTGGATACGGCCCCGCACGGTGCTGTCCCCCTCGACGGTCGACCACGTGCTCGCCTCCGACTCCCGGGCGCTCGCCTGGCTGGTCAACACGGAGCTGGACACCCACCCGGACGACGACGACACGGTGGGCATCCACCTGGTGGCCAGCGCCCGTCGCCCCTGAGACGCGGGCCTTCTTGGCCGGGTTGGGCACTCGCGGCGCGGGCCCCGGCCGGGCGACACTCGCGGCTCGGGCTCCGGCTCGGCTCGGGCTCCGGCCGGGCCGGGCACTCATGGCTCGGGCTCCGGCCAGGACGGCGCTCGCGGCGCGGCCCGGGGTCAGCGCCTGCGCTCGCGCCTGGACTGGCAGGGCACGCAGCGGGCCGCCTCGGGCCGCGCCTCCAGCCTGCTCTCGGGGACCGGCGCGCCACAGTCGGCGCAGAGGCCGTAGCCTCCCTCGTCCATCCGCCTGAGCGCCTCCAGCACCGAGCGGCGGTGCCGGACGGCGACCTCCAGCAGGGCCCGGTTGCGGTCGGAGTCGGTCAGGTCGGAGCCCCCGTCGGCCGGGGACCGATCCCTTTCCCGTACGGCGGGGGAGTCCCCGCGAAGCACTCCGATGGACCGGTCGAGTTCGGCGAGCATGCTCTTCAGGCGCTCGCGCGCGGTCGCGACATCCACGAATCCGCACCTCCGGGAAGCCGGGGCGGCCTGTGAGGGGATCCCCGACGCTCCCGTCAGGCGCAAAAAAAGGGGGGCTCTGTGACGGCGACCTCGCGACCTCGTCACCGCGCCGACACGCCACTCCGCCACGAGGCACCGCTTTCCTCACCGGATGCCCACTCGGTGGAAGTTTTACACCGGATCAACCGTCGCTTTGGGACCGGATCCCCGCTCCTTCAAAAGCCGGTGCCTCGAAAACCGGTCTCTCAGAAGCCGGTCCCCCGAAAAGCCGGTGCCTCGAAAGCCGGTGCTCCGAGAAGCCGGTGCTTCACAAGAGCGTCCGGCCGTCACCCTCGCCCTACTCCTACTTCTCTTCTTTCTTGATCGGCTCGACGAGCTCCGGGCTGTTGTTGCGCACCGAGTTGACGGCGGTGGAGACCGGGTGGATCTCCAGCCCGGTGGAGCCCGCCGGGATCAGGAACCCCTTCGCGTCGGGCGTCCCGGGGTCGAGCCACTCGCCCCAGCGGTCGCGCTCGATCAGCATCGGCATCCGGTCGTGGACCTTGCCCGCCTCGTCCACCGCGTCGGTCGTGATGATCGTGCAGGTCACCAGCCAGGAGAGCGGGTCGTCGTCGTCCCGGCCCCGGTCCCGCCAGAACTCGTACAGCCCCGCCATCGCCATCACGCCGCCGTCGGCGGGGCGGACGAAGTAGGGCTGCTTCTTCGGCTTGCCCTTGGCGTCCTTCTCGTCCAGCACGGCCCACTCGTAGTAGCCGTCGGCCGGGATCAGGCACCTGCGCTCGGCGAACGCCTTGCGGTAGGCGGGCTTCTCCGCCACCGTCTCCACCCGCGCGTTGATCATCTTCGAGCCGATGGACGGGTCCTTCGCCCAGGCCGGGACCAGCCCCCAGCGAACCACGCGGAGCTGCCTGACCGGCCCGCCGTCCGGCTCGGACTTCGGCACCCGGCTCATCACCGCGTACACCGGTTTCGTGGGCGCGACGTTGTAGTCGGGCTTGAGTTCGTCGTCGGCCGCTCCGTCGAGCTCGACCTGGAACTCCTCCAGTAACTCCTGCTTGCCTCGCGCAGACGCATATCTTCCGCACATATCTCCACTTTCCCACGCCACGACCCGTCAGGGAGTCTCCGCCCCCCGTTTCCCGATCTCGCCGCGCACCACCGGCGGTGCCGCCGGGCGTCGCGGTGACGACGCTTTTACCCGGCTCACCCGGATCCTCACCTCATGGATCACGCGAACCCGTCCGTGCCCGTCCGTACCGGGGCACTGATGGGCACGGACAGCACGGACAGGCGGCGCGGCGCGGGCACCGGTAGGCTTTTGACCATGTCCGCTCCGCTGTGGCCCGCGCCGACCGCGACCGAACCCGTCCGCGCGACCGTCCCCCTCCCCGGGTCGAAGTCCGTGACCAACCGCGCGCTGCTGCTCGCCGCACTGGCCGACGGACCCGGCACGGTACGCCTGGCGCTGCGCAGCCGCGACGCCGACCTGATGGCGGACGCCCTGCGGGCGCTGGGCGCGACGATGGTCCCCTCCAACGAGAGCGCCTCCGGCGTCGACTGGGCGATCACGCCCGGCCCCGTCACCGGCGGGGCCCGCATCGACGTGGGGCTCGCGGGCACGGTCATGCGCTTCGTGCCGCCGATGGCGGCGCTGGCCAGGGGCGAGGTCTTCTTCGACGGCGACCCGCACGCCCGCAAGCGCCCGATGGGCCCGATCCTGCGCGCGCTGCGCGCCCTCGGCGCCGAGGTGACGGGCGACGCGCTGCCGTTCACCGTGCGGGGACCGCTGACCGGCGGCGAGGTCAGGCTCGACGCGTCCGGCTCGTCGCAGTTCCTCTCCGGCCTGCTGCTGGCCGCGGCGCGCTTCGAGAAGGGCGTGACGGTGCGTCACGAGGGCCCGCCGATCCCCTCGCAGCCGCACATCCGGATGACGGTCCAGATGCTCCGCGAGTTCGGCGTCGTGGTGGACGACTCCGAACCCGACGTCTGGCGGGTCGAGCCCGGCCCCATCGGGGCGAGGGACTTCACGGTGGAGCCCGACCTGTCCAACGCGGCGCCCTTCCTGTGCGCCGCCATGGTGACCGGCGGCACGGTCACCATCCCCGACTGGCCCGCGCGGACGACCCAGCCGGGCGACCAGCTCCGTACGCTGCTCGCCGGAATGGGCGCCTCGGTGGAGCACACCCCCGAGGGGCTGGCGGTCACCGGCACCGGGCGGATCACCGGCATCGAGGCGGACCTGCGCGACGTCGCCGAGCTGACCCCGACGATCGCCGCGCTGGCCGCCCTCGCGAGCTCCCCCAGCAGGATCGGCGGCGTCGCCCACATCCGCGGGCACGAGACCGACCGGCTCGCCGCCCTGGTCGCCGAGATCAACGGCCTCGGCGGCGACGCGAACGAGACCGAGGACGGCCTGGAGATCAGGCCCCGCCCGCTCACCGGCGGGGTGTTCCACTCCTACGCCGACCACCGGATGGCCACCGCCGGAGCGGTGATCGGGCTGGCCGTGCCCGGCGTCGAGGTGGAGGACATCGCCACCACGGGTAAGACCCTTCCCGAGTTCGCCTCCATGTGGGCGGACATGCTGCGCGGCGCGCGGTGAGGGACGACCGGCGGATCCCGCGCCCCTTCCCGGGGACACCGGGCCGGACAAGGCGGAGAAACTGAGAAAGCGCGAGTACGACGAGGACGACGTCAGGGTCAGGCCGGGGAAGGGATCCCGGCCCCGGACCCGGATCCGTCCTGCCCACGAGGACGCGATCCCGGGGTTCGTGGTCGCCGTCGACCGCGGGCGCTACACCTGCCTGGTCGAGTCGGCGGGCGAGAAGGGCCGCCGCCGCAAGAAGGACCACGCGGAGGGCGCCGCGATGAGCGGCAGGGTCGTGGTCGCCATGAAGGCGCGCGAGCTGGGCCGCAAGGGCATCGTGGTCGGCGACCGGGTCGCACTGGTGGGCGACGTCTCCGGCATGGCCGACACGCTGGCCCGCGTCGTGCGGGTGGAGCCCCGCACCTCCATGCTCCGCCGTTCCGCGGACGACACCGACAACACCGACGGCATCGAGCGTCCCGTGGTCGCCAACGCCGACCAGCTCGTCATCGTGACGGCCCTCGCCGACCCGCCGCCCCGGCCCCGCATGATCGACCGGATGCTCGTCGCGGCCTTCGACGCCGACATCGACCCGCTGCTCTGCCTCACCAAGTCCGACCTCGCCTCGCCCGACGAGCTGGTCTCGCTGTACGACCCCCTCGGGGTGCCGTACGTGGTGGTCCAGAAGGGGGGTGGCCTGGAGGAGGTGCGCGAGCGGCTGAAGGGCCGGATCAGCGTGCTCGTCGGCCATTCCGGAGTGGGCA
Source organism: Streptosporangium sp. NPDC002524 (assembly GCF_040295985.1). NCBI lineage: Bacteria > Bacillati > Actinomycetota > Actinomycetes > Streptosporangiales > Streptosporangiaceae > Streptosporangium > Streptosporangium sp. NPDC002524. The sequence continues at coordinate 11,434 of NZ_JBEOWK010000041.1, read as the reverse complement.
AGTCGACGCTGGTCAACGCCCTGGTGCCGGACGCCAACCGGGCCGTCTCGCACGTGAACGCGGTGACCGGCCGGGGTCGTCACACCTCCACGTCGGCCGTCGCCTTGGAGCTGCCGGAGGGCGGCTGGATCATCGACACCCCCGGGGTGCGCAGCTTCGGGCTGGCCCACGTGGAGGTGGAGACGGTCCTGGCGGGCTTCCCCGACCTGATCGAGGGCACCGTCCAGTGCCCGAAGGGCTGCAACCACCTCTCCGAGGAGTGCGCCCTGGACGCCTGGGTGGCGGCCGGACACGCCGACCCGGCCCGGCTGGCCTCCCTGCGCCGGCTGCTCGCCAGCCGCGAGGGCGCCTCCGACGACGACCAGTCCTGAGGACGTGCCGGGTCGGCACGACGTCGACGGTTCGGCACGACTTCAGAGGCCCGGCATGACGTCAGAGGCTCGACACGACGTCAGAAGCTCGACACAACGTCGACGGGTCGACACGAAGTCACAGGCTCGGCATAACGTCGACGGTTCGGCATGACGTCAGAAGCTCGGCATGACGTCAGAGGCTCGGCATGACGTCAGCCGATCAACCGGAAGGCCCAGGCGACGGTCATCTCGGACACGAGGGTGCCGTCGGCGGTCCTGATCTCGACGGTGACGTCGAACTCGGGGCGCTCTCCCGCGTCCAGCGTGGCCACGACCTCCTCGCGGGACGCCCGGAGACGGGCCTCCGCGACGACCTCCCCCCTCGCGAGCTTGAGGTAGCGGATCGCCGCGCTCTTGGCCAGCGGGGTGGCCCGTGACAGCTGGTCGCCGAAGGTGGAGAGCATCGCCGCACCGGAGGCCGTCTCCGCGACGCTGAACAGGACTCCGGCGTGCGGGCCTCCCACGTGGTTGTGCAGCTCGGCCCGGTCGGCCATCCGGGCGACGGCGAAGCCCGGCTCCACCTTGTCGAACGAGATGCCCAGCGTCCTCGCGAACGGGACGCTCTGCAGCATGAAGTCACCCACGTCAAAGGTCATACCGGAATGCTACTCGCGAGTAACACCGCTGCCAACGGATGTTTCACGCGGTATCCGAGCCTGGTGGGACGCGACACGATTGCTCCGCTTACTCCCCGATCTCCGCCGTTCGGCCGCCGACGCGATACCGTTGGCCCCCGTGACGGGTTACAACGACGATCTTCGCCTCGCGCACGTCATGGCCGACGCCGCCGACGATCTGACCATGCGCAGGTTCAAGTCCATGGACCTGCGGGTGGAGACCAAGCCCGACCTCACACCGGTGAGCGACGCCGACCAGGCCGCCGAGAAGGCGATCCGCGGCGCGCTCGGCCGGGCCAGGCCACGTGACGCCGTCATCGGCGAGGAGTTCGGCGCGAGCGGCCACGGCGACCGCTCGTGGATCATCGACCCGATCGACGGCACCAAGAACTACGTGCGCGGAGTGCCCGTCTGGGCCACGCTCATCGCCCTGATGGACCAGGGCCGCGTCGTCGTGGGCCTGGTCTCCGCGCCCGCCCTCGGCCGCCGCTGGTGGGCCGCCCGCGACAGCGGCGCCTGGACCGGCAAGAGCCTCACCAAGGCCACGCGGTGCCAGGTCTCCTCCGTCACCAACCTCGACGACGCCTCGTTCTCCTACTCCAGCATCGGCGGCTGGGAGGAGGCCGGGAAGCTCGACGCGTTCCTCGACCTGAACCGCTCCGTCTGGCGCAGCCGCGCCTACGGCGACTTCTGGTCGCACATGCTGGTCGCCGAGGGCGCGGTCGACGTGTCGGCGGAGCCCGAGCTCTCCCCCTGGGACATCGCGGCGCTGACCGTGATCGTCGAGGAGGCGGGCGGCATCTGGACCGACCTGTCGGGTGTCCCCGACGTCGACGGCGGCAGCCTGCTGTGCAGCAACGGCCCCCTGCACGGCAAGGTCCTCGAACGCCTCGGCAGCGGCCCGCTCACCCTCCCCGCCTGACACCCCAGCGGCCCGCTCACTCTCCCCACCTGCCCCCGCGGACCGCTCCCCTTCCTCGCCTGCCTCCGCGCGGATTTGCGCACCCCCAACGGCGGCTCACCCCGCACGGACCGCCACACCCCACACGGCGGTCACCCACACGGCGGTCACCCACACAGCGCCCTCACTCCACGCCCTCACTCCACGCGAAAGCCCGTCACCCGCCCCACCCCGCCAAGCGGTCACCCACCTTGCCCGGCGGCCTTCGAAGGGCCCGCCCCCTCCCCCGTCCGGGCGACCTCCACGTGCCGTCCCGTCCGGGGCCGCGCCGGAGATCCGACGCGGCCCCCTCCTCGTTACACTCCGCCAGATGTCGGGAAGATGAACACATCGGCACGCCAACGCGGACGGCGGCCGGACACGGGAACGTTCCGGCGTGAGGCTCCCGCACCGGGCCACGCCCGGACCAGCGGATCTCCAAGGCCCTGCCCAGCGGGCCTGCCGGACCGGAAACCGGGCGTGAAATCCCGTCGACGTCCAGGTATTCACATCCGTGGGCCTACCTCTTCCGGCCCCGGTCATGGCTCGTTTCATTTCCGTTCACTTTGCCCCACTTTTATCGAGGCATCGAGAACAGATCTCACTACGGAGAAGGAACATACCGTGACCAGTGGACAGCGCCGCCTCAGCGCGGTGGCGACGGCCGCGCTCGTCGTATCGCTCGCGGCCGCTTGTGGCGGCGACGCCAAGCCCAACGCTGACGGCAGCACCACCGCCGCCAGCCCGTCCTCCGCCGAGGCGGGCGCCGGCGCGGCCCTGAGCGGCGAGATCAAGATCGACGGTTCCAGCACCGTGGCCCCCCTCACCCAGGCCGCCTCCGAGCTCTTCGGCGAGGAGCAGCCGCAGGTGAAGGTGCCGGTCGGCACCTCGGGCACCGGTGGCGGCTTCGAGAAGTTCTGCGCCGGCGAGACCGACATCTCGAACGCCTCCCGCGCCATCAAGGACGAGGAGAAGGCGGCCTGCGACGCCAAGGGCATCAAGTTCACCGAGCTCACGGTGGCCGTCGACGCGCTGACCGTCGTGGTTCCCAAGGAGAACGACTGGGCCACCTGCCTCACCACCGACCAGCTCAAGAAGATGTGGGAGCCGGCGGCCGAGGGCAAGGTCAAGACCTGGAAGGACGTCGACGCCAAGTTCCCGGCCGAGGAGCTCAAGCTCTACGGCCCCGGCACCGACTCCGGCACCTTCGACTACTTCACCGACGAGATCAACGGTGAGGAGGGCGCCAGCCGCAAGGACTACAGCCCGAGCGAGAACGACAACGACATCGTCACCGGCGTCGAGGGCGCCAAGGGCGGCCTGGGCTACTTCGGCTTCACCTACTTCGAGGAGAACGCCGACAAGCTGAAGGCCCTGGAGATCGACTCCGGCAGCGGCTGCGTGGCCCCGAGCGTCGAGGCCGCCCAGGCCGGCAAGTACACCCCGCTCGCCCGCCCGCTGTTCGTCTACCCCTCCACCTCCGCGGTGAAGCGGCCCGAGGTCGCGGCCTTCCTCGACTACTACGCGGCCAACATCAACGCGATCGCCAAGGACGCGAAGTTCATCCCGCTCAACCCCGAGCAGGAGGCCAAGCTCAAGGCTGACATCACCACGCTGAAGAGCGCCGGCTGATGTCGGCTCAGCACCGCACGACCGTTCCAGGGGCCCCGGGGTCCCTGGCGCGGTCGCGCCCGCGTTACGGCGAGTTCATCGTCAAGGCCGTTCTCCTGACCGCGGCGATGGTTTCGGTGGTGACCACGGTCGGCATCGTCATCGCGCTCCTGGAACCGACCGTCGAGTTCTTCGGCACGGTGAGCCTCGGGGAGTTCTTCGGCTCCACCAACTGGGGCCCGCTGTTCAACCCGCCGTCGTTCGGCGTGTGGCCGCTCCTCGTCGCGACGCTGGAGATCACGCTCATCGCCGTCGTGGTCGCCGTACCGCTCGGCCTGGCCGCCGCGATCTACCTGTCGGAGTACGCCTCCCGCAGGACCCGCAAGATCTTCAAGCCGGTCCTGGAGGTCCTCGCGGGCGTCCCCACGGTGGTCTTCGGCTTCTTCGCCCTCACCTTCGTCACCCCGCTGCTGAGGGACGTCTTCCCCTTCCTCGACCTGGACGGCAAGAACGCGCTCGCCGCGGGCCTCCTGGTCGGCGTGATGATCATCCCGATCGTCGCGTCGCTGTCGGAGGACTCGATGGCCGCGGTGCCCAACGGCCTGCGCGAGGGCTCGTACGCCCTCGGCGCCTCCAAGATGCTCACCTCGGTGCGCGTCGTCGTCCCCGCCGCGTTCTCCGGCATCGTCGCCGCCATCATCCTGGCGATCTCCCGGGCCGCGGGCGAGACGATGATCGTCGCGATCGCCGGCGGGTTCAAGTCCGTCTTCACGCTCTACCCGGGCAACGAGATGGCCACGATGGCGGCCTTCATCGCCCAGGCCGGCTCCGGTGACGCCTCGGTCGGTTCGATCGCCTACAAGACCATCTTCGCGGTGGGGTCCCTGCTCTTCGTGATCACCTTCGCGATGAACTACCTCAGCGCCCGCATGGTCCAGAAGTATCGCGAGGTCTACGACTGATGGCCATCCTCTCCACCCCCCGCTCGGCCGTGCAGCTGGCGAGCAAGGGACGCCCCCTCAAGGAACACCTCTTCCGCATCGCGCTGCTGGCCAGCCTCGCGATCGCCCTTCTGTTCCTGGCCATGCTGCTGGTCTACGTCGTCGAGGAGGGGTGGCCCCGGCTCAACTCGATGCTGTGGGAGAACCAGCCCTCGATCCGCCGCCCGGAGACCTCCGGCATCCAGTCGGGCATCTTCGGCACCCTGTGGATCATCGCGCTGACCGCGATCATGGCCCTGCCCACCGGCATCCTCGCGGCGATCTACCTTGAGGAGTACGCCGACAGGACCAAGTGGTACAACAAGCTGCTTGAGCTGAACATCTCCAACCTGGCGGCCGTTCCCTCGATCGTCTACGGCATCCTCGGCCTGGGCATCATCGCCCGCTGGATGCAGTTCGGCTTCACCGTGATGACCGGCGCGGTCACCATCTCGCTGCTCGTCCTCCCCATCGTGATCATCTCCGCCCGCGAGGCCATCCGCGCGGTGCCGCCGTCGATCCGCGAGGGCTCGCTGGCGCTGGGCGCGACCCAGTGGCAGACCATCTACCGCCAGGTACTCCCGGCGTCGATCCCGGGCATCGCGACGGGCTCGATCCTGGCCCTCTCGCGGGCGATCGGCGAGGCCGCCCCGTTCCTGATGCTCGGCGCCGCGACGCTGGTCCGGTTCAACCCCGAGGGTGTCTGGAGCAGCTTCACCGTCCTGCCGCTGCAGATCTACAGCTTCATCAGCCGCCCCCAGGAAGAGTTCGCCATCCTCGCCGCCGCGGCGATCGTGATCCTGCTGGCGATCCTGCTCCTGATGAACTCCGTCGCCATCTGGCTCCGTAACCGCTATCAGAAGCGCTGGTGAGGTAAGAAATGTCCGAGATTGGAATTTCCGTGCCGAACGTGAACGTGCGCGGCCCCGAGGTCCCCCGCACCATCGAAGCCCTCGACCCGGTCTTCACCGTCTCCAACCTCAGCGTCTTCTACGGCGACTACGAGGCGGTGCGCGGGGTCAACCTGACCATCGGCAACCGCGAGATCACGGCCATGATCGGCCCGTCCGGCTGCGGCAAGAGCACCGTGCTCCGCTGCTTCAACCGGATGAACGACCTCATCCCCGGCGCCCGCGCGGCCGGCGAGATCCTGTACCACGACGAGAACCTCTACGGCGACCACGTGGACCCGATCGAGGTCCGCCGCCGCATCGGCATGGTCTTCCAGAAGCCGAACCCCTTCCCCAAGTCGATCTACGACAACATCGCCTACGGTCCCCGGGTCAACGGGATCAAGGGCAACATGGACGGGATCGTCGAGGAGGCGCTGACCAAGGCGGCGCTCTGGGACGAGGTCAAGGACAAGCTCAAGCAGAACGCGCTCTCCCTGTCCGGCGGGCAGCAGCAGCGCCTGTGCATCGCGCGGGCGATCGCGGTGAAGCCCGACGTCATCCTGATGGACGAGCCCTGCTCGGCCCTGGACCCGATCGCGACCACCAAGATCGAAGACCTGATGCAGGAGCTGACGCGCGACTACACGATCGTCATCGTCACCCACAACATGCAGCAGGCCGCCCGCGTCTCGGACCGCACCGCCTTCTTCACCGCCGAAGTGGACGAGGCCGGCGTGCGGCACGGCCGCCTGGTGGAGTTCGACGAGACCAGCCGTATCTTCACCAACCCCACCGACAAGCGGACCGAGGATTACATCACCGGCCGCTTCGGCTAACCCATATTGGAGGATCCGGGTGATCCAGCCGCAGACGGCACCAGAGGTGGACGGGGACACACGAACGGCGCCCATGCTGCTGGTGGCCGATCCGGAGGTGGCCATGGTCCATGACCTGGCCGCGGTCCTGGAAGCCGAAGGGGTGCAGGTCATGGGCGTCACCGACGGCGCCCAGGCCCTGCTGCAGGCGGGCGCGCTCCGCCCCGACGTCGTTCTCGTCAGCGCCTCGCTGCCGGTCATAGGGGCGGTGGAGTTCGTCCGCGCGGTACGGCTGACGCGGGCGATCCCCGTCCTGCTGGGCGTGGGCGAGGGTCATGCCCAGCAGGCCGTGGAGGCGCTGACGGCCGGAGCCACCGCGTGCGTGGCCCGGCCGTACCGGGTTCCCGAGCTGCTGCCGCTGATCCACGCGGCGTTCACCGGCGAGGCCGGGACCCGCAGGGCACTCGTGGTCGGCCCGGTGGAGCTCGACGTCAACGCCTACCAGGTCAGGGTCGGCGGCAGGGTCGTCCACCTGCCGCTGCGCGAGTTCGAGCTGCTGCACTACCTGATGCGCAACGCGCACCGCACGGTGACGCGGGAGCAGATCATGCGGCATGTCTGGAACTCCACCGACACGACCTCGACCAACACCATCGCGGTGCACGTCAAACGTCTCCGGGCCCGCCTGGGCGACACCGACGACCAGCTGATCCAGACCGTACGAGGGGTGGGCTACCGGCTGGTCGACAGGACGGCGTGACCCGTACGCGCTCCCGCGTTCAGCGCTCCCCGCGGGACGCGCGTTTTCGCGATTCCACGACCGTGCAGGCGGTCCAGCCCGCTCACCCCCCAGCCTGCCCGGCCCGCTCAGCCCGCGGTCGCCTCGCAGCCGCGTTCGCCCCTGAAGGCGTTCATGAGGCGCTCGGTCACGCCCTCGATCCTGGCGATGCCGGTCTCCATGCTCGGGCTGTCCTCGGTGAGGACGGCCACCGCGTAGTCGTGCCCGTGCCCGCGGATCAGCCCGGCGCTGGCGACCGCCCAGCGCCCGTTCGCCACGTGCCGCAGCCAGCCGTTCTTCAGCGACACCTGGTCGTTCCCGCACGCCCCGGCGCTGATCCCCCACTTCTGCTCGGGGGCCACCCTCTCCATCAGCCCGAGTATCCTGCGGCGTTCCGGGGGCGCCAGCGGGCTCTCACCGGTGGCCAGCGCCTTGACCAGCCGGATCTGGTCCTCGGCGGTGGTCTGCGCGATGCTCCAGCAGTACAGGTCCACGCACCGCCTGCCGGGAGTGTAGGTGCGCTTGAGGCCGAACCTGCGGTTGGCACTGGCCAGGCCGGGCTCCAGCCCGATCCGCTCGTACAGCCGGTCGGCCGCGTCGTTGTCGCTGAAGCGGATCATGTTCTTCGCGTCGGACCTGGCCCGCTCGCCGAGCTCGCTCCACCGCGTGCCGAGCAGCAGCGCCGTCAGGATGCTCACCTTGGAGGTGTTGGCCGACGGCAGCTGCAGGGTGTGGTGGTAGTTGTAGCGCCGGCCGGTGCCCAGGTCGTACACCGAGGCGGCGGTCCGCCCGCCGTATTTCGCGAGAAACACGTCCAGGGTGCGCCCGAGCTCCTTGGGGAGGATCTTCGGGGAGTCGGCGGCCCGCGCCCGTCCGGGTGCCCGGGGTGCCCCGGCGCCGGGGAAGACAGGCGCCGGGACCTCCGGGACCACGGCCAGGAACGGCGCGGGAGGCGGAGTGCCGGACGTCGGGCCGATCGGTGCCGCCTGCCGCTCGGGGGACGAGGTCGGCATGCTCACCGGTGTCAGGCCCTGACACGTACTGCAGGCGGTGGCCTGCGCGGTGACCAGCAGGACGGCGGCCGCGGCCACCCGTTTCCTTGCCCTCATCGTCCACCCCAACCGTCTCCCCCATTACGTGACGATCGGGATATATCCCGCAACACATAACAATAAGACGATGAAGCGAAATCTAGTCTGAAACAGGGCGTGCGCTATAGAACATCCCGCCGAACCGATGCCCGGTCTTAGCGAACGTCCGCGATTAGCCGGGTGATGCTCTCGTCGTCGCAGGTCGCCCAGAAGTCCCCGACGACGTCCTCGAGGTGCTCCAGCGACTCCGCACGGAAGAGTACGTCCTGATATTTCGTGATGTCGTAGTGCGTGGTACCCATGGCGGCGATCTCCAGCGGACGGATGTCCATCCCCCGGAACTCCTCGATCTCCCCGTACGAGGACAGGATTCCCGCGCCGTACGCCCGCAACTCGCCCTGGTCCGTCATCACCCCGAACTCCATGGTGAACCAGAAGATCTTCGAGATGAACTCCAGCGCCTCCTTGCCCTCGACCCGCCGGGCCGCCTGCCCCGCCAGGCGGTAGAGGCGCGAGTAGCGGTCGGAGGCCAGCGCGTTGGCGTGGCCGATCACCTCGTGGATCACGTCGGGCTCCGGCGTGTACAGCGGCGTGGAGTGGTGCCGGATGTACTGCGTGGAGTGGAAGAGCCCGTCCGCCAGAACACCGTAGAAATCCCTGAGCGGCACCAGCCCGGCGGCCGGGACGTAACGGAACCCGGTCAGCGGCTCCAGCAGCTCACTGACCTCCTGCAGCTGCGGGATGCGCTCGGCGGGCAGCCCGAGCCGCTCGGTCGCGTGCAGGTACTCGGCGGTCGCGTACTTGTGGTGCTTCAGGCCGAGCTCCCGGCTGACCAGGGCCCACACCTCGTGCTCCTGGCCGGTGTACTCGGCCGTCGGGATCGGCGTACCGGGCACGTACCCCACCGCGAGCGCGGCGATCGCGTTGCGGCGCGCACGGTAGACCGGGTCGGCGAAACCGGGGTGACCGGCGCCGAGCTCGACCTCGATCGAGCCGTCGTCACGCGTCGCCACCGGTGCGAAGTACTGTGCTTCCTCGAACATAGATGAAATGACAGCAATATCCGGAAACGTTGGCAAGAGCAGCCAGTTCCACTGAGCGATCCGCACAGAAACGTACGGTGACACCTCGTCTATGCTGGTCGAATCGCCCAATCTGACGGGATCGTGGGGAGATGTCGATCGACGAGCTGGACGGCCGCCTCCTGGTCACCATGCGCGCCAACCCGCGCATCGGCCTGACCGAGCTGGCCCGCCTGCTCGGCGTGGCCCGCGGCACCGTACAGGCCCGCGTCGAGAAGCTCATCGCCCGCGGCGTCATCGCCGACTTCGGTCCCACCGTGACCCCCGAGGGCGCCGGATACCCGATCCTCGCCTTCGTCTCCCTGCAGATCGCCCAGGGCCGCCTGGACGAGGCTGTACGGGCCCTGGAGTCCCTCCCCGAGATCCTGGAGGTGTACGGCACCAGCGGCCAGGCCGACCTGCTCTGCCGCGTTGTGGCCCGCAGCACCCCCGACCTCCAGGAGATCATCGCCCGCATCCTCGCCTCCCCCGCGGTCCAGCGGACGGACACCACGATCGCCCTCTCGATCCAGATCCCCTACCGGATAGAGCCCCTCCTCCGCGCCGCCTCCAACGCCTGACCCCGGGGATCGCACGCGTAGCCGGTGGAGCAGACGGTTCTCGTAGCGGGTGGGGCGAATCCCACGAGCGGGTCACCTAACCCTCTTCAAGCAGATCCCCCACACAGCTGCTCACGGATGAGTCATCAGTGCCTCTCAGGCGCCCGGAGACCGGCGAAGACGATCGCCAGCGTGCGACGCCGCAGGTCGTCGTCCCAGCCCGCTTGGAGCGCCCCCTGGCAGATGCCGGTGAGCAGAGCGATCACCTCGTCGAGCCGGACGTCCTCGCGGACCGCACCGGCCTCCTGGGAGCGAACGAGGAGCGCCTCGATCCCCTCGCGCAGCATCCGCACCGAACTCGCGACCTGAAGGTCGACCCCCGTCTCGGCCAGGAGACCGACGACGGTCCTCTTCCGCGCCGCCTGCTCGACCATGCGGTCGATGAAGGTGAACAGCGCCTCCCCGGGAGCGTCGTCGGCCGCGAGCTCGGCCATCTCCCCATCCAGCCTGCCCAGGAGGCCCTTCATGATGGCCTGCAACAAGGCTTGCTTGGTCGGAAAGTGCTTGAAGACCGTGCCGATGGCCACCCCCGCACGGGCGGCGACCTCCTCGGTCGACGCCGAGGGGCCTTTTTCGGCGAAGACGGCCTCCGCGGCGGCGAGGATGCGCTCCCGGTTGCGCTGGGCGTCCGCCCGCAACGGCTTGGCGCTCCCAGGACCGCCCGTCCCGCCCGATGAAGAGTTCACGGAGGTCATTCCCATCGTGTTCCGTACCCCTGAAACGGCCGCGCGGTGTATCCGCACGCGAGAGACGACGGTGCGCGAGCCATGGCGTTGACAAAGTGAGTCTCCACTCACGATTATAAAGTTGAGTTTCCACTCATCTTAGTGCTCGTCACGAAGGGGATCCACCATGCCCGAATCCACCGTCACCCCCGGCCCTCGCGAGATCTTCGAACGCGTGCGGCGGCACTGGCTCGAGAACCTCGGCGGCTTCGGCGGCGAACTGGCCGAGGACGCCGTCATCGAGGTCCCCTTCGCCCCACCGGGCCGGGCCAGGAGACACGAGGGAAAGGACGCCTTCCTGCTCTTCGCCGGCCCCGAACAGGCCGCCTTCGCCCAGCGGTTCGCCCTGGACGAGGTCCGCGACTTGGTCATCCACGAGACCGCCGACCCCGAGGTCATCGTCGTCGAGTACGAACTCGCCGGAAGGGTCCTCGCCACCGGCCAACGGGCTTCCTCCCCCTTCATCGGGGTCCTCCGGGTCCGAGACGGAAAGATCGTCAACTGGCGGGAATACCAGAACACCCTGGCCATGATCGAGATCATGGGACAGCCGGAACAAACCTGACGAACGCTTCCGAAAGACCGTTGAAAGACCACTGAAAGGCCACCGGAAAGGCCCGGCAAGCCCTGAAGAGCACGGCGACCATGGCGCCAAAGGTTCCCGGAAGCCGTTCTCCGGAACAGGCAGGAAAGCCCGGCAAAAGGCGCCCGAAGGACCGGAACAGGGGCCGGGAGAACAGCACGGGAAAAGACCCCCGGAAAGCACGAAGGCCCCCACCGAAACGGTGGGGGCCCTCATGAACGATTGTCCGGCGGTGACCTACTCTCCCACACCGTCCCCGGTGCAGTACCATCGGCGCTGAAGAGCTTAACTTCCGGGTTCGGAATGT
>NZ_JBEOWK010000040.1:0-63836 GCF_040295985.1 Streptosporangium sp. NPDC002524 | reverse complement strand
TTGAGCGCGTTCCACTCCTGATCGGTCAGCTCATGACGACGAATCACCCGCCAATGATCCCGCAGAACCTAGATCACTTTGAAGACACGGCCTAGGGCATCGTCCGCCGGTCCCGGCCCGGGGCCCCGAGGGGACGGCCGGGTTCAGGCCGCCGAGACGGGCTCGGCGGGGGTGTCGGCGGGCGCCGCGCCGGGGCGGGGGACGGCGAGATACGACAGGGCGAGACCGGCCAGGCTGAGGAGCGCCCCGGCCAGCCCGCTCCAGCGCAGGCCGCCCGCGGCCACGACGGCACCGCCGATCGCCGAACCGGCCGCCGCCCCGAGGTTGAAGGCGCCGACGTTGACCGCGACCGCCAGCGTGGGGGCCGCGCCCGCGTACCGCAGGATCAGTCCCTGCAGCGGTGCGATGGTGGCGGTGGCGAGCAGGCCGAGCGCCAGCACGGCGAGCACGGCCGACGGCTTCCAGGTCACCGCGAACGGGGTGAGGGCCAGCACCCCCGCCAGGGCGGCGAAGACGGCGCGCACGGTGGCGGTGGGAGCCCGGTCGGTGAGCCGGCCCGCGGCGAGGTTCCCCACGAGGCTGCCCGCCCCGTAGGCCAGCAGCAGCGCCGAGACCGCGGGGGCGGTGAACCCGGTGACCCGGGTCAGCAGCGGTGCGATGTAGGTGAACACCGTGGCCACCCCGGAGAAGCCGACCGCGGTGGTGACGATCGCCAGCAGCACCGGCCGCCGGGTCACGACCCGCACCTCGTCGCGGACGCGGGTGGCCTGGGCCGCCTGCCGGGGCAGCACGACCGCCAGCAGCGCGGTGCCCGCCAGCGCCAGCACGGTCAGCACCGCGAACGGGACACGCCAGCCCGCCCCCTGCCCGAGCAGGGCCCCCAGGGGCACGCCGAGCAGGGTCGCCGCGGTGAAGCCGGAGACGACCGTGGCGACGGCCGTTCCCACGCGTTCGGCCGGGACGACGCTCGCCGCCGTCACCAGGGCGAGGGCCAGGAACGCGGCGTGACTCAGCGAGGAGACCACCCGCCCGGCCAGCAGGACCTCGTACGAGGGGGCCAGCGCGCTGATCGCGCTGCCGGCGGCGAACAGCGGCATCAGCCCCAGCGCGAGGGCCTTGCGCGGCAGCCGCACGGTCAGGACGGTGACGATCGGCCCGCCGATCACCACTCCGAGCGCGTAGGCGGTGACCGCCTGCCCCGCCGCCTCCACCGAGACCCGCAGGTCCGCACCGACCTGAGGCAGCAGTCCCGCGACGAGGAATTCCGAGGTACCGATGACGAAGACGCTCGCGCACAGCGCGGCGAGGACGACAGAACTCTTTCTCATGCGGCGACGTTAAACTTTCACATGGATGTGAGAGTCAACCGGCGGTGAGGGAGATCACATGCGCATCGGGGCCCTGTCCCGGCGGACCGGGGTGAGCCAGCGACTGCTGCGCTACTACGAGGAGCAGGGCATGCTGCGGCCGGTCCGGCGCCCCAGTGGCTACCGGGAGTACCGCGAGCAGGACGTCGCCACCGTGCGGCGCATCCGCAGCCTGCTCACCGCGGGCCTGAACACCGCCACGATCGCGAGCGTCCTGCCCTGCGTCCGCGACGACGGCGAACGCCTCGTGCCGACCTGCTCGGACCTGGTCACCCACCTGTGGCGCGAGCGCGACCGGATCACCCACGCGATCGAGGAGCTGCGGGCGTCCCGCGCCATGCTCGACGCCGTCATCACCGCAGCCCCGCCGGAGGTCGCCCGCGCCGTCGCGGGCCTCGTCGCGACGGAGGACGTTCCCCCCTCGCCCGGAGAGCCGGCCGGCGATGCGGGAAGGTCGGGGCCGCCCCGAGAGAGGACGGGTCCGCCTCGGGAGGGGACGGGTTCGCCTCGGGAGGGGGCGGGCCGGGCTTCCGGGTGAGAAAAGAATCGGGCCACCCCCGGGGGGAGGGGTGGCCCGATCACGAGGCGAGGGTGCCTCGTGTTCCAGGAGGGTCTACTGTGAGGTGATCTTGACGTCGTCGATCCCGGCCTCCACCAGGCTCGCCCCGGAGGCGTCGGCCGCGTCCACGACGACACGGACGACCTGACCGGCGTGGCCGGAGACGTTGGCCGTGGCGGTGGCCCAGGCGGCGGCGCGGTTGGACGCGGCACCGGTCTGGTTCAGCACGGTCGTGGTGGTCGTGCCGACCACGCGGACCCGGACGTAGTCCGCGCTGCTCGCGTTGTTCAGGTGACCGAGGTACCAGGAGAAGGACAGCGTGAGCGTCCCGCTCGCGGGCAGCGTGATCGCCGGTGACTGGGCGCTCGTCACGCCGCCGTCGATGTCGCCGTCACCCGCGCTCGCCCCGGCCGCCGCGCCACTGACCAGCGCGTACGTGCCGCTGGGGGTGGTGCCGGGCTGGGTGATCACGCCGCTCGACGTCTGTCCCGGGTCGCCGCGCTCGAAGCGGCCCGTCGTCGCGGTGTCGGTGCCGCCGGGGTTGATCGTCCAGCCGCGCGCGGCCTCGAAGTCGTCGGAGTAGACCACGGTGGGCTGGGGGCCGGGGCCGCCGCCGCCCCCGACGTACAGGAGCAGGTTCGGCGAGCCGGTGCCGGGGTTGGTCACCACGCCGGGCGTGGCGTTGGAGACGATCGCGTCGCGCACCTGCGCGGGGGTGGCGGTGGGGGTGCCGCTCAGGATCAGCGCCGCCGCGCCCGCGACGTGCGGGGAGGCCATCGAGGTGCCGTTGATCGTGTTGGAGGCGGTGTCGTTCGTGTTCCAGGCCGAGGTGATGGCCGAGCCGGGGGCGAACAGGTCCAGGCAGGTGCCGAAGTTGGAGTAGGACGCGCGGGCGTCGGTGCTGGTGGTGGCGCCCACCGTGATCGCGGCGGGGAGCCGCGCGGGGGAGCGGGTGCACGCGTCGGTGCTCTCATTGCCCGCGGCGAGCGCGTACACGACGCCGGAGGCGATGGAGTTGGAGACCGCGGTGTCGAGCGTGGCGCTCGCGCCGCCGCCCAGGCTCATGTTGGCCACGGCCGGCTTGACCGCGTTCGCGGTGACCCAGTCCACGCCCTCGATGATGATCGAGGTGGAGGTGGTGCTGCCGCAGCCGAACACCCGCACGCCGACCAGCGTGACGGCCTTGGCGATGCCGTACTGGCTACCGCCGACCGTTCCCGAGACGTGGGTGCCGTGGCCGTTGCAGTCGGCCACGTCGTTGTCGTCGTCGTAGACGTCGCGCCCGGCCTGCGCCCGCCCGCCGAAGTCGGAGTGGGTGACCCGGATGCCGGTGTCGATGATGTAGGCCCGCACACCGGAACCGGTGTTCGGCGCGGTGTAGTTGCCGTCGAGCGGCAGGTTCCGCTGGTCGACCCGGTCCAGGCCCCACGAGGACACGGCCTGGTTGATCAGGGTGAACTCCTGGTCCTGCTCGACGTAGGCGACGTCGGGCCGCGCGGCGATCCGCCTGGCCTGCTCCTCGCTGGCGCGGATGGCGAAGCCGTTGACGGCGCGCTGGTAGACGGCGCTGACCTGCGCGCCCTCGCCCTCGGCGACCTCGCGCGCCTGGCGCTCGCGGTCGACGCGGCTGAACCGGCTCTTGAGGACCACGATGTAGCTGTCGGGGAGCGCGTTCGCGCTGCCCGCCTTGACGATGGAACCGGTGGAACCCGTGGATTCCGTGTGCTGCCGCGCCGAGGCCGGGGTGACCGACCCGAGGGCGAGCAGGAGTGCGGCGGTGACCAAGCCCGCTAATCGGAGGGTGGGGGCCTTGCTCATGTTCGCGGACCTCCTGGAGGGGGTGGGCCCGGCATCCCGGTCGGGGATCCCGGGCGGCGGTGGAGCGTCCCCATCGTCGGCCAGCACGATATTTACTGCAATATCATGACAAGGGTAAATCAATTTGTTATGTAGTTGTCCGTGCGCAATTGAGGGTGGATAGCGGGCGATCAGGAGTAGATGACGGAGAGGAAGCGGATCAGGATCGCCTCCCGCCGGTCGGCGGGGAGGGCGTCGAGGACCGCGTTGACCACGGCCATCTCCGGCTGCCCCGAGCCGCCCAGGTCCGCCCCGACCGCGGTCGCCAGCTCGCCGAAGGCGGCGTCGTCGAGCGCGTCCAGGTCCAGGCCCGCCACCAGCTCCACCAGTCCCTCCGGCAGCTCCGCGGGACCCCGCTCCCGGGCCGCCTCCGTGGCCTCCGCGATCACCTCCAGCATCGCCTCGACGCCCCGCAGGGTCACCCCGGTCACCGTGATGTGGATGTTGGCCGGGATGCCCGCGTACGACAGCTGCGGCTGCAGGAACCAGCCGCGCCTCCTCGCCTCGTCCGACAGCACGAAGACGTCCACCCCGTCCGCGTCCCCGGTGGAGCCGAAGGCGACCAGCGCCGACCCGGGGTCGCCGAGCACCCGCAGACCGGGGATCTTCGCGATGCCCTCGCGGAGCTCGCGGGCCGCCGCCAGGGTGGTGCGGCCGAGCTCCAGGTAGCCCTCCCGGCCCAGGGCCTGGAAGGTGGCCCACGCGCCGCCCAGCGGGCCCGCGGACTTCGAGCTCTGCACGGTGGCGTTGATCACCGTGTAGCCGGGCCACGACGCCGAGGCGAAGTACGCCCTGCGCCGCAGCGCCGGGTCGGCGAACAGCACGACCGAGGCGCCCTTGGGCGCGTACCCGAACTTGTGCAGGTCGCAGGAGAGCGACGTGACCCCGGGGACCGACAGGTCGAACGGCGGGACCTCCGCACCGGCCTCGCGCAGCCACGGCAGCAGCCACCCGCCCACGCAGGCGTCCACGTGGCAGAGCACGCCGCGCGCGGCGGCGATCCCGGCGATCTCGGCGATCGGGTCGATCACGCCCTGCGGGTACGACGGCGCCGAGGCGACCACCAGGACGGTGTCCTCGGTGATCGCGGCCTCGACGTCCGCGGGGGAGGCCCGGAACGTCACCAGGTCCACCGGTACGGCGTCCACCACGACGCCCAGGTAGTGCGCGGCCTTGTGGAAGGCGGGGTGCGCGGTCACCGGAACCACCATCCGGGGGCGGCCCGCCGTCTCGCGGGAGTCCCGCGCGGCCTTCACCGCCAGCATGATCGACTCGGTGCCGCCGCTGGTGAAGATGCCCGAACCCCCGCCGAGCAGCTCGGCGACCGCGCCGACGACCTGCTTCTCCATCTCCACCACGCTGGGGAAGGCCGTCGGGTCGAGGGTGTTGACCTCCAGCATCTCGAAGTAGGCCCTGGCGGCGGCCTCGTGCACCTCGGGCCGTCCGGTGTCGTAGACGTACGCGGTCACCTTGCCGCCGCGCACCGGCAGGTCGTCCCGCTTGAGACGGGCGATCTCGGCCAGCAGTTCGTCGGTGGTACGGCCCTGGTCAGGCAGGCTCATCGGTCTCCTCGGTGGTACGGGGCTCGCGCGGGCTGGAAGGACGCGGCCCGCAGGGGCCGCCGGGAAGTGCCAGCATCACACGAAATCACACGAAATCGTGCCGCACGAAGATCCGATGGCGCGCACCGGCCCGGGATGCGGGACGGGGTACCGGAGCCCGGGACGGGGGCACGGAGCCGGGCGGGGTCAGGGCGAGGGTGGGGGGCCGGGGAGGGCGGCGACGCGGTGGATCATCTGGTGCAGGTAGGCCCGGAACCGCCGCAGCACGACGGGATCCTCCGCGTCCTGGCGGTTGCCCTCCCAGTCGAGCACCCCGCCCTGGCAGAAGCCGTGCACGCACCACACCACCGACCAGAAGGCGTACTTCATGTCGACGTCGGCGTCCACGTACCCCGCCTCCATCGCGGGAGTGATCACGCTGGAGACGAGGTCGATCTGCGGCTGGATGTATTTCCGTTCCAGCTCGGTGACGTCGCTGGCGTCCGCGAGCCACCGGTGCATCCAGAGGGAGGGGAACTCGGGGTGGGCGACGCAGAAGTCGATGTAGTGGTCGACGATCCGGTGGACCACCAGCGCCGTCTGCTCGGGGGTCACCGCGGATATCCCCTCCAGCGCCTTCGTCAGGGACGCCCGCTCGGCCCGGTACTCGCGCTCCATGATCTCCAGATAGAGCTCCCGCTTGCTGCCGAACTCCTCGCCGAGCGCCTCGACGCTCAGCCCGGCGGCCTCGGCGACCTGGCTCGCGGAGGTGCTGTCGTACCCCAGCGCGGCGAACAGGCTGGTGGCGACCCGCAGGATCAGCTCCCGCCGGCTGCCGTCAACGGAAGTCATAAGGGTGACGCTAGGTCCCGGGCGATCGCCCGGCCAAGCGGGTGATTCACAAGCCTCGGTCAAGATAGCGGAAGCCGTACGACCGCGCGGAGGCCCGGGGAGGCGTCCTCCAGGTGGACCGCGCCGCCGTGGGCGTGGACCGTCTCGCGCACGATGGCCAGGCCCAGCCCGGCTCCGCCCTCGTCGCGGCTGCGCGCGCTGTCCAGCCGGGTGAACCGGTCGAACACCCGCTCCCGGTCGGCCTCGGGGATGCCCGGACCGTCGTCGGCGACGGTCAGCACGGCGTCGGCCCCCTCGGCCCGCAGCTCGACCACCACGGGGGCGGAGGTGTGCCGCAGCGCGTTGTCGACCAGGTTGACCAGCACCCGGCTCAGGTCCAGCGCGTCCCCGGTGACCCTGACCGGCCCGTTCCCCGGTTCGCCCGCGATCCGTACCGTGACGGCGTCGCCGTAGCGCTCGACGGTCTGCGCGACCAGCTCGTCCAGCTCCACCGGCTCCCCCCGCGCGGGCGTGCCGCCGCGCTCGTCCAGCCGGGCCAGCGAGAGCAGGTCCTCGGCCAGCCTGGACAGGCGCATGGTGTCCTCCAGCACACCCTCGGCCGTCTCCCGCCAGTCCTGCCCCTCGGGGTGGCCGAGCGCCACCTCCAGCTGGAGCCGGATGCTCGCCAGCGGGCTGCGCAGCTCGTGCGCCGCGTCCGAGACCAGGGCCCGCTGCCGGACGCCGGCCTTCTCCAGCCGGGCCAGCATCGCGTTCAGCGTCGTGGCCAGGCTGTGCACCTCGTCGCGCGCCTCGGGCACCGGCAGGCGGCGCGAGCGGGCGGTGTCGGTGATCTCGTCCGCGCCCCGGCGCAGCGCCGCGATCGGCCGCAGGGTCCCGCCGATGATCACCCAGCTGGCTCCCGCGAGCAGGATCAGCAGCAGCGGCGTACCGATGATCAGCAGGTGCCCGGCCGTGGAGATGCTGGTCTGCACCTCGCTGAAGGGACGGGCCGCGATCACCGTCTGCCCCCGGTCGGCGCTGAGCACCCGGACCCGGAGCATGTGCGGGATGCCGTAGGGCTTCCCGTCCAGGAAGCGCGCCTCACCCCTGCGGAGGGCCGCCGCCCGGTCCCCGGCGTCCAGCAGCGGCACGAGCCTGTCGGTGCCGGTGGTCGTGTGGGTGATCCGCCCCGTGCCGTCGATCACCTGCAGGAGCGTGCCGTCGGGGGAGGTCATCTCGTCGGGCAGCCGCCCGGCGTCGGCCAGCGAGACCGTCTCCCTGGCCCGCTGGTAGATCGACTCGTCGATGGTGGACAGCAGCGCGTTGCCGAGCACGGTGATCATCACGTAGGCCGAGACCACCAGCGCCACCGCCAGCACGGCCGAGGCGACCGCCGTCAGCCGGAAGCGCAGGCTCTTGCGCCGCCACAGGCCGACCGCGCGCCCTCCCCCGTGCGCGATCACGTCGGCCGGGGAGGCCGTCCCGGCGGAGGAGGCCTTTGCGGCGGGGAGAGGCGCGCCGGTGGGGGAGGTCACACCGGCCGGGTGTCCCGCGTCCGTCCCCGTCCCTGCCCCCGCTCCGGGCCGGTCGTGGCGGGCGCGGATGTCCCGGCCTGCCCGGGGGTCCTGGTCAGCCGCCATCGCCGGCCAGCCGGTATCCCGCTCCCCGTACCGTCTGCAGCGCGTTCCGGGAGAACGGCACGTCGATCTTGCGGCGCAGGTAGCCGACGTACACCTCGACCACGTTGGGATCGGTGTCGAAGGTGTCCCAGACGTGCTCCAGGATCTCCGTCTTGGAGACCACCTCGTCGTGGTGGCGGATCAGGAACTCCAGCAGCGCGAACTCCCTGGGCGTCAGCTCCACCGGCGTCTCGCCCCTGGTGACCCGCCGCCTCGCCGGGTCGAGCGCGAGGTCCCCGGCCCTCAGCACGGACGGCCGCCGGTTCGCCCCGCGCCGCAGCAGCGCCCTCAGCCTGGCCACCAGCACCACGTACGAGAACGGCTTGGTCAGGTAGTCGTCGGCGCCGAGGTCGAGCCCGTCGGCCATGTCGTACTCGCCGTCCTTGGCCGACAGCATCAGGATCGGCACCCAGTTCTCCTCGGCCCGCAGCTGCTTGCAGACGTTGTAGCCGGAGATCCTGGGCAGCATGATGTCCAGCACCACGACGTCGTACTCGCCGTGCCTGGCCTGGTGGAGGCCGTCCTCCCCGTCGTGCGCGAGGTCGACCGCGAACCCCTCGGCCTGCAGGCCGCGTTGCAGAGCGGCGGCCATCCTCCGCTCGTCCTCCACGACGAGAACCCGCATGAACCGCTCCTTCCACCACCTGTCACCACCTGGACGTGCCCATCCTCGACCACCCGGCCTGAGAGGCGGCTGAGAAGCCTGTGAGCCCTCTCAGTCTGTCTCAGCTTCGGCACAGGAGCCGTCACGCAGGCTGCTGTCGACAGGGATGGACGGCATACCGTGGAGGAATGAGATGTCTGAGCAAGCGAGACGGGGTCGCGCGGTGAGGTGGGCCGTACCGGTCGCCGCGGTCGCGCTGGTCGCCGGAGCCATCGGAGCCGGACCGGTCATCGCCGCGGTCCAGGGGGATCCCGCGCTGCCCGAGCGCACCGCGGAGCAACTGCTGGCGAGCGCCGCCCAGGCGAGCCGGAGCGGGTTGAAGCCCATGTCGGGCACCGTCATGCAGACCGCCTCGCTCGGGCTGCCCGGCCTGCCCGGCGTGTCGGGCGTGGGCGGATCCTCGCCCGCCGCGCTGCTGGCGGGCTCGCACGAGCTCAAGGTCTGGTACGGCGGCGAGGACAAGGTCCGCTTCGCCCTTCCCGGCCGGATGAGCGAGACCGACCTGATCGTCAACGGCGACCAGGTCTGGCTGTGGCAGAGCGACCTCAACAAGGCCACCCGCGTCAAGGCGGACAGCCCAGAAGGCACGGAAGGCGCGGAGGGCACGGGGAAGACCGGGGGTCCCGGGAGTCTCGGGGACGGGAGGCCGGGCACCGGGCCCGGCGACGCGCACCGGGCGCTGCCCACGGCGACCACGCCGCAGCAGCTCGCCCAGGAGCTGCTGAAGCGGGTCGGCGCCGACACCGCGGTCAGCGTGACCAGCACCGAGAAGGTCGCCGACCGCGCGGCCTACCAGCTCGTCCTCGCGCCCAAGGACGCCTCGTCCCTGGTCAAGGAGGTCAAGCTGGCACTGGACGGGGAGACCTTCGTCCCGCTGCGGATCCAGGTGTACGCCAGGAGCGCGGCCGAGCCCGCCTTCGAGGTCGGCTTCACCTCGGTCACGTTCTCCCCGCCCGCCGCGGAGAACTTCACCTTCACCCCGCCCGCGGGGGCCAAGGTCGAGGAGGCGTCGATCGGCGAGCTCGCCAAGGACGGCGGCGCGCGGCAGGGCGAGAAGCTCAGGGAGGGCGAGAAGATCGGCGAGAAGGTCAGGACGGTCGGTGAGGGCTGGACCACGGTCGCGGTGATCCCCGCCTCCGAGACGGCGAAGCTGACCTCGGCACCTCAGGGCGAGGGCCCCGCGGGGCAGGACGCCGGACAGGGCGCCGGGCAGGGTGCGGGACAGGACGCCGGTGCGATCACCGACGCCCTGCTGAAGTCGGCCAAGCCGATCAGTGGCACGTGGGGCAGTGGCAAGGTCATCCAGACCAAGCTCGTCTCCGCGCTGCTGACCGACGACGGCCGCCTGCTGGTCGGCGCCGTCACCCCGGAGAGGCTGTCCGAGGCGGCCGGTCAGAAGTGAGCCCGGCACCGGGAGCCCGGCGCCCCCGTACGGGAAGGCGCCCGGCTCCCGGTGGTTCCACCGGTGGTGCCCATCGGCGGGGCCCGGCGGCGGGATCCGTCAGCGGGGACCGGCGGTGTGAACCGGGGACGCCGTCCGGGCCGCGCGCGACGTTCCGGGAGCCCGGCGCGTCCGGTACGACATCCAGCGGACTCGGCGTACCCGCCGGTTCGTGAGTGTTCGGGGACGCTCACGAACGTCTAGGGCGCGAGATCCAGCCGGGACGGCCGCGCGGCCGTCCCGGAACCGACGAGCAGTGGGGGAGAAGTGCCGATCGTCCAGAACGTGAGGAACAGTGGGAGCGAGGAGAACCGGACCGGCGAGGCTGGGGAGGACCCGGCGGCCGTGACCGTCGAGGGACCGGCCGCGAGCCCCGCCGACGGGGGGTTCGCCATCGTCACCAGCGGGCTGACCAAGCGCTTCAAGGGCGGCCAGGTGGCCGTGGACTCCCTCGACCTCGCCGTCCCCGGCGGGTCGGTGTTCGGCTTCCTCGGCCCCAACGGCTCGGGCAAGACCACCACGATCCGCATGCTGCTCGGCCTGGTGGCCCCGACGGCGGGCGACTGGCGGCTGCTCGGCGCCTCGATGCCCGGAGGGGCGGGCGGCGTGCTGCCCAGGGTGGGTGCCCTCGTCGAGGGGCCCGCCTTCTACCCCTACCTGTCGGGCGAGGCGAACCTGCGCCGCTACGACGCCGCCGACCCCTCGGCCGACCCGCGTACCGTCACGGCCAGGATCGGGTACGCGCTGGAGCGGGTGGGCCTGGCCGCCGCGGCCCGCAAGCGCTACCGGGCCTACTCGCTCGGCATGCGCCAGCGGCTCGCCATCGCCGCCGCGCTGCTCGGCCCCAGGGAGCTGCTCATCCTCGACGAGCCGACCAACGGCCTGGACCCGCAGGGCACCCGCGAGGTGCGCGGCCTGGTCAGGGAGATCGCCGCCGAGGGGACGACGGTGTTCGTCTCCTCCCACCTGCTGGCCGAGGTGGAGCAGATGTGCTCCCACGTCGCCGTCATGCGGACCGGGCGGCTCGTCGCCCAGGGGTCCATCGCGGAGCTGCGCGCGGGGGAGACGGTCAGGATCCGGGTGGAGACCCCCGACACCGTCGAGGCGGCGGCCGTGCTGGCCGGGCTCGGCCTGCCGGAGATCCGGCTCGGCGACGGCGACGTCAGCGCCGCGCTGGGAGCCGGCGCGCCGGAGCGGGTGTGCGCCGCCCTGGTCGCCGGCGGCGTCGCCGTCCGCGGCCTGGCCGTCCAGCGGCCCAGCCTTGAGGACATGTTCGTGGGCCTGACCGGGGAGGGATTCGATGTCGACGGTTAGCGGGAAGGAAGCCGTGTCCACCGAGAACGCCGTACGCGCCACACGCGCCACGCCCGGCCGGGAGCCCGCCACGGGGGCGGGTCCCGCGCCGGGAGCGGGGGCGGACCTTGTACCGGAAACGGGCGCGGGCCCAGCGCCGGGAACGGGGTCGGACCTCGCGCCGGAAACGGGCGCGGGCCCAGCGCCGGGAGCGGGGGCGAGCCTAGCGCCGGGAACGGAAACCGCCCTCGTGCCGGAAACGGCCCTCGCGGGTGGCGGGCGCGCCTCCGGGAGCCCGGCCCCCGTCGCGCGGGCGGTGGGCGCCCCCCGGGCGTGGCTGCGGCTGCTCGGCTCGGAGGCCGGCCTGATCTTCCGGCGGCCGAGGAACCTCGCCATGCTCGCGGTGCTCGCCGCGATCCCGGCGCTGATCGGGATCGCGCTGCGGACGTTCAGCGGATCCATGGGCGACGGCGACGGCGGAGGCGGCGGCGGGCCGGCGATCTTCGAACAGGTCACCGGGAACGGGCTGTTCCTCACCTTCGCCGCGCTCTCGGTCCTGGTGCAGCTGCTGCTGCCGGTCGCCGTCGCGGTCGTCGCCGGGGACTCGATCGCCGGGGAGGCGGGCATCGGCACGTTGCGCTACCTGCTCGCGGCCCCGGCCGGCCGGACCCGCCTGCTGGCCGTCAAGTACGCCGGCGTGATCCTCTTCTGCCTCGCCGCCGTCACCGTGGTGGCGCTGTCCGCACTGCTCACCGGCCTGCTGCTGTTCCCCGCCGGTCCGATCACGCTGCTGTCGGGAGGGACGATCCCCTTCCTCGACGGCGTGCTGCGGATCGGCGTCGTCGTCCTGTACGTCACCGCGGGCATGGCCGCCCTGGCGGCCATCGCGCTGGCCCTGTCGACCCTGACCGAGGTGTCCGTCGGGGCCATCGCCTCGACCGTGGTAGTCGTCATCGTGGCCCAGGTGCTGGGAGTCATCCCGCAGCTGTCGGCGATCCGGCCGTACATGCTCACCGAGTGGTGGAACGGCTTCGACGGCGTCCTGCGGGATCCGATGGCCACCGGCGACATGGGGCAGGGCCTGCTGGTCTTCGCCGCCTACGCCGCCGTCTTCGGCTCCATCGCCTGGGCGCGCTTCACCGGCAAGGACATCACCGCCTGACCGCGCCCTCTCCGGTTCCCGCGCCCCGTGGAGGCACGGGGGCCGGAGGTCGTGCGGGACGGGCTCCCCGGCGGTCCGGAACCGCTCAGCCGCCGGTGAGCCCGTACCTCCCACGATGTCTCCGGTCACGAAGGCGGCGAGTCACGAAGGCGGCGAGTCACGAAGGCGTCGAGTCACGAAGGCGTCGAGGGGAGGGCTCAGCGGTCGGGGGAGACCTTGAAGCCCTGCCGCCGCGCGTAGGCGCTGAGCCG
Organism: Streptosporangium sp. NPDC002524; assembly: GCF_040295985.1. Classification (NCBI taxonomy): domain Bacteria; kingdom Bacillati; phylum Actinomycetota; class Actinomycetes; order Streptosporangiales; family Streptosporangiaceae; genus Streptosporangium; species Streptosporangium sp. NPDC002524. The sequence goes on along the minus strand of NZ_JBEOWK010000040.1, from coordinate 51,191 downwards.
CTGCTCCCAGGCCATCAGGCCGGTGTCGAGGTTGGTGGCGTGCGAGAGCGACCGTCCCACGCTGCCGGCGAAGACGCTGTTGGCGTAGAGCTGGAACGGCAGATACTGCCAGCCCTTCGCCACCTGCGCCGAGCCCTCGCTGAACAGCCTGTTCGCCCGCTGGCCTCCCAGCATCGGGATCTCGACGTCGAGGAACTCCTTGCTCTCCAGCAGGCCCGTCGTCGCGGGGAACACCCCGGAGACGGTGTTCAGTGACCTGACCGCCTCGGGGTCGGAGTTCAGCCACCGGGCGAAACCGTAGGCGGCGAGCCGGTGCCCGCTCGTCGCGAGGACGGACACGCCGGAGCCGCCGTTCTCCGCGTTGACCGGCTTCCCGGTGTCCCAGCGCGGGAGGGGCGCGGCGCGCCACAGGCCCTTGGTCCGAGGGATCGCGCCCTGGATGACGCCGGGTGCCCAGGCGCCCGTTATCCACAGCGCGTACCTGCCCTTCGCCATGTCCTTCCACCACGGCTTGGTCCAGGTCACGGCCGGGTTGACGAGCTTCTCCCGCGACAGCCGCGTCCACAGCCTCGCCCACCGCCTGGTTCCCCTGTCCTGCAGGTCGATCCGGATGGTCGTGGCGTTCTCGATGCCGAACGGCCGCCCGCCCGCCTGCCAGATCAGGCTGTCGGCGATGCCGGAGTCGGTCGGGTCGACGCTGGTGACGAAGACGCGGGGGTCCTTCCTCCTGATCGCCTCGGCGACCGTCACGAACTCCGTCCAGGTTCTCGGCGGTGCCAGGCCGAGCCGGTCGAAGACGTCCTTGCGGTAGATCATGGTCATCGGGCCGGTGTCCTGGGGGACCGCGTAGACGCTGCCGTTGAGGTCGACCTGGTCCCAGGCCGAGGGGCTGAACCTCCCTGCCAGGCCTTCCGCGCCGTACGCGTTGAGGTCGGTCACGGCTCCGGAGAACGCGAAGCGGGGCAGCGCGAAGTACTCGATCTGCGCCACGTCGGGAACGCCGGTGCCGGCCTTCAGCGCGGCCCTGAGCTTGGTGTACTCGATCCTGGACCGGCCGGCGTCGATCAGGTTGACCTTGATCTTGGGGTACCTCCGCTCGAACAGCGCCACGGTCTTCCCGAGGTTGGGTACCCAGGACCAGAACGTCAGGGTGGTCCGGGTCTGCAGCGCCCTCTCGATGTCGGCGGCCCTGACCTCGGGGGGCGGGGGCTGCGAGGCGTGATGGGGGGTCGGCACGCCGCAGGCCACCGGGGCGAACAGGGCGACGGAGAGCGCGGCGACCGCTGTGACGCGAGTGCTGTGCCGCATGACGGGGACCTCCATGAGGAGTGGAAGAGCGGTGCCCGGCGGCCTCGGCCGGCGGAACGGGCGGCGTCGCGGGGGAGGGAGGCGACGGGACGGCCCGGGAGGTGTGACGCGACAGACATACCGATAGAACGCCGCCCTGACCTGCGAACATTTCCGTGACGCGCGGCCGGGCGCCCTGTCTCACGGCCCGGCGGGGCGTCGGCGCGGCCGTGGGACACCGGGAGGGCGTGTGGCGCGGCCTCCCGGCGGAGGACGCGGCTTCCCGGCGGAGGGGGACGGGAGGAGCGCGGGCGGTGCCCGGAGAACGCGGGACGGCGCCGGAAAACGCGGAACGGCCCCGGGAGGCTTCCCGGGGCCGTTCCGCGCGATCGGAGGAAGATCGGAAGGAGATCGGAGAAGGGTCAGAAAGTGGTCACGAACCGGTCAACAGGCGGCCGGAAGGCAGCCGGAGGACGGCCGGAAGACGGTCGCCGGGAGCGGACGCTCGGGAGGCCCGGAAGGCTGGTGAGACGGTCAGGAGGCGCGGCCCCGGCGCAGGCCGAACGCCGCGACCACGAGCCCGGCGAGCCCGAGCACCAGACCGGCCCCGCCGAGCAGGCGGGCGGTGCCGTCCGAGCCCTCAGAGGAGGCGACGGGAGCCACCGACGGCGTCGACACCGCCGGAGCCGAGGAGGAGGCGGCGGCCGACGGGGGAGCGGAGGCGTCGTGACCGGCTCCCTCGGCGGGGGCGGGGGTGAGCTTCAGCGTCGGGGCCGGGCGCTCGGGCTCGGAGCCGTCGGCCTTGGGCTCGTCCGCCCACTTGACGACCTCGCCACCGCTGTAGGTCTGGGTGGTGGGGAAGACAAGCTGGTCGGTGTCCTTGGGCAGCGTGCCCATGGACACCTCGAACTCCTGGAACTGGCCGGGATCGATCTTCCCGCCCGACCAGGTGACCTTCGTGACCGCCTCGGTGAGCTCGCCGTACTCGGTGGTGATCGGCTCGGGCAGCTTGTCCTCGACGACCTTGACGTCCCAGCCGGGCACCGGCTTGACCGAGACGAAGGCCAGCGGGTGGTCGGTGGGGAAGGCCACCTCCAGCTTGGTCGTCGAGGCGTCGTCACGCTCGTTCGGGACCCGGAAGGCGACCTTGGTGAAGCCGCCCTGCACGGCGGTGCCGGGGTTGATGGTGACGTGCGCGAGGGCGGGAAGGGCGAGACCGAGGGTGAGGGCGGTGGCACCGGCGGTGACGGCGGCCAGACGGCGGAAGGCGTGCGAGAGCGACATGGGGGTTTTCTCCACTTCGAAACGTCAGGATTCCGAGATTTCGGGATTCCGGGATTCCGGGTTTTCCGGGGACGGGTCAGGCGACGGGAAGCGGAGGACCGCGCCGGCTGACGGAGTGACGGAGGACGGCACGCGCGGGAACGGGCGTGACCGGGGCGTACGCGGCGCCCGCCGGGGCGGCGACGGCGGCCGGGGGCCACGGCAGCGGGAGGAACATGGCGCCGAGGCGGCGACCGGCCGAGCGGAGCAGCACCCACAGGGCGCTCTCGCCGCGGGCCAGCCACCATCCGGTGATCAGGGTCGCGGTGAGGTGCGCGACGAGCATGCCGAGGCTCTCGCCCAGCCCCCTGAGGTGCGGATGCGGGGGCGGGACCCCCGCGGTGCCACCGAGGGCGAGCAGCTCGTGCAGCGCCAGCTGCAGGGTGGCGAGCCCGGCGTTGATCGTCACCATCGACCGCTCGCGCCCGGCGAGCAGCACGGCCATCGCCATGACCGCCGCTCCCGTCGCGGCCACCACCCACGGCCGCGGCCAGGAACCGCCCGCGGCCACGTGGCCGAGGACGGCGAGTGCCAGGCAGACGGCCGAGAAGGTGGCCGCGCGCGTGAGGCGTAACGGGAGGCGGGCGCGCATGGTGACCCATATGTTCTCACGCCCAGGGTGTCTGCCGTTCTGGACTTTTTGTCGCTATGGTTGCCGCGACCGTGACAGGTCCTTCCAGCCGAGGTGGTGGCGATGCGGCACGTCGTTGGGGTGCTTGTCGGGCTGTTCGTGGCGGCCGTGCTGCTCCTCGGCGCGGGCTGGGCCGTACAGGAGGCGGGGGCGAGCCTGGTGCCCCTCCCGGCGGAGAGCGGTTCGAGGACCTGGATCGCCCTCGGGGTGATGGCCGGGATCGGCCTCCTGATCGGCCTGGTGGTCGCCGGTCGCGTCTCCCCGCTGGCGGCCTTCGTCCCGTCGATGGTCCTGCTCGCCTGGACCGTGGTCTACGCCCTGGACGTCAGGCGTGCCATGGGCCTCGTCCCCGACGACCCGGCCTTCCACGAGGTGATCCTGCAGGCCGGGCGCGGCATGGGCCTGCTGCTGACCACCGGCGTCTACGCGCTCCTCGGCATCCTGCTGTTCCTGCCGGTGCTGATGCCCTCCCGCTGGGCGCCGCGCTTCCGGGACGAGGAGGAGGAGTACGAGGAGTCCGACGCCCACGGCTACCGCTGAGCCCCCGGCCCCGGCTTCCGGAGCCGCGCTCGCTACCGCGGCCTTCGGTCACCGCGGCTTCAGGTCACCGCGGCTTCAGGTCGCCGCGGCTTCCGGTCGCCGGAACCGCGCTCCCCGCCGCCGAGTCCTCGATCACCGGGGTCGCGCCCGTCACCGCACCGCGCGTCCGCCGGCCCGCGCCGTGACCCCGGTCACCGCCGGCGGTGACCGGCCCAGCCGGCCGGGCTCTTCGTGCCGCTGGCCTCCTGGGGCGTCCCCTCCTCGCGGGTCCCCTCCCTCTCCCGGGGGCCTTCCTCACGGGTGGCCTCCCTGACGGCCGAGTCCTTACCGGCTGACTCCTTGACGGCGGAATCCTTGACGGCGGAGTCCTTGCCGGCCGCTCTCCTGGAGGGCGGGGCGGCCTTCCCCGGACCGGCGAGCTGGACCTCCGTGTCGGTCCCGAGCGGCCGCGCGTCCTCCGCCGGGAGCCTGAGGACGAACCTGGCCCCTCGCGGCGAGTCCTCGATCAGCAGGGTTCCCTGGTGGGCGTGGGCGATGTCGCGGGAGATGGCGAGGCCGAGCCCGCTGCCGCCGGAGTCGCGCAGGCGTCCGTCGTCCAGGCGGGTGAAGCGCTCGAAGACGCGCTCGCGGTCGGCGGGCGCGATACCGGCGCCGTCGTCGACCACGGCCACGACGGCCTTGCCGTCCTCGAAGCCGACGGAGACCTCGACGCGGCTGTCGGCGTGCCGCCGCGCGTTGCTCAGCAGGTTGCCCACCACCCGGATCAGCTGGATCCGGGAGCCCCGGACGTGTACGCGGGCGGACACCTGGACCCGTACCGGCATCCCGGTGCCCTGGGCCGCCTCCTCCGTCACGAGGGCGCCGAGATCGATCAGCTCCTGCGGCGCCGGGTCGGCGGCGCGCAGCCGGGCCAGCTGCAGCAGGTCGTTGACGATCGCCTCTAGCCGGCCGCTGGCCGTCAGCGCCCCCCGGATGGTGTCGCGCGGATCGACGTCGTCGGGGTAGAGCAGGGCCTCCTCCAGCTGCACGCGCAAGCCGGCGATCGGGGTCCTGAGCTCGTGGGAGGCGGTGGAGGCGAAACGGCGCTGCTGCTCCACGGCCTCCTCCAGGCGGGTCAGGGTCTGGTTGGCGGTGCGGGCGAGCAGCGCGATCTCGTCCTCGCCCGGGGGTATGGGCACCCGCAGGCTCAGATCGCTCACCGTGATCTCGGACATCCGCGCGCGTATCGCCGCCACCGGTCTCAGCGTCCGCCCCACGACGCACCAGGTCATCCAGGCCGCGAGGGCGAGCAGGATGAGGACGCCCGCGGCGATGAAGTACTCCAGATGGTGCTCGTGCAGGATGGCGGGTTCCTCCAGGCCCGCGTAGACCACCGGGGAGTCGGCCGCGGGGGAGACCCGGATGGCCATGACCATGACGGATCCCTCGGTCAGCTGCTGGAACCGGTCGTCGGCCGGAGGGCGGCTCGTGCTGATCGGCGCCATGCCGATGGCCTGCCTGCTGGAGTTGACCACCACGCCGTGGGAGTTCACCAGCTGGACGAGGTCGACCGGGGCGGTGGCGGGGATCGGATCGGGGATGTTGCCGATCCGTACCAGCGCGCTCCACTGGCTGGCGACCCGCTCGGCGTTGCCGAAGCCGTCGTCCTGGATCCGGTAGCGGATCGCCATGTCGATGCTCGTGCCCACCAGGGCGAGGATGACCAGCAACAGCATCGTCGTGATGATCGTGTAGCGCGCCTGGATCGAGCGCATGCGCGGCCCCTTCATGGCGACGTCAGCGCCGCTAGGCTGCCCAGCAGGTTCAGGGCGTGCGCGGAAGGGCTTCCCGGCTCGGCCTGGAAGACGATCAGTTTCTGGCCGGTGGAGCCGTTGATGTTGAACAGCTCGTACGTGAGCGTCAGGTCGCCGACGTCGTGGTGGTGGAAGCGTTTGGTCGCGACGTTCCCGCTGAACACGTCGTGGCGCGCCCACATCCGGCGGAAGTCCTTGCTCTTGAGCGAGAGCTCGCCGACCAGGTCGGTCAGGTACGGATCGTCGAGGTCCGCGCCCGCGACGGCGCGTAACTGGGCGACCTTGAGGCGGGCGGACTCCTCCCAGTCACGGTAGAACCGGCGGGATCCGGGGTTCAGGAAGAGCAGCCGGAGCAGGTTGTCCCGGTGCGCCAGCCCGTCGTAGAGGGCGTCGGCCATCTGGTTCGAGGCCAGCACGTCCATCCAGCGGCTGGTCACGATCGCCGGGGTGTAGGGCCAGCTGCGTATCAGGCGCACCAGCGCCGGCTTCACCCTTTCCGGCCGGTCGGCGGTCCTGGACTGCCGCGGCCCGGGGTGCGCCAGCTCGTGCATGTGCGTCGCGGCGTCGGCGTTGAGGTTGAGGACCTGCATGAGGGCGCCGAGCACCCGCTCGGACGGGTGACGTTCCCGCCCCTGCTCCAGGCGTATGTAGTAGTCGGTGCTGACTCCGGCCAGCATCGCCACCTCTTCCCGGCGCAGCCCCGGCGTCCGCCGGGAACCGGCGGGCAGGAGGCCCACCTGTTCGGGAGTGGTGAGTTCACGCCGAGCGCGCAGGAACTCACCTAGGAGATTGTCGCTGTCCATAGCATTAAGGTATGCCAGAACCCATTTGACATGGTGGCAGTATTACTCCCACGGACGCTCCAGGGACTTGACGAACGCCCTGGTGGGAGCCTCTTTATAAGGTTTCTTTCCGATCGTTTCCCGCCCCGGATCGATGATCCTCGAATCTCGTCCGGCCGCGTTTTACCTTTGTCCTTCCGACGGCATTATCGGCCGGGCGCGGGGGATTCCAGAGGTAAAGTGCGGCGGGGAACGGTTACCGGAAACCGGTTTTTCGTATGGAGAATGCCCGGGGGGTCAAGAGGGTTCCAAACACGAGTGAAGGACGCACCCGCGCCCACGGGGGTGCGGGAATGTGATTAGGATCACACTTGCCTCGCCGGAGAATCTTGGGGGGCGTCTTGACCTCCCGCTTACGGATGGCGTACGAGACCGGGACCCCCGCTCGGCCACGGGGTCCGGGTGGGGTCCGGTGGTCAGCCGGAGTAGAGGCGGGCGACCACCTCCTCGATGGAGTCGCCCTCGGGGGCGGTGGCGCGCAGGTCGTCGAGGGTCCCGTCGAAGGCGAGGCTGCCGTGGTCGATCAGCATCACGCGGCGGCAGAGCTTCTCGATGTCTCCCATGTCGTGGGTGGTGAGCAGCACGGTGGTGCCCCGGTCGGCGTTGAGGCGTCGCAGGAAGTCGCGCATGGCGGCCTTGCTGACCACGTCCAGGCCGATCGTGGGCTCGTCGAGCACCAGCACGGTGGGGTCGTGCAGGAGCGCGGCGGTGATGTCGCCGCGCATGCGCTGGCCGAGGCTGAGCTGGCGGACCGGGGTGGTCATGAAGGCGGCGAGGTCGAGGAGCTCGGTCAGCTCGGCCAGCCGCCGCCGGAAGTCCGTTTGATCTACTTTGTACAGGTGTCGGATCAGCTCGAAACTGTCCCGTAGCGGCAGATCCCACCACAGGGTCGTCCGCTGGCCGAACACCACCCCGATCCGGCGCGCCAGCGCCGTGCGGCGGCGGGCCGGGTCGAGCCCGGCCACCCGGACGCTGCCCGAGGTCGGCGCCAGGATGCCGGTGAGCATCTTGATCGTGGTGGACTTGCCCGCGCCGTTGGGGCCGAGGTAGCCGACGAACTCCCCGGCCTCCACGGTGAACGACAGATCCCGTACGGCGTGCACGGTCTTCCTGGTCCTGCGGCGGCCCACGGTGAACGAGCGGCCGACCCGGTCGAGTTCGATCATGTGTCAACTTCCCGTCGAGCGGTAGCGGCGGATGCCCGCCCGCCAGGCGAGGGCGGCGACGGCGGCCAGGAGGACGGCCGCCAGGGGCGAGGCGAAGCGGAGCCAGTACGGCAGGCCGAGGGGATCGTCGCGGTCGAGCACGAACAGCGCGGGCTGCCAGTTCACGAACGCCAGCGGCACGATGAAGGTGACGCCCTTGACGAGCTCGGAGCCGTAGACGCTCAGGGGGTACTGGGTGAGGGTGCCGCCTCCGTAGGTGAAGGCGTTGGCCACCTCGGGGGCGTCGGTCAGCAGGAACTGCACGGCCCCGCCGAGGGCGAAGACCGAGGTGAAGATGACGAGCCCGCACGCGACCATCAGCGGGATCATCCAGGCTCTTCCCCAGCTCAGGCCGAGCTGGGGAACGGCGACGCCGAGCACGACGGCCGCCTGGGCGAGCCTGCCGAAGCGGTGCACCCCGAAGCGGTCGACGGCCATCTGCGTGAACGCGCTCACCGGTCGGATCAGCATGGTGTCGAAGCCGCCGCTCCTGATGTGCTGGCTGAGGCGGTCGACGTTGCCGAAGAGCATGTCGGCGAGCGCGAAGGACAGGCCGGCGGTGCCGTACAGGAACATCACCTCGGCGAGGTCGAATCCGCCCAGCGAGCCGGTGTGCTCGAAGATCACCCAGATCGCGGCCACGTCCAGCCCGTTGATGACGAACGAGCCGACCGCCATCATGATCAACGATTTCGGGTACTGCGCCGAGGCCCTCAGCCAGGTCCAGGCCAGCAGGAGGTACGTCCTCACCGTCCGCCCCCTCCGCCCGGCTTCCCGTCCGTCTCCCGTACGGCGGGCCCGTCTTCCCCGCGGTCCCGGGCGTTCCTCTCGTCGTGGTCATCCACCCTGGATCACGACCTTCCTGCGGGCCGCGTTCGTGGCCAGGGCTCCGAGGGCCAGCAGGACCACCGCCCACGCGGCCTGGAACGCCAGGGCCCCCAGGGCGTCGCGCTTGCCGAGGTAGAGGTCGGCGGGGACCTGGACCATGGCCGACCAGGGGAGCGCCTGCGCCAGGGTGCCGAGCCAGCCGGGGAAGAGGTTGAGGGGCAGGACCATGCCGCTGAAGAAGAAGGTCATCACCAGCGACATCGTCTGCACGCCCCGGTCGTCGACGACCCAGCAGGCGGACAGCGCGACCAGGTAGCGGAGGGCGAAGCTGACGATCACCGCGAGGATGAGGCCGGCCGTGAAGGACAGCCAGGTCAGCGGGTCGGACGGGAAGACGAGGCCGAACAGCGCGGCGCCGACGGCCGTGGGCGGCAGGCTGCGGGCGAGGAAGAGGTACGAGGCCCGGCCGAGGTCGTCGGCGAGGTTCCACATCTGCAGGGACGCGGGACGGAGCAGGTCGAGGGCGACGTCCCCGCTGCGCACGCGCTCGGAGAGCTCCAGGCCGCCGCCGAAGACCTGCATGGGGCCGATGAAGGCCTGGCTGAGGAAGCAGAAGGTCACGGCGTCGGCGAGGTCGTACCCGGCGAGACCGGGGCGGGCCTCCCAGAGGGCGATCAGGACGTAGGCGCGGAGGATGCCGAAGACGGTGTTGGTGAACGCTCCGGCGACGGCGGCGGCACGATAGGTGGAGTGGCGGCGGAAGCCGTACCCGGCGATGCGCGCGTAGAGCAGGAAGGCTGCCTCCCGAGGGGTCCGGACAACCCTCCTATCCTCCTGGGCGCTCCGGGGCGAGGCAACGGATTTTCAGCGGCGGGCCGGGGCTTGCCGGGCGGGCCGACGCGGGCCGGGGCGAGCCGGAAAGGGCAGGGCGAGCCGGGGGAGGGGATACCTGGGCAGGCTGGAGTGGGCCAGGGAGAGCAGGGAGGCCGGGGAGGTCAAGCGAGCCGGGGGGGCAGGGTGAGCGGGCGTGGGCCGAGGGGTGTCAGGGGAGCTGCGGCATCGGCCGTCGAAACGACCGTTCGAGTGACCCGTGGTCCGGGACCTTGAAGGATCATGACGTTCGGTGTGCGGACATGTTCTCAGGGTGACGTGTACCTGCGTGATATGTAGTTGTAATCTCCCTGATATGTTCAATCGCCGATAGAAGCCCATTCTGGGGGGAATGTCCTTTTGTGGAGGTCCCCCATGCGCGACGAGATCAATATGGATGTCAGTCCGGCCTACCCCTTCAGCTGGCAGGCCGCGACCCTCAACGCGATCATGCGCGGCACCTTCAAGCCCATCTCCGACCTCCTGCTGAGAAACGACGTCGGCTTCGCCGCGGCCTCCCGCATCGTCGCGCTCGCGGGCAGGGTGCCGTTCCGCCTGCCCGTCCACGTACGCGTGACCCCCGACGAGACGGGGGCGTGCCCGGGGGAGTGGGTACGCGCGGGGGAGGAGCTCGACGAGGGCAAGGTCCTGCTCTACTTCCACGGCGGAGGCTACTTCGCCTGCTCCCCGGCGACCCACCGGCCCATCACCTGGCGCCTGTCGGCCGCGACCCGGCGCCCGGTGCTCGCGGTCGACTACCGTCAGGGCCCCGTCCACCGTCCGGCCGAGGCCCTGGAGGACGCCCTCGCCGCCTACCGATGTCTCCTGGAGCACGGGTACGCCCCCGCCGACATCGTCTTCGGCGGGGACTCCGCCGGGGGCCACCTCACCCTGGCCGCGCTTCTGGCGCTTCGCGACCAGGACATGCCGCTGCCGGCCGCCGCCGTGTGCCTCTCCCCGTGGGCGGACCTGACCGGCGCGCCCCGCAGGGTCAACCGGCTGCTCGACCCGATGATCCCGGCCGGCCGCGTCGACTGGCTCGCCCGGCGCTGGACCGCGGGGCTCGACCCCCAGGACCCGCTGCTCTCCCCGGTCCTCGGCGACTACACCGGCCTGCCCCCGCTGATGATCGTCACCGGCTCCACCGAGGTCCTGCGTGACGAGGGCCGCCGGGTGGCCGAGCGGGCCCGTGCCGCCGGGGTGCCGGTCATGTACGAGGAGTGGCCCCGCATGCCGCACGTCTTCGCGATCCTCGCCGACGTCGTCCCCGAGGCCCGCGAGGTGTATCCGCACATCGCCCGCTTCCTCGCGGCGACCCAGGACCTGGTGTCCGGCCGCGGCGGCTCGAAGCGGAGCCGCGCCCCGTCCACCCTCGAACTGCCCGATCTTCCCGACCTTCCCGTGCCGGACCTCTCGGGCCCGGACCTTCTCCTGTCGGGCCTCGAGGACGTCGCCGCCCCGGCTCCGCGGAAGCCGTCCAGCCGCCCCGGTTCCGCCGCCGCCTGAGGCGTGTCACGGCGCACCCGCGACGTACGCCCGTGCGACGGCGCGCGTGCCCTTCCCGCTGGTCACACCGTTCCGCCCCATCCCAAGGGCATCCCGCACACCACGGATTCCTTACCCCGAGGGATCATTCGCCTTACCTCTCATATCCCTTCTGACCGGTCGGGAGCGAAGAACGCCCGAATCCCGCCACAGTGTGCTTGCCGTAGCCCGCGCACGAGAGGCTCAACGAGGATGGCACGTGGGGGAGCAGGTCCCGTGAACGGCATGCCGACCGGTGTGCGGCCGCTGACCGTCGGGGACCCGGTCATCATCGGCCGTTATCTTCTGCTCGGCCGCCTCGGGGTGGGCGGCATGGGCATCGTCTATCTGGCCGAACACCCGCAGGGCGGGGTGGTGGCGCTCAAGACGCCGCACCCGATGCATCTCAACGATGCCACGCTCCGCGCCCGTTTCGCGGAGGAAGTGCAATTCTCCCGGAGAGTGGTGCCTTTCTGCACCGCCGCGGTGATCGAGGACGGCACCGACAAGGACCGCCCCTACCTGGTGTCGGAGTACGTCCCCGGCCCCGCGCTGTCCCAGGTGGTCTCCGCGCACGGCCCCCTCACCCCCGACCTGGCGTACGGCGTCGCGCTGGGGGTGGCCGCCGCGCTGGTGGCGGTGCACGAGGCGGGGCTGGTGCACCGCGACCTCAAACCCGGCAACGTGCTGCTGTCGGACACGGGCCCCCGGGTGATCGACTTCGGCATCGCGAGGGACGTCGACGTGCTCGCCGCGCACACGCAGGCCGGGCAGGTGATGGGCAGCCCCGGCTGGGTCGCCCCCGAGCGGCTCACCGGCGGGCTCGCGCTGCCCGCCTCCGACGTGTTCGCCTGGGGCTGCCTGATCGCCTACGCGTCCGCCGGGCACCACCCCTTCGGCGCGGGGGAGGCGGACGTGCTGACCCGGCGCATCCTGGTCGAGCCGCCGAGGGTGGCCTCGGTGCCCGCGCTGCTGCGCCCGGCGGTCGAGGCGTCCCTGGCCAAGAACCCCGCCGAGCGGCCCAGGGCCGCCGACCTGCTCGGCGCGCTGCTCGCCGCGGGCGGCGTGGGCGACCCGTGGGACCTGCGCGAGGCGGTCGCCGAGGTGCTGGCGGAGATCTGGACGCCGGTGCCCTACACCCCGGGAGCCGGGAGGGTACGGCTCCCGTCCGCGGCCTCCCTGTCGTCGTCCCTGTCGTCGTCCTTGTCGTCATCGTCATCGTCATCGCCGCCGTCGCCGTCCTCGTTCCACGACGAGCCCTCGGTCCCGGTGAGGGTCTCCGGCAAGGGGGCCCGCAGGGCCGGGCCGCGCAAGGGCGCGCACCTGTCGCAGGCAGGCTTCGCGGCGCTGGCCACGGTCTCCATGGCGGCGGTCACCGTGGCCGCCGCGACCGGCGGTGGCGGCGGGTCAGACCCCGCCGGCGGTCCCGGCGCCGCCGAGCCGGTGCCGCTCGTCCTCCCCGCCGACGGCACGCCCACCGCCTCCATCTTCCGCGACGGCACCCGCCCGCCCCCCGGCAGGCAGCGGGTGCCGACGCCGACCACTCCCTCCACCGTCCAGGTCACCGCGACCAGGACCGTCTCGCTGCCCACCGCGGGCGTCGACGGGCGCGACGGCCGGGAGGATCCGCCTCCGGAGCGCCCCCGTGGGCCCCGCGGCTCGGGCGACTCGCCCGACGAGGGCGACGACCCGAGAGAGTGCGCCGACGCGACCGCCAAGGGCAAGGGCCGGGCGAGGGACTGCCCGACGGCTTCGAGCGACCCCAAGCCCTCCTTCACCCAGATCCCGCAGACCGGCGACGGGGAGAGCCCGTCCCCGACGCCCACCGCCCCGGCTCCCTCGGGGACGACCATCACCCCGCACCCCACCCCGGGCCCCTCCCTGCAAATAGGCTGAGTCATCCTTTTAGGACGATTTACAGGGAGATATCGGTTCATCGGTTAAAGTGAGCGCCGCGAATCGAGGCGGAGGGGGATACCGATGGGCGGGCCTGTGTCCGGTGCGGTGCAACTGAGCGGCGTCGGGGTCCGGGTGGTCGGCCGCACCCTGCTGGACGGCATCGGCTGGCGGGTCGGGTACGGGGAGCACTGGGTGGTGCTCGGCCCCAACGGAGCCGGGAAGACCACGCTGCTCTCGCTGGCCGCCGCCGTACGCCATCCCACCGAGGGGGCCGTCACCGTGCTCGGCCAGCGGCTGGGCCGGGTCGACCTGCGGGAGCTGCGCCGCCACATCGGCCTCGTCGCGGCGAGCCAGCGGCTCGTCGACGAGGAGCTGCTGGAGGAGGAGGGCGCCACCGCGCACACCGTCGTCCTGACCGGCCACACCGGGACCAGCGCCCCGCTCTGGGACCGCTACGGCCCCGCCGAGCACGAGCGCGCCCACCGGCTGCTGGCCGACATGGGCTGCAAGGACCTCGCGGACCGGCTCTTCCGCGTCTGCTCCCAGGGCGAGCGGGCCCGCGTCCGCGTCGCCAGGGCGCTGATGGCCGATCCGGTGATCCTGCTGCTGGACGAGCCCTTCGCCGGTCTCGACCTGCCCGCCCGGGAGGACCTGATCACCGCGGTCGAGGACCTGGCGGCGACCCGCCCGGCGCTGACCACGGTCACCGTCACCCACCACCTGGAGGAGGTCCCGGCCACCACGACCCACGCCCTGCTGATGCGCGACGCCCGCGTCCAGGTGGGCGGGCCGGTGGCGGAGATCCTGACCGCGGAGAACCTGTCGGAGTGCTTCGGGCGCCCGCTGCGCGTCGACCACCTCGACGGCCGCTGGTCCGCCCGCGCGGTACGCCGCTGAGAGTCCCGCACGGTACGCCGCTGAGAGTCCGTACGGTACGCCGCAGAGAGCCCCGGGCGGTACGCCGCTGGGAGCCCCGCCCAGAAGAGGGGTGATCTGCGGGAAAAGCGGTGTTATGCGGGTGATCTTCCCGGTACGGTGTCACGCATGGCGACCAAGTTGAACCAGATCCTCGCCGTGGAGAAGGGCGTCAAGTCCGACACCCAGCGCAAGGTGACCGACGCTTACCACACGATCCAGAAGAACGCCCTGCTGTCGGGCCTCTCGCGGACCTACCAGCCCATCGACGACGAGGGCGAGCGGCTGCCCCCGGAGTCGACCCGGGTGCAGGTGCAGGGCGAGGACCTGCTCAAGCAGGTCGGCGCCGCGCTCACCCGGCTGTTCGACGTCACCGCCACCAAGGACTGGGCCAACTGCGCCGCGCGGGCCGACGTGAAGGTCGACGGCTCCACCCTCCTGGAGGACGTGCCCGTCACCTATCTCCTGTTCCTGGAGAAGCAGCTGGTCGACCTGCACACCTTCATCGCCAAGCTGCCCGTCCTGGACGCCGCCGAGGCCTGGACGCTGGACCAGTCGACCGACTGCTGGCGGACCGAGCCGGTCAAGACGACCCGTACCAAGAAGGTGCCCCGCAACCACGTCAAGGCGGAGGCCACCGACAAGCACCCGGCCCAGGTCGAGGTCTACCACGAGGACATCGTCGTCGGCTTCTGGACCAAGGTCACCTTCTCCGGTGCCGTGCCGCAGAAGCGGGTCAACGAGCTGCTGGAGCGGGTCGGCAGGCTGCAGAACGCGGTGAAGTTCGCCCGCGAGGAGGCGAACGGCACCGAGATCACCTACCAGCGCGTCGGCGAGAAGGTGCTGGGCTACCTGCTGGGGTAAGATCACAGGACTCCCCGCCGGAGCGCGGGGATGCGCGAAAGCGCGAAAGCTGAAACTGAACCGTCAGACTGACACGCGGTCACAGTGGGGGTTCGAGACCCTCCCCCGGCACCACCTGCCGGGGTAGCCCAACCGGCAGAGGCAGCCGCTCACACTCAGACTCTCGCTCCAGATTCAGCATTCGCCGCCGGGCGCCGGATCGAGCGGATACGGGCGACGATGGTCGAGTGCGGGTTCGAATCCCGCTGGGTGCTCCACATGCGCCTATAACTTAACGGCAGAGTGCGACCTCATCATGAGTGACCCGGATCCTTAAACGTGCCGGTGCCGCGACATGGCGGCACTCCAGGCCCTCGGGGAATGGATACTTCCCCGGGGGCCGTCGCCTTTCCCGCCAGAGGCGGCGGGGGGCGTGTCCGAGGGGGCGTGCCCGAGGCGGTGGGGGGCGTGTCCGAGGCGGTGGGGAGGGGCCGTCAGTCCTTCTTGCGCTGGCGGATCAGGCCCATGAACCCCGGGCTGGGCTTGAACCTCGCGGTCCAGGTCTCCGCGATCTCCAGCGGCTCCCCGGTCTGCGGGTTGCGCCCGCTCCGCGCGGGCCTGTGCACCATCTCGAAGGACCCGAACCCGGGAATCGCCACCTTGTCCTCGGCCGCCACGGCCGTCTGGATCGTGCCCAGGATCGCGTCGAGAGCCGCGGCCGTCTGCCTCCGGGTGAGCCCGGCCTCGGCGGCGGCCTTCTCGATCAGCTCGCGCTTGTTCATGGGAACAGTTAACGCCATCACCACCCGGTGAATCGAGCCCCGTCCGGCACTCACGCCGCCCGCGCGGTGATCGGGTCCCCGTACGGCCGGGTCGTCCCGCGCCTGTCGCGCGGGGACTCTCACGGTGACCGGGTCCCCGCACGGGCCGCGGTCGTCCGGTCCGGCCTGTGCCGGGAGGACGCTCTCGCGGTGACCGGGCTCCGCACGGTTGCCGCGCGGGTGGGAGGCTTTCACGACGACCGGGTCCCGGCGTGGCCCGGATGGCCTTCGCCGGTCGCGTGGGTGCCCGCCGTTTCGAAGGGCGGGCACCCGTCCTCGTTCAGCGGTCGGGCTGGGCGGCCAGCCTTTCCGCCTCTGTGTGCAGTGCCTCGACGAGGATGAGCTCCAGAAGGAGATCTTCGTCAACGAGGCCGATCAGAACATCCATCGAGCCTCCCTGACTACTTGACGCCCCAGCGGACGCAGAAGTTGACACACGTACCGAACAAGACTCGGGCGTGATCCAACGTTGATCGTTCGTATACGCGGGGGGTCCGCTACGCCGGGACGAGCTGTGCCAGGTCGACGTGCTCCCCGACCTCACGGATGCTCATGCAGTACGCCACCAGGACCCGCCGCCCGTCGATCCGGCGGGTGACCAGCAGGCAGGGGCCGTCGTGGACCACGATCGCCTCAACCTCGATGCCCTGAGGGCTTCGCCAGATACCCATGAGCCCGAGGCTACGGAGAACGGGGTAAGGGCGGGGTAACCAAACGGGCATATCGTGATACACGGCATAGGGGCTGTGGATCTATATGTATGTCTCCTGATGATTAACCTGGCGACTTTGGGTAGCAGGACGCTGGAATTACCGTCATCAGGGAGAAAACACCATGGCTTTGCCCAAGCTCACCCCCGAACAGCGTCAGGCCGCCCTGGTCAAGGCCGCCGAGACCCGTACAGCTCGCGCCAAGCTTCTCGCCGAGGTCAAGAACGGCGCGCTCAGCCTGGAGCAACTGCTAGGCCGTGAGGACGACATCGCCAAGCGCATCAAGGTGTCGCAGGCCCTGCGAGCCCTGCCCGGAGTCGGTACCGTCAAGGCCGCGCAGCTGATGGCGCAGGCCGACGTGGACGAGGCGCGCAGGCTGGGAGGCCTCGGTACCCAGCAGCGCCGCAAGCTCATCGAGGCCGTCGGCCGCTGAGATGCCTCCCGCCGTCCACCGCCCGCGTTCCCGGGGAAGATCGCCGGGAACGCGGGCCGTGGAGAACGGGAGGGCCCGCCGTGACCGGAGCGCGGAGCGCGCGGCGCGGGCGGGCCGGGAAACGGGAAGGCCCCGCCCTGCGGACTCGGGGGGAATCCGTGCGGCGGGGCCCGTCGGCCTGGTCGTCGAGCTCGTCCGGGGAACCGTCCCATGCCCTGGAAGCCGTCCCGACGAGCCCGGTCCGGAGAGTCAGTGAGCCTCTGCGAACTGCTGCTCCTCCGTCGACCCCTTCAGGGCCGTGGTGGAGGAGTCCGGCGCGATGGCCGTGCTGACCAGGTCGAAGTATCCGGTGCCGACCTCGCGCTGGTGGCGGGTGGCGGTGTAGCCGCGCGCCTCGGAGGCGAACTCGGCCTCCTGGAGCTCGACGTAGGAGGTCATGCCGTCCTCGGCGTAGCCGCGGGCGAGGTCGAACATCGAGTGGTTCAGTGAGTGGAAGCCCGCCAGCGTGATGAACTGGAACTTGTAGCCCATGTGGCCGAGCTCGCGCTGGAACTTGGCGATGGTGGAGTCGTCCAGGTGCTTCTTCCAGTTGAACGAGGGCGAGCAGTTGTAGGACAGCATCTGGTCGGGATACTCGGCCTTGATAGCCTCGGCGAACTCGCGGGCCACGTCCAGGTCCGGGGTGGAGGTCTCCATCCAGAGCAGGTCGGAGTGGGGCGCGTAGGCCAGGCCGCGGGCGATGCAGGCGTCCACGCCGTTGCGGACCCGGTAGAAGCCCTCCGCCGTACGGTCGCCGGTGGTGAACGCCTGGTCGCGGGGGTCGACGTCGGTGGTCAGCAGGGTCGCGGCCTGAGCGTCGGTCCGCGCGATGACCAGGGTCGGCACGCCCAGCACGTCCGCCGCGAGACGGGCGGCGCTGAGGGTCTTGATGTGCTGGCCGGTGGGGACGAGCACCTTGCCGCCCAGGTGGCCGCACTTCTTCTCCGAGGCGAGCTGGTCCTCCCAGTGCACCCCGGCGGCGCCCGCGGCGATCATGCCCTTCATCAGCTCGAAGGCGTTCAGCACGCCGCCGAAGCCGGCCTCGGCGTCGGCCACGATCGGCGCCAGCCAGTGCGGCGCGTCACCGTCGCCCTCCGACCAGGTGATCTGGTCGGCGCGCAGCAGCGCGTTGTTGATGCGCCGCACGACGGCCGGGACCGAGTTGGCCGGGTAGAGGCTCTGGTCGGGGTAGGTCTGGCCGCCCAGGTTGGCGTCGGCGGCGACCTGCCAGCCGGACAGGTAGATGGCCTTGAGCCCGGCCTTGACCTGCTGCACGGCCTGGTTGCCGGTGAGCGCGCCCAGGGCGTGCACGTACTCCTCGTTGTTCAGCAGGTCCCACAGCCGCTCGGCGCCGAGCCGGGCGAGGGTGTGCTCCTCCTGGACGGAACCCCTGAGTCGAACCACGTCCTCTGCCGTGTAGGTCCGCTCGGTCCCCTTCCAGCGAGGGTCGGTCTCCCACTCGCGCCGCAGCTCGTCTGCGGCTCCCTTGAGGCGATCATTCATGGTGTCGCTCCTTTTCGTCCCCTGGGTGGCCTACTCCGAGTGTGTGCCTCGGCGAAACGGTCAAACAAGGTCGACTCGGGCGAAAGAATGGAGATTATTCTCCTGGGATCAATACTCATCGGTATTTGGAGGGGAAGAAGTTAATAGTTTTCTCTATGGACTAGACCAATTCTTGTGCCGGGATCAGGTGTCCGGATGCCGGGGGCCGGGACGCGCGCATCCGTTCCGGCGCGGAGACGATCACCGGCGGGCGGGCGCGCCGACCGCGCCGCCGGACCGGGGCCCGCCTCGCGCCGGGCGCGCCGGGCGTCCGGGCGCGTCCTGTGGGGCGACATCCGCCCGACGACCCGGCGGGAGATGAAATTTCCTCGGAAATTTCGTTTAGCATCGGGTCATGGCATCTTTGGTGGGTGAAGAACCGCTTTCCTTGACGCAGGAGCTCGATCTCATCGCGTTCGGCCAGCGGCTGAGACACCTGCGCAAGCAGCGCGGCCTCACCCTCTCCGACCTGGGCGAACGCGTGAGCCGCGCGCCCAGCCAGCTCTCCCTGCTGGAGAACGGCAAGCGCGAGCCGAAGCTGTCGCTGCTGAAGTCGCTCGCCGCCGCGCTCAACGTGCCGATCGAGGAGCTGCTGCGCAGGCAGGCCCCCAACCGCCGGGCCCAGCTGGAGATGGCCCTGGAGGAGGCGCAGCGCGACCCGCTGTACGCCGGGCTCGGCCTGGCCAGGCTGAAACTCTCCGCGCGCGTCCCCAACGACGTGCTCGAACACATCCTCGGCCTCTACGGCGAGCTGCGGTCACGCCAGGCCAGGGGGACCGCCACCCCCGAGGAGGCCCGCGCCGCCAACGCCGAGCTCCGCCGCAAGCAGCGCGAGCAGGGCAACTACTTCGCGGAGATCGAGCAGGCCGCCGCCGAGGCGCTCGCCGCGGTCGGCTACCGCTCGGGCGCGCTGTCGCAGAGCACGGTCCAGGCGCTCGTCAACCACTTCGGCTACACCGTCCAGACGGTCCAGGACCTGCCGCGCACCGTCCGCTCCATCTCCGACCTGCGCAACCGGCGCATCTACGTCAAGCACGAGCAAGTCGGCATGCACACCCCGCGCACGATCCTGCTGCAGACCCTCGGCCACCTCTCCCTCGGCCACCACCGGCCCCGCGACTTCGCCGACTTCCTGCGCCAGCGGACCGAGGCCAACTACTTCGCCGCCGCCGTCCTGGTGCCCGAGGCCGCCGCCGTGCCGTACCTGCGGGAGGCGAAGAAGGACCGCGCGCTGAGCGTGGAGGACCTGCGCGACGTGTTCGCCGTCTCCTACGAGATGGCCGCGCACCGCTTCACCAACCTGGCCACCAATTTCCTGGACCTGGTCTGCCACTTCGTCCGCAACAACGCCGACGGGATCATCTACAAGGCGTACGAGAACGACGGCATCGTCTTCCCCGCCGACGAGCAGGGCGCGATCGAGGGCCAGCGCATGTGCCTGCAGTGGTCGGGGCGCCAGGTCTTCCTGTCACCCGACCGCTTCTCCGTCCACTACCAGTACTCCGACTCGCCCACCGGCACCTACTTCTGCCTCGCCCACGTCGACATCTCGCGCGAGCGCGACTTCGCCATCACCCTGGGCGTCCCGTACCGCGAGTCGCGCTGGTTCCGCGGCCGGGAGGTCACCACCCGCACCAAGTCCGGCTGCCCCACCGGCGACTGCTGCCGCCGCCCGCCCGCAGAGCTGACCCAGCGCTGGGAGGGGTACGCCTGGCCCTCGGCCCGCGGCAACTCCCACATCCTGGCCGCGCTGCCGCCCGGGTCCTTCCCCGGGGTGGACGAGGCCGACGTCTACACCTTCCTGGAGCGCCACGCCGCGGGCTGAACGCGCGGGGCCCGGAGCACGCCGCGGGGCGTCCGGCGTCATCCCGTGGGCGGGGCCGTCCGGTGCAGCGTGAGGGACGGGTGGCCGTGGAACTGGTAGGCGCCCGCGCCGTCGGGGTCCTGCGCGCGCATGGACCGCAGCACCTCGGCCGGTGGCTCGCCGCCGAGGCAGCGCCGGTAGAACTCCGGCACCGCACCGCCACCGGCGGACCAGAGCGGGGCGACGACCGCGCTCGCGCCCGCGAGCAGGAACGCCTGGGCGTTCCCCGGCTCCTCCAGGAAGACGAACGGCGCCCCGGCCAGGTCGTGGCCCAGCGCCTCGGACGCGGATCCGCCGTCCGTGAAGTGGACGACCTCGGGACCCTGGCCGAGCACGCCCAGGACGTCGCCGAGCGCGGGGGAGACCTGCGTGGCGCCGTGGTCCGTCACCAGCGGATGCGCCCGCGCCTCGCCGGACACCACCACGACGCGGTCTGAGCGCGCGTGCGAGGGCGGGGGCAGCTCGGGACGCCGGCCGCCGAGGGGCCAGCGGCCGGTCACCGCCTGGCAGTTCAGGTAACCGGGGAGCGAGGGGTCGTACGGCTGCTCCAGCACGGCCAGTTCCCAGGGCACGTGCGGCTCCTGGGAGAGGAACAGCACGCTCGGGCGGCGCGGCGCCACCCGGGCGGCCACCGCGTTCAGCAGCTCCCAGAACCCCCACGGCACGCGCGAGCCGACCTCCCGTCCCAGCTCCTCGGAGAGGCGGCCCCGCCCGGTCAGCCGCGCGCCGAACTCCGAGGCCCGCGTGCCGAGGTCGCAGAGCTCGGCGCGGTCGGGGGTGACGAAGTGCGGCGACTGGTAGGTCCACCACAGCCGCCCCGGCCTGTCGCCGTGGACGATGATCGCCGTGACATCCGCGGGCTCGCCCATCAGGGACGGGCGGATGGGGGTGCCCGAGACCGGCTCCAGCGCCTCGTGCCCGCTCAGGCTGCCGGGCGAGCCGTGGACCGTGATCGCGCGCAGGCCGAACCCGATCACCTGGCCGCGCACCGCGTAGGCCGCCTGGATCTGCCTGGAGACCTCCGGCTCCTCCTGGGCGAGGGCGACCAGGTTGACCGCGGCGCGCGGGTACGGTGCCGTCCCGTCGGCGCGCAGCCGCACCCGCCACCCGCCGGGAGCGTCGAAGCCCTCGGCGACGAGCTGGATGTCCAGGTCGAGCGGCTCGCGCGGTATCGCGGTGCCGTCCTGTCCCTGGCCGGGCGCGACACCGATCGCCACCTCGGCACCCCAGCCCGCGACCGCCTCGGCGGGGGACTCGATCAGCGGGATCCCCTTCCACTCGGGCCCCGGCGCGGTGGCGGGCGTCTCCTTGCGCCGCCTGCGGAAGGCGCCGGTGAGCCGGTCGAGAACCGAGGGCCCCCGGTCCCCGGTGGGAGCCGGCGTCCCGGCGGGCGGATCGGCCGGCGTCGGCGGGGGCTGCGGGGTCGGCACCGGCGAGGCCTGAGGCGCCGGTGACGGTGGCCCGTGCGGTGCCTGGGGTGCCTGTGATGCCTCCGGTGCCTGTGATGCTTGCGGCGTTCCCGGCGTTCCCGGCGTTCCCGGTGCTTCTGGGGAGAGGGACTGGGGTGTCTGCGGACCAGGGGACGGCGGCGGGGGGAACGGCGACGGGAACGGCGGGGACGCAGGAGAAACAGGGGGCGCGGGGTCGGCGGCCTGGTCGGGGCGCAGCCAGTCGGCGCTCATGGCACCGGTGGACGGCAGGTCGTCGTACCCGTTGTCGTGCCCGCCCTCGCGCGGGTCCTCGCCCCGCTCCCGCGACGCCCGCCCGGGGCCGGGTGCCGGACGCTCCCGCTCCTCCGCGCCGGGGAGCATCCAGTCCGGGGTGTAGGCGGCGGTCTGCGGGGCGTCGGCCGGGTCCCAGCCGGAGGGGTCCGTGCCGTTCGGCGGCGCCGTGCCCCAGGAGGGCGGCGTGGGACCCGCGCCGCCCGGCGACGGAGGACTGAGGCTGCTCCCGCCCCCGTGCGAGCCGGACTCGGCGCCCGTTCCCTGGGCGAGCAGGGGAAGCACCTGCTCGGCGGTGACGCCCCGGTCCAGGCTGAGCAGCGTGGTGAGCCGGTCCCAGGCGGGGCCGTACTCGGCGATGAGCATGATGACCGCGTCGGCCAGTTGCCCGGGAGGCCGGTTGCCCGCCTCGGCGAGCAGCGGATCCAGCCGGTCGCGAAGCTCGCCGGAGGCGCCGCCCATCAAGCTGTCGAGCTCGTCGCGGACGCCGCGCGCCGCCCGCATCACGGCTACCGGGTTCATGCCGTTCCCCCTCGTTCCGGACTGGACTGATCTTCCCACCTGCGCGGTGGGGACGGGAGCCGGTAGGTGTGCGGAATCGGCGCCACATATGGTGATACCCCTAACCACCGAGGTGATGGAAAGGACGGGTTGTGCTACCTGAGGTCGAGGCGTGGCTACGCGGGCGCACCTCATCCTCGGCCGACTGGGCGCTGCCGGAGCTGCTGGCGGCGAAGGGGGAGACGACGATCAGCGTCGTGCTGCCCGCCCGCGACGAGGAGGAGACGGTCGGGGAGATCGTCGCCGCGATCCGCCGCGATCTCGTGGAGGCCGTGCCGCTCGTCGACGAACTCGTGGTCATCGACTCCCGCTCCGTCGACGACACCGCCGCGCGCGCGGCGCGGGCCGGGGCGACGGTGATCGCCCAGGACGAGGTCCTGCCCGACCTCAAGCCACTGGACGGCAAGGGCGAGGCGCTCTGGAAGTCCCTCGCCGCGACCTCCGGCGACCTGCTCGTCTTCGTCGACGCCGACCTGCGCGAGTTCCGCACGTCCTTCGTGACCGGGTTGCTCGGCCCGCTGCTCGCCGACCCGGCGGTGGTCTACGTCAAGGGCTGCTACGACCGTCCCCTGCGGAACGTGCAGAGCGGCGGCGGCCGGGTCACCGAGCTGGTCGCGCGCCCCCTGCTCAACCTGCACTGGCCACGGCTGGCCGGGTTCGTGCAACCCCTCGCGGGGGAGTACGCCGGGCGCAGGTCCGTGCTGGAGAGCGTCCCGTTCGTCACCGGCTACGGGGTGGAGCTCGCCCTGCTGATCGACCTGCTCGACCTCGCCGGTCTCGACGCCCTGGCCCAGGTCGACCTGGGCCGCCGGGTGCACTCCCACCAGTCGACGGAGGCGCTCGGCGGGATGGCCGCGCAGATCCTGCAGACCTCGTGGTCGCGCCTGGAACGCCAGAACATGATGGTCTCCCTGCACCGGCCCTCCCCCCGCCTGGCCCAGTTCCGCCGGGGCGCGGACGGCCACCAGGTGAGCGTCCGCGACGTCGCCGTCGCCGAACGCCCCCCGATGATCACGATCCCGGCCTACGGCGCCGACCGCCCCGCCCGCTGACCAGGCCGTACGGCCGGATGACCACGTCGTACGGCCGGATTACCAGGTCGTACGGCCGGGAGCCCGACGTCCGGCGGTGAGGACATCGGCGGCTCCGGGGACGTTCTCGCGGGGAGGGCCTGGTCCGCGCTCGCGGCCTCGCGAGAGGCGTCCCCGGAACCGGCGTTCCGAGCGGTGCTCCGGACGGTTCTCCGGGCCGGGGTCCGGATGGTTCTCCGGGCCGGGACCTGGGGCGCGGCGGTCACGAGGCCAGCAGGGACGCGTAGCGCTCCAGGTCGACGTTGCCTCCGCTGACGATCACGCCGACCCGCTTCCCGCCCAGTTCGGCGGCGGGGTTGCGGACGGCGGCGAGGCCGAGGCAGCCGGTGGGCTCGACGACGATCTTCATCGCGGATCCGAAGAGCTTCATGGCGTCGACGAGCTCGGCGTCGGTGGCGGTGACGATGTCGTCGACCTCGCGGCGGATGATCTCGAAGGGGTAGGCGCCGAGGTGCTGGGTCTGCGCGCCGTCGGCGATGGTCTTCGGCGTGTCGATGTGGACGATGGAACCCTCGCGCAGCGACCGCCGCCCGTCGTCGCCCGCCTCCGGCTCGACCCCGTACAGCGCGCAGCCGGGTGACAGCGCGCGGGCCGACAGCGCCGTGCCGGAGAGCAGGCCGCCCCCGCCGAGGGGGACGAAGAGCGCGTCGAGGTCGCCGACCTCGTCGAACAGTTCCTTGGCGGCGGTGCCCTGACCTGCGATCACGTGGGGGTGGTCGTAGGGCGGGATCAGCGTGAGGCCGTGGTCGGCGGCGAGCGCGCGGCCGATCTCCTCCCGGTGCCCGGTGTAGCGGTCGTAGCGGACGATCTTCCCGCCGTACCCCTCGGTGGCGGCCACCTTCGAGGCCGGAGCGTCGTGCGGCATGACGATCGTGGCCGGGATGTCGAGCAGCCGGGCGGCGAGGGCGATCGCCTGGGCGTGGTTGCCCGAGGAGTAGGTGACCACGCCGGAGCGCCGCTGCTCGGGGGTGAACCGCGACAGCGCGTTGAACGCGCCACGGAACTTGAAGGCGCCCATCCGCTGGAAGTTCTCGCACTTGAACACCACGTCGGCGCCGACGCTCTCGTTGATCCGGCGCGAGCGCAGCACGGGGGTGCGGTGGGCCTGCGGCGCGATGTGGGCGGCGGCGCTCAGGACGTCGTCGTAGGTCGGTGGCGTCGGTGGCGTCGGTGACGGGGACATCGGCTGCCTCTCCTCGGTCGGCACGGCTACGGACTCGAAGCCTGGCATCCCCGCCGTCCGGCCGGTGTACCGGGGGCGGGTTCCCCGCGCGGCGCGGGGCGGTTCCGGCGGGTGACCGTTCGCGGTGTCGTGAAGCTGTGTCGTGAAGCTGTGTCGTGAAGCTGTGTCGTGAAGCTGTGTCGTGAAGCTGTGTCGTGAAGCTGTGTCGTGAAGCTGTGTCGTGAAGCTGTGTCGTGAAGCTGTGTCGTGAAGCGATGTCGTGAAGCGGTGTCGCGGGGGTGGTGCGGGTGAGGTCGTGGAATCGGCTGGGACACGGTCGGCCGTCCGGTCTAGCATCGGGTCGTCCGCGGTGTGACAGGCAGGCGGACTCACCGTCCGGACAGTTCCGGAAGGTGACGGCGAAGCGGTGCGATTCTCTGTGTAGGTGGTGTTGTTGTGGCAGTAGGTACGATCCTTCGTTTCGACGAGGTACGCGGGTACGGTTTCATCGCCGCGGTCGGCGGGGGCGAGGATGTGTTCTTCCACGCCAACGACTTCGGCGAGAGCCGTCACGTCGTCCAGCCCGGCCTGCGGGTGGAGTACGAGGTCATGGAGGGCGAGCGCGGCCTGAAGGTCTCGACCGTCAGTCTCCTGGACCCGCCGCCGGTCCGGCGGCCGGTCGTGGCGGCGGCGCCCCCGGTCGCCCTGGCCGCCTCGCAGCAGCTCGGTGACGACGACGGCGTGTGCGACGTGCTGTCGGCGAAGTCCTTCAGCGGCGCGGTGACCGAGCTGCTCATCGAGCACGCGCCCACGCTGACGGGCGCGCAGATCGCGCAGGTCAGGCAGCGCTTCCTGGTGTTCGCCCGGTCCCACGGCTGGGTCGACGACTGAGGCGGTACGGCTTGCGCGTCCCGGAGGGCGCGCAAGCCGCGGTCGGTCCGGTGGCCGGGGGTCAGCCGCCGAAGGAGAACCAGTTGAGGTTGACGAAGTCGGCGGGTTGCCCGCTGCTGAAGGTGATGTAGACCGTCTGGGTCCCGGTCACGCCGCTGATGTTGGCCGGGACCGTGCGCCAGCTCTGCCAGCCCCCGGTGTTGCCGAGGGCGAAGTCGCCGATCGGGGTGGCCGTCGGGCTGCCGAGGCGCACCTGGACGAGCCCGCTGGCCCCTCCGGCCGCCCCGGACGCGACGCGGGCGGTGAACTGCCTGGCCGCCGTGGTGCCGAAGTTCACGCCGTCGAAGCGCAGCCAGTCACCGTTGCCGATCTGCGCGACGTTCTGCCCGCCGCCGCTGTCGGTGGTGGTCTCCAGCGACGTGCCCGACTGCGCCTGGTAGCGCTCGGCCTGGATGGTCGAGCGGGCGTCCACCCCGCCGGGGGGAGGCGTGATCGTCGGGGTGGGGCCGGGACCGGAGCCGCTCTGCCATACGGCCACGTAGTCGACGAGCATCGGGCGTCCCGAGACCGTGGCGGCGGTCGGGGTCTGCCCGGCCAGCGCGTTGGGGAAAGCCCCGCCCATGGCCACGTTGAGCAGCAGGAAGTAGCCCTGGTGGCCGGTCATGTTGTTCCAGGTCGTGGCGTCGAACTGCGACTGGCTCACGCTGTGGAACTGCTGCCCGTCGACGTACCAGCGCAACTGGTTCGGTGTGACGGCGCGGTCCCACTCGAAGCGGTAGGTGTGGAACGCCGACTGGCAGGAGGAGCCGGGACACGCCCTGCTGGCGCCGAGGCCGGTGGTCTCGTTGCAGGGGCCGCCGGGGTTCACGCCGCAGTGGAGCACGCCCCAGACGGAGTTGATGCCGTTGACGTTCTCCATGATGTCGAACTCGCCGATGCCCGGCCAGTTCCAGTAGTTGCCGCGGTACGGCGCTCCCAGCGCCCAGAAGGCGGGCCAGTAGCCCAGGGCCGCGCTGCCGGTGACGTTGGGCATCTGCAGGCGGCTCTCGATGCGCAGGACGCGCCCGGCGGCGGGCTTGAAGTCCGCGCGGCGGGTCTCGACGCGGCCCGACGTCCACTCGCTCCCGTTCTTGATCGGGGTGATGCGCAGGTTCCCGCCGCCGTCGAGGCTCAGGTTGGCGGGGCTGTCGGTGTAGCGCTGGACCTCACCGGTGCCCCAGTTGGCGGGGCCGCCCGGGTAGGCGTGGCCGGTGTCGACGATCCAGTTGGCGGACGAGGGGAGCGATCCGGCGCCGCCGTTGAAGTCGTCGCTCCAGACCAGGGACCACCCGGAGGGGGTCGGCGGTACGGAGGCATGGGCGGCGATCGCGATCAGCGTCGGCACCAGGGCGGCGGCGATGACCGAGATCCATCCGAGAGAGCGCTTTCTTCGCGGGGGGTTGCTCATTCGGAACCTCTCACAGGGCGAACGAGAAGGACGGCCGAACGTCGCTGCAGCGTAAAGACCGATTGGTTTCACTGTTACGCGAATGTTAAGTTTGGTCAACACCCCTGTCGGAAAAAGCCTGAGAGCGCTCTCTACCTCTGGTCACGCCTGATCGCGCCTTGTCATGCCTGGTCGCGAGGGCCGGGGATCCGCCGTGCGCGCCGCGGAGCGGTATGCGGAAGGGGCATGGGCCGGGTGCGAGGCGGGTGCGGGACAGGTGCGGAGGAGATGCGGGGCGGCGGGCTCACAATCCGCGGCCCTCTTTCGTTGGATACGCACTGTAGTTCTGTTCATATGGGACAAAAGCGGCTACTCTCGACGGGAATTGACCTTGAGCGGTCGAAATCGCCCGCGGTTCCCTTGGCCTGCGGGCCTTCGGTGGAGAGCAGGGGTGGCGATGGCGCGCTGGTTGGGCCAGTTGCTCGTACTGGCCGTTGTCGCCGGCGTCGCGCTGACCGCCCTGGCGACGCCCGCGTCCGCGCACGGCCAGCTCGCGATGTCGACGCCGGCCAAGGACAGCACGGTGAAAGAGCCGCTGGAGTCGCTCGCGCTCTACTTCACCGAGAAGCCCGCCCCGAACGCGTACTTCACCGTCACCACCCCCAGCGGTGCCCGCGTCGACGAGCCGTGGTCGCACGGGGAGCCCAAGCGCCTCGACGAGCCGGTCACCGAGTACAACCTCGTGGACGGCACCTGGCAGCCGAGCCTCTATCACACCGGGTTCCCGGCGATGGTCCCGGTCGCGTACTGGCCGGAGCAGGGGCTGTACGTCGCCCGCTACGTGTCGGTCGCCTCGGACGGCGAGAAGGTCACCGGAGAGGTCAAGTTCACCTACAAGGGCAAGATGTCCGGGCCGCCCAAGGGCTGGAAGGCTCCCACGAACGAGCCCGACCCCGCGCTGCTCAACCCGGCGGAACCCGGCGTCACCGCGCCGTCGGCCGGACCGGCCGTGCCCGCCACCTCCCAGGCCACCCCGCAGACCACACCCCAGGCCGCGGCCTCGAACGCGCCGCAGGCCGGCTCGGGCTTCGACCTGTCGGTGTGGCTGCTGCCCATCCTCCTCGTCGTCGGAGTGGGGTTCATGGTGGTCCGGGCGGCACGGCGGCCGTCCCCCCGTGACGCGGAGGTCCGGCGGCGCTCCACCGGGCCGCCCGGGAGAAAGCCCCCGGGCCGGCCCGCGACCACGGCGGGCAAGGCGCGGAACGGCAAGGCGGTCAAGACCGCCAAGCGACGCTGACCCGGCCCGCACCTGTTCGCACCCGCCCGCACCCGTTCGTACCTGCCGCACCCGTTCGTACCTGCCCGTACCTGCCCGCACCTGTCAGTCCCCCCTGGGCCCCGCCGGGGTCCCGCCATCCCGTCCCCGTACCGATCCGCCGTCCTCGCCACCGTGCCGGCTCGCCGCCTCCCACGCCGGCCTGACACCCACCCTCCAGGAGAAGAGTCATGACGTCCCCCCTTGCCCGCCGCCGTTCGCCGTTCGCCGTGCTCGTGCTCGGCGCGACCCTGCTGATGGCCCTGCTGACGGCCACGGCCTGCGGCTCGCCCAGCGCGGCCCCCGGCGCCTCGACGGTCAAGGAGATCGCGGTGACCATCGCCGGGCGGCAGGTGACGCCCCCGCCCGGGCGGATCGACGTGACCAAGGGCCAGACGGTACGGATCACGGTGACCGGTGACGCGGCCGACGTGGCGCACGTGCACGGCTACGACAAGGCCGCCGACCTGAAGCCGGGTACCCCCGCGACGATCGAGTTCGTCGCCGACCAGGACGGTCTGTTCGAGGTCGAGACCCACGACTCGAAGCTGCAGCTCTTCCAGCTCGTGGTGCGCTAGGCCCGCGTGATGCTCCTCGCTCACGGCATCGGCGGCCGTCAGGACCTGCCGATCCCCTTCGAGGCAGCGCTGACCGGCGCGATCCTCGCCCTGCTGGTGTCGTTCGTGGCACTGGGCGCCCTGTGGACCGAGCCTCGGCTCGGTGGCGAACTCCGCCGTCCCCGCCCGCTCGCCTCCGTGGTCCAGGGGATCGTGTCCGCGCGGGCGTGGCCGTGGTTCTGGCGCGCCGCCGGGCTCGTCGCCGGGGCGTACTTCTGCGTGGGCCTGCTCTTCGGCCCGGACCGGGTCGAGAACCCCACGGCGGGGGTGTTCTACGTCCTGTTCTGGGTCGGCCTGGTGCCGCTCTCGCTGCTGTTCGGACCGGTGTGGCCGGTCCTCAACCCGCTGCGGACGCTGCACCTGCTGGCATGCAAGGGGCTCGGACGCGACCCCGAGACCGGGCTGCGCCCGCTGCCGGGCGGGATCGGCTACTGGCCCGCCGCGGCCGGTCTCCTCGCGTTCGTCTGGCTGGAACTGGTCGCCCCCGAGCGGGCCACCCTGCCCGTCATCGGGGCCTGGCTCGCCGTGTACGTCGTGTTCATGCTCGGCGGAGCGGTGCTCTTCGGGTCGCGCTGGTTCGGCCACGCGGACGCGTTCGAGGTCTACAGCACCCTCGTCGGCCGGCTCGCCCCGGTGGTGAGAGGCCCCGACGGCGTCGTGACCTGGCGCAACTCGCTCGACGGGATGGCCGGGCTCCGGCCGGTGCCGGGGCTGACGGTGCTGGTGGTGGTGCTCCTCGGCTCCACCATGTACGACAGCCTCTCCAACGCCCCGATCTGGGTGCGCTTCGTGCAGGAGAGCTCGGTGCCGGCCCCGGTCGTGGGGACGGTGGGCCTGCTCGTCGTCATCGGGCTGGTCCTCGCGGCGTACCGTGGCGCGACCTCGCTGGCCGGCCGCTGGGGCGCGGCGGAGCCGGGCACGACGGCGGGCGAGCTCGCCCACGCGGTGGTCCCGATCGCCGTCGGGTACGTGGTCGCCCACTACTACACGCTCCTCCTCCTCGAAGGCCAGCGGACCATCTCGCTGCTCTCCGACCCGCTGGTCAACGGAGGCAACTGGCTCGGTACGGCGGGGTGGACCGTCCAGGCGATCGGTACCTCCCCCGCCGGGATCGCGATGCTCCAGGTGACGGTCATCGTCATCGGTCACGTGCTCGGCACCGTGCTCGCCCACGACCGCGCGCTGGCCCTCTTCCCGAGGCGGACCGCCGTCATCGGGCAGATTCCCCTCCTGGTGCTGATGGTGGTCTACACGGTGGTGGGCCTGCTCCTCCTCTTCGCGGGCTGACCGGCCGTCGGCGGATCCGCCCTGTCACCGGGCCGGGCTGGGCCGGTCATCGGTCCCGCTACCGGTCATCGGTCCCGCTACCGGTCATCGGTCCCGCTACCGGTCACCGGTCTCGCTACCGGTTCCGCTCCGTTATCGGAGCGGAACGGCGGGGACCGGCCGCGGAGTGGGGACCGGAGACGGGGCGGACGCAGGAGGCGGGGCGGGGGCGGCGGTCATCAGGGTGAGGCGGTAGGCCTTGAGGATCTCGCGGATCGGCTGGAAGTAGGTGACGGTGTCCGTGTCGTCCGTTTCGCAGTCGCCCCAGCCGCCGGAGGTGACCCCCTGGGCCTGGTCGATCGAGACGAAGGCGCCGCCGGAGTCGCCCCTCTCCGAGCAGACGTTGGTACGGGTCAGCTCGAACAGCTTCCCCGTGGGGTACACGGCACTGACGTCGTGCTGCAGGATGAGGCCGCAGTGCCAGCCGGTCGTGGAGCCCGACCGGCAGACCGAGGCGCCCTCGACGGCCACCGTGGCGCCGGTGACGGGCACGGTGGTCTCCGCGCCGCCGGTGCTCACCTCCGCCGTGGGCACCCAGTCGTCGTTCACCGCGATCCACGCGAAGTCGCTGACCGGGAAGGTCGAGCCCTGGAAAACTCCCTGCGCGACCCGGTTGAAGCCGGTGGTGACGTCGCCCTTTTTGCCGCAGTGACCGGCGGTGACGAACCCCCTGCGCTTCCCGCGGGTCACCGGGAAGCCGACGGAGCACCGGCCCGTACCGATGTAGTAGGCGTCACCGCCCTTGAGGTCGTACCGGGGACGCTCGGGGACGCGCGACTCCACGCGCGGGGAACGCCCCGGGACGCGCAAAGGACGCTCCGGGACGCGCGGGGAACGTCCCTGGAGGGGAGGCGGCTCCTCCTCGGTGGCCACCACGACAGCGGCTTCGAGGGCACCACCGCCGACGGTACGAGGACGCGGGTCCTCCTCGGAGGCCACCACGACGACCAGGTTCGTGTCCACCCCGATGGACTTGACGACGCTCTGGGTCACCGGGGCGTACCGGGACAGGACGACGACCTTGTTGCTCCGCACGTCGACGTAGCGGACACTGCCCCCGGCCGGATGGGCGGGCAGGGCGTCGTCGAGTTTCCGCTTGACCGCCTTGAGCGTCGCCAGCGACGCGCGGACGACCTCGGCCCTGGCGCCCGCGGAGACGATCCTCGGGATGTCGGCGGCGCTGGTGGTGGCGACCACGAGGGTCCGCGCCGTGGTCCCGGTGAACCAGGAGCCGGCGAAGCGTCCGCCGAGCTCCTCGCGCAGCCGCGCCTCGACCGGTGCCAGCCGGATCTCGTTGCGCAGCCGGGCCTCGGCCTGCCTCCTGGTGAGACCGAGGTCGCGCTGGAGCGCCTCGATGACGCCCGGCGGCAGGTTTATCGCGGGGGGAGTGCTCTCCGCCCTCTGGGGCGGCGCCACCGGGGTGAGGACCGTCGGGATGACGGCCGCCGGGGTGGGAACGGTGCCCCCCGGCCGGGGCGCGGTGACGGCGGGAGAAGGGGCGGCGGCGGGCGGACGTGCCGGGGCGGTGACGGCGGGAGAAGGGGTGACGGCGGGCGGACGTGCCGGGGCGGGGACGGCGTCCGCCGCCCAGCGCGCGGCGACGGCCGGAAGGGTCGTCAGGGTGAGCGCGGTGATCGCCAGGACGCACCCCGTGGCGGCGATGTGGCTGCGGGACATGTGGTCTCTCCTCGGCCTCGGCTGTGAAGCGTGAGGGGGGAGATCGCCCCGCGTCGTGATGAACCGTGCGACACGGGCATCGCCACCCTAATCCAGCCACCACCGGTTCCGGCCGGCGAAGCCGGACGCCACGCTGCGCGCCCGCCCGGTTTGACCGTGGGACGTGGTGGAGATGAAGGGGCAGGCGGGAGAGCCGGTGTCGTCGGGTGGCCGGTGACCGCGCCCCGGTACCGCGGGCGGGACCGGGGGGCAGCAGACATGTCCGTCTACGTTCAGGGAGGTCGTCATGCCGCGGCACAGCCGGTTGGGCAGGTTCGGTATCTGGAGCGGGGCCTGGGGGAGCGCGTTGCGCGGCGACGGCCCGGCCGACATGGGCGAGTTCGGCGACGCGGCGGCCGAGCTGGACGCACTGGGGTACGGCACCATCTGGCTCGGCGGCAGCCCGGCCGTCGACTACGCCGTACCGCTGCTCGACGCCGCCCCTCGCGTCACCGTGGCCACCGGCATCCTCAGCATCTGGGACTACGGGGCCGCCGAGGTCGCCGCGCAGCGGGCCGCCATCGAGCAGCGGTATCCCGGGCGTTTCGTCCTGGGACTCGGCGTGAGCCACGAGGGCATCGTCGAGCGGTACACGCGCCCGTACTCCGCGATGCGGGAGTATCTGGACGCGCTGGACTCCGCCGCCGATCCGGTGCCCGCGCAGGCGCGCGTCCTGGCCGCTCTCGGCCCCAGGATGCTGGAGCTGTCCAGGGACAGGGCCGCGGGCGCGCACCCGTACCTCGTCACCGTCGAGCACACCGCCCAGGCCCGCGAGATCCTGGGGGAGCACGCCCTGCTCGCCCCCGAGCTGAAGGTCGTCCTCGATCCCGACGTCGAAAGCGCCCGCGAGACCGCGCGCGGCTATCTCCGTTTCTACCTGACGTTGCCCAACTACACCGGCAACCTGCTCCGGCTGGGCTTCGGGGAGGACGACTTCCGCGACGGCGGCAGCGACCGGCTGGTGAACGCGGTGTTCGCGCTCGGGGACGCCGACGCCGTCGCGGGGAGGGCCGCGGACTTCCTGGCCGCGGGAGCCGATCACCTCGCGATCCAGGTGGTGACCGGCGACCCCTTCCGCGACCTGCCGCGCGCCGCGTGGCGCCGCCTGGCCGAGGCACTCCCGATGGACGGCTGAGCACCGGCCACACCCCGGGGGGACAGGGACCCGCTCTGCGGGCTGCGTACCGCCGCGCATCGGGAGGTGACCGTTTCCGCCCCGGGACGCACCACCGCCGGGGCCGGGAGGTGAGCGGAGTTCCGGCCCCGGGGGCTGGCCCCGGGGGGCGGTCAGCCGATGCGGAGCGGGAGGGTGCGTGGCCCGCGGACCTGGCCGGTCGCCCAGGTCACCGCCGCCGGGTCGTCGAGGCTGAAGGACGGGATCCGCTCCAGCCAGACCTCAAGTGCGACCCGCAGCTCCATGCGGGCCAGGTGCGAGCCCACGCAGCGGTGGATGCCCAGGCCGAACGCGGCGTGCCGGTTGACCTCGCGGTCGATGAGGACCTCGCCCGCCCGCTCGAACTGGGCCTCGTCGCGGTTGGCCGCGGGGAACGACAGCAGGATCCAGTCGTCGGCCTTCATGTCGACGCCGTTCCAGTGCATGTCCTCCTTGACCAGCCGCGCCATCGTGACCGGCGCGTAGGCCCGGAGGAACTCCTCCATCGCGGTCGGCAGCAGGTCGGGCTCGGCGACGAGGCGCTCGCGGTCGGCAGGCGTCTTGGCCAGGTGCCACAGCGACGCGCCGATCGCGCTCCACGTGGTGTCGATGCCGGCGATGAGCAGCAGCGCCATCGTGCCAGCCACGTGGAGCGACTCCAGCTTCCTGCCGTACAGCTCCGCGTTGATGAGGTAGGTCGTGAGGTCGTCGCGCGGGTTGTCGATGTGGTCGCGGATCTGCGCCAGCAGGTAGTCGAACAGCATCTCCATCCGGGGGATGCGCTCCTCCGGCGGCAGGTTGATGCCCTCCAGCGCGTTCTCGACGAACTCCCGGAAGCGCGGCCCGTCCTCGGGCGGGAAGCCCAGCATGTCGGCGATGACGCGCGTCGGGATGTGCTGGGCGTAGTCACGGGCGGCGTCGATGACGTCCCGCCCCTCCAGCGTGTCGAGGAGCGAGTGGCAGAACGCCCGCGTCGCCGGCTCCTGCCTGGCGACCGTCGTCTTGGTGAACATCGGCAGCAGCAGCTTGCGCGCGTCGTGGTGGAAGGGCGGGTCGGAGGAGATCGGCGGCGTGCCGCCCACCGGGGCCACCTCGGGCGGCGGCCGGAAGTTGCTCACGATGATCGACCGGGAGGAGAAGCGATCGGTGTCGTAGGCGATGGCCGCGACGTCCTCGTAGCGGGTCGGCAGCCACGCGCCGCCGAACCGTTCGGTGTGCGCGATCGGGCAGCGCCGCCGCAGGTCGTCCTGGATCGGGTACGGGTCGGCCGCCCACTCCGGCTCGGTGTGGGAGAAGTCGGTCGCCCAGTCGGAGACCGGCCCGGTGACGACCGCGTTGCGCACGCCGTCGGGACGGTCTCGCAGCCTCTCCTGGAACTCGTGCTCGCCGAAGCGGTCATCGACGGTCATGTCGCGCCTCCTGGAGGATCTCGATCGTTCTTTCCGGGCAGTTCGCCACGGCCAGGCGCGCCGCCTGCTCCTCGCCAGGCGGTACGAGGCCGTCGCCGACGACGTGCCCGTAGCCCTCGTCGTCCTCGCCGAACAGGCCGGGGGCGAGGTCGTAGCATCGACCGTGCCCCTGGCATCGTCCGGAGTCGATTCTTACCTTCATCGTGGCGCTCCTCTCTGCGCGGTGCTGTCGGCCTTCTGCGCGGTGTCGTCGGCAGGAGCCAGGGCGGCGACGACACGGGTGAGCAACGCGGCCCACTCCTCGTCGTCGACCGTGTGCAGGTCGGAGGTGACGAGCGCGCTGCCCATCGCGAGCAGCAGGCAGAAGTGCGACAGCGCGTCCGGCGACAGCGCGCCGTCCAGCTCGCCGTCGTTCTGGGCGGCACGGACGAGACCGGCCAGCCAGTCGGCGCGCTCGCCGACGTAGTCGCGCATCGGCCGGGCGACGTCCTCGTCGCGGCGTGCCGCCACGAGAGCCTCGACGATGAGGGAGCCGTGGGCGTCGGGCCGCCGGCGCGGGAGCCCTCGGCCGACGACGGCCAGCAGCTCCGTGATCGGCCGGTCCGGGTCGGCGGCGAACAACTTGGCCAGCAGCAGCGGCCCGTGCGCGCGCAGCGCGACCACCAGCAACTCGGCCTTCGACCCGAAATGGGCGTACAGGGCGCCGTTGCTCACCCCCGCCGCCGCGGCGATGTCGGCCACGCGCGTGCCGTCGTAGCCGCGCAGGGCGAAGGCCTCGGCCGCCGCCCGCAGCAGCCGCTCCCGGGTCTCGGTGGCGGTGACACCCGCGATACGCCCCATGCGCTAATTAAAAGAACGTTCATTTGATATGTCAACAGGGCTGTCCGGACTCGTCCAACTGTGTCTGGGGCCGTCGAACTTGAGAGTGCAGCGTGGATCTTGAGAGTGAGGAGTCGAAGACGAGAGTCGGGTTCCTCCCTCGGCGCCTGGCGTTGGCGGTTGAGCCGCAGCCCGACGAGTCGTTCTCCTCTTGGGTTGATCGGATGGCGGTGCGGAACGGGCACTCGTCGAGTCACTGGGGCTCGATGTGCGGGGACTGTCTGGCGATGTCCGCTCACTGGCGTACGGCATCGTCGCGACCCCGGAGACATGTGAGGGGGGCAGAGCCGCCACCGGGATAGGTGCCGAGGTCGTGCGCGCTATGCATCTAGAGGTGTTCAGCGGGTCCGCTGCTGACCTGGCGGGCGTCCGCATTGGCGACGAGGAGTCTGTGCGCCGAGCGGAGACCCGTGAGGTTATGCGGAGGAGAAGGTGCGCCTGAGCAAACCGGTGTCGGCCGGCGATCAGGCCGCGTCGACGGTGTCCGGCGGTAACACCCGTGGTCTTGGCTGGTTATCCGATGGAGGGACCGTGGCGAACTCGTCGTAGGTCCTGCGTTCCCGCAGGCAGCCGAGCATCCGGTTGAAGGTGTTGCGCAGCGCGCTGGAGTGCCGGTCGCCTTTGACCCGGCGACGGTCGTAGTGCCGACGCCAGGCGGTGACGGCGGCTTCGGCGCCGACCAGGTCGGCGAACGCGTCCGCGTGCCCGGCCGCCCGCGCGAGCAGCCACTCCCGGTAGGCCGGCGCCTGGCGCCGGTAGGCGGTCGCGGTCACCCTTCGGACTCCCCTTCTTATCCGGGGAGTTTTTCCGGCGCTGGCCTCTGCCCTGCCCCGAAGTTATCCGGGGAGATCGTGCTCACACTCACCGGATAACCGAACTCATCCAGGGAGAACATACGGAGATCATTGCACTGGACTTGCGGACGGTTGATAATTCTGGTCGCGAAGGCGTTCGACGTGTCCGTGGCCGTGCCGGTCATCCTTTGTCGCCCATTCACAGGAGGTTCCGTGAAGGTCAGCGTCGTCATTCCAGCCTTCAACGTACGGAGCAAGTTGCGCCTGTTGCTGTACACCCTCGCGCACAGCGTGCTCGATCCGGACGACTTCTTCGAGCTCGTCGTCGCCGACGACGGCTCCACCGACGGCACCGGCGAGATGGTCGCCGAGCTGGCGGGCCATGACAATCTGACCTACCTCTACCTTCCGCGCACCGATCGGTCGAGCCGGGCGGCCGCCCGCAACGCGGCCATCGCCAAGGCCAGCGGGGAGCTCATCGTCATGGTCGACGCCGATACGGTGGTCGGGCCGACCTATCTCGCCGAACACGTTCGCTATCACCGGCTCAGGAATGATCTCGTCGTGATCGGCCCCCGCCCCGACCTCGGAGACGGAGAATTCGACGAGGAGCGCCTCAGCCGCGAATTCACCTTCGACGCCATGCCCGACGTCGCCTGGGGTGATCCGCGCGAGCAGGTGCTGGCCGAATTCTCGGGCAACATGAACCGGCTCGCCATCTGCTGGCATCTCCTGTTCACCTGCAACGCCTCGGTGCGCGTCGAGCACCTACGCCGGCTCGGTGGTTTCGACGAGGCGTTTCTCGGCTGGGGACTTGAGGACACCGACCTGGGGTATCGGCTGCGGCAGGCGGGACTGGCCTTCGCGTTCAACGCCTCGGCCGTGGCCTACCACCAGCGGCGCCGGGGGATAGACGCCGGAATGTACGGCGACTGGGTCCGCAACCTCGCCTACATGATGGCCAAGCACCAGGCGCCCGAAGTGGCGATCCAGTCGATCGTCGGCCTGGCCATGAACCCCGCTGGCCCGCGGATCGGCTGGGTGGAGGCGATGCGCTGCTTCGAGGTCGCCGCGCGGGCCCTCGAGGGCCGGCTGCCGGCGCCCGTCACCTACCGGCTCGTGGTGGTCGAGGAGGACACGGTCGACGCCGCGACGGCGGAGGTGGTGGCCCGCGGGGCGACGAGCGATCTTCTCATCATCGACGAGACCCTCGGCGCCGAGCTGGCCGGCCTGGTCCAGTGCGTGGACACCCCCGGCGAGCTGCTCTACTTCCACCGGCCGTCGGCGACGCGGCGAGCCGAGATCTTCATCCGCTACCCGGTGGACGGCGGATAAGTTGAGCGTGTTCCATCCCGTTTCGCGGGCCTGAGGGACGAAGACGGCTTTGACCAGCCGACCTGCGCGAAGTGGGCGGCAGCGTGGTTTCCGGAGGATGTGCCAGGTCTTCGACACGGCGTTGGCGCGCTCGCCGGGGCCGCGGAGCTGGTGTGGGGGAGTTTTCTGTGCGGCTGGTTTATTTCTTCCTTTGCGGAGCGCCGACACCTGCCGACCTGCACCTGCTCCGAAGTAGCCTTTTGGTTTCCGCGCCAGCCCGGCGGCGGCTTCTGGCGGAGGCAGCAGCGACCGGGCATGGTTCGGATCGCCGCGGCCTGCTCAGCGGCGGTAGGTCCAGATCAAACCGCCGCGGCGGGAAGGTGCCGCGCCGACCGCCCAGACGGAACCGGTCCCCAGTTGGACGGCGAGGTCACGGACGGACGCCTTCCGGTTCGGCGGAGCCGGAAAGGCGCCCGGCTCGACACCGTCGGTGCCGATGTGCAGGAACCCGCTGCCTCCGCCCTTGGCGTCGTAGACGACCCAGGCCCCGCCTCTGCCGTCGGGCTCCGCCTGGGCGCGCGGCTGGATGCCCGGTTCGCCACGAACCTCGAAGTCGAAGTCGCCCAGATAGCCCGACAGCAGCAAAGTCTCGCCGCAGAAGGAGCGCTTCGCACCGCCGCACGGCCAGGCGACCCAGCCGACGGCCATCACCCGGCCGGTCTCACCGTCGACCGCGACATCCGTCAACTCCGAGATCTGGCCCGAGTGCGCGGACGGAATCGCGGGAAGCGCGACCGCGCGC
The DNA here is from genome assembly GCF_040295985.1 of Streptosporangium sp. NPDC002524. Lineage (NCBI taxonomy): Bacteria > Bacillati > Actinomycetota > Actinomycetes > Streptosporangiales > Streptosporangiaceae > Streptosporangium > Streptosporangium sp. NPDC002524. Next base: position 13,105 of record NZ_JBEOWK010000040.1, on the reverse strand, counting down.
CAGGCCGTGCCGGTCCAGCGGGCCAGGGCCGCCCTGCCCCGCGCCGAACCCGCCGCCCACTTGCCGTCGAGTCCTTTGACCACGATCGGCGTGCCGACCTTGCGCCACACCGACCCGGTCAGGCGCCGCAGCGTGGACCGCGCCTTCCACCCGGCGTCACCGGCCGCGGGGAACGTGTTCGAGTTCTCGATGACCCACAGGTTCTGGCCGATGGAGTACGCCCGATCGACCCGGCCATGACGCCATCGTTTGACCTGCCAGCGCTTGCCGTCCCACCGGGCGTACCGCGACGAGCCGAACGCCCAGACCCTGGTGTCGGACGCCGACGCCAGCCGCCTCACCCGGAAGCCCGGCCCGGTGACCCGTTTGAAGGCGGTACGGCCGCCCTTGAGCAGGAGCGACTCGGTGCGGCTCGACGCGCGATCCGGGCGCCTCGTCCCGGCGACCCAGACCGCCCCACCCGGCGTCACCGTCACCGCGTCGTAGGAGTCACGGGGTTGGTCGTGGACGACGCTCCACCGACCGGCCGGTGCCTCGGCGTGGGCGGCGGCCGGCCCGGCTGCGACGAAGAAGGCGACGGCCGCGGCGGTGCCGCGAAACAACATTCCCATAAAGGTGAGACGCGCCTTTCGGCGGAAAAGTTTGCATGCGGCAGGACGGGGTGGTGAGATCCGGCTGTCGCTTTCCGGTCCGAGGCCAGACGGATCTTGTTGTGCGAGTGGGGAGGTGGAGACGTCCACCAGCTGCCCGACCTGCCCTCGGGGCCGGGGTGGTACCGGCTGCGCTACCACGCCGTGAACATGGACGAGGATTCGGGAGCGGAAGATCGATATCTGCTGCAGATCTGGCCGCAGCCCGAGTCCGTCCCACAGGTGGTCAAAAGTACGAGCGCGCAACTCGCCTACTGGTGTGGCGCCGGCTGACGTCGCGGCTTCGATAGTTTCTGATCATGTCCGATGCCGACGTCAACCCGAGGTTTCCCCTCGACAGGCAGGGCGCGGATCCCGACCGGCTCAATCGTCACCTCCGTGAGCTGGGCATCGATCCGGCCATCGAGGATTCCATCGACAACCCCGTCCCGGCGACCCTGGCTCTCGCCACCCGTGTCACCGGTGTCATGATCACCCCGCAACACCTTCACCGCCCCGTTCTCGGTGCCTGTTTCTGACTTACCCCGGCGATGGAACGGGCCGGGAGTGGTGGTGACGCAGTGATGCACTCCTCTTGCTCCGTGGATCCTTCGGATGCGGGCGATGTCCCATACGTCGTGCCGACGGGTTGAGTGTCCCATTTTAATGGCTGTAATGTTATTTTTTACATTTTTCGTAGTATTTGGCAAGATTAGTTATCTGTGATGATGGATGGCGCTGTAAATGGTATTACGTGTGCTTCTGGGTAATTCGGTGTGTCAATACGTGTGCGTTCGCTCCACGCGAAACCGGTGTCGCTCCGGCTCCCTGTCAACCTTTCAGTCAACTCCACGACCCTCGCTGACCATCGGCCGCATCGGAGGAGGAGAGTGGGGTCACGCCCTCCGTGATCACCACATCGAGTGGCAAGTCAGGTCGCCCCATAACAAGTAACAGGACGGACATTTACTCGCTCATCCGGCGACGTACTATGCGTGTTGTAGATCATCTTTCACCAAAGGGGGCCTTGGTGATTTACGCCGCTGACGTGGCATGACGGCGCGTTCACGCGGGACGGCGGGGTCTGACCCGCCGCGGGGGCGGGTGTTCTCACGGGGGTGAGGTGTACGAATGAGCGATCCCGGTGCGCGGAGCGGCCACGACGCCATCGCGATCATCGGACTGTCCTGCCGGTTCCCCATGGCCGGGAGTCCCGCGGAGTTCTGGACCCTCCTCAGGGAGGGGGTGGACGCCGTCACCGGGCCGCCCGGCGGCCGCCCCGGTCAGGCCGGCCCGCGTGGCGGGTTCATCGAGCGGATCGACCACTTCGACCCGGCCTTCTTCGGCGTCTCGCCGAGGGAGGCGGCCTTCATGGACCCGCGGCAGCGGCTGATGCTGGAACTCGGCTGGGAGGCGCTGGAGGAGGCCAGGATCGTGCCGGCGAGCCTGCGCGGCAGCCGTACGGGAGTCTTCGCGGGCGCGATCTGGGACGACTACGCGGCCCTCGCGGGCGGGCGGGACGCGTCCGCGCTCACACCCCACGCCATGACCGGGCTGCACCGCGGCGTCATCGCCAACCGCCTCTCCTACACGCTCGGCCTGCGCGGTCCCAGCCTCACCGTCGACACGGCGCAGTCGTCCTCGCTGGTGGCCGTGCACCTGGCCTGCGAGAGCCTGCTGGCGGGCGAGTCCGTCCTCGCGCTGGCCGGGGGCGTCAACCTGATGATCGGCCCCGACAGCGCCGAGGTCTCCGCGGCCTTCGGCGGGCTGTCCCCCCGGGGCCGGTGCGCGACCTTCGACGCCCGCGCCGACGGGTACGTGCGCGGCGAGGGCGGTGCCGTCCTCGTGCTCAAACCCCTGGCCGCGGCCCTCGCGGACGGCGACCGGATCCACTGCGTCATCCGCGCCACCGCGACCGGGAACGACGGCGGCGGCCGTACGCTCACCACACCCGAGGCGGCGGCCCAGGAAGAGGTCGTCCGGCGGGCCCACGCCCGCGCGGGGGTGCGCCCCGAGGAGGTCCAGTACGTCGAGCTGCACGGCAGCGGCACCCCGGTCGGCGACCCGGTCGAGGCGCGGGCCCTCGGCGCGGCCTTCGCGGGAGCGACGGGAACGGCCGGGACACCGCTGCGGGTCGGCTCGGTGAAGACGAACATCGGTCACCTGGAAGGCGCGGGCGGCATCGCCGGGCTGGTGAAGACGGCGCTGTGCGTCGCCCACGGCGAGCTGGTGCCGAGCCTGCACTTCGAGATGCCCAACCCGGACATCCCGCTGGAGGAGCTGCGCCTGCGGGTGCAGACCGAGACCGGCCCGTGGCCCGCCGCGGACCGCCCGCGGGTGGCCGGTGTGAGCTCCTTCGGCATGGGCGGCACGAACTGTCACGTCATCCTCGCGGAGGCCCCGCGCCCGGTCCCCGCACGGCCCGCACCCTTCCCAGGTTCCACGGGCTTCCCGGGTTCCACCGTCTCTTCGGGCTCCGCCTCGCTTTCGGATACCGCCGGGTCCTCCGTGAGCCCCACCGGCGCGGAGCCCGTGGTACGCGGAGAACTTCCCGGCGTCTGGCCGGTCTCGGCCCGTGGTGAGGAAGGGCTCCGGGCGCAGGCGGGCCTGTTGCTGGACAGGCTGGAGCGCGACCCGGGACTCGACCTCGCCGACCTCGGACATTCGCTCGCCACCACCAGGACCGCCTTCGAGCGCCGCGCGGCGGTCGTCGCGCCGGACCGCGAGACGCTGCTGCGTGCCCTGGCCGGGCTGGCACGCGGCGAACCCGCGCCCGGCCTCGTCCAGCGAGCCGGTACGGCGGGTGCCGGACGGATCGCGTTCGTCTTCCCCGGCCAGGGCTCGCAGTGGACCGGGATGGCGGCCCGGCTCGTGGAGACCGTCCCCGCCTTCCGGGACCGGCTCGCCGACTGTTCCCGGGCGTTCGCCCCCCACCTGGGTTTCTCCCTCATCGACCGGCTGGCCGACGGTGAGCCCCTGACGGGCGACGACGTTGTCCAGCCCGCGCTGTTCGCCCAGATGGTCTCGCTGGCCGCCCTCTGGAGCTCCCACGGGGTGCGGCCCGCCGCCGTCGTGGGCCACAGCCAGGGCGAGGTCGCCGCCGCGTACGTGGCGGGCGCGCTGTCACTGGACGACGCCGCGCGCCTGGTGGCGCTGCGCGGCCGGGCGATGTCCGCGATCGCCGGGCGCGGGGGCATGCTGTCGGTGGCCCTGCCCGCCGACGAGGTCCTGGCGCGGCTGGCCCGCGCGTCCGGGAGGCTCGCGGTCGCCGCCGTGAACGGCCCGGCGTCGGTCGTGGTCTCCGGAGACCTGGACGCGCTCGACGAGCTGCGGGCCGCCTGCGAGGCGGACGGCGTCAGAGCCCGCCGGGTCGCGGTCGACTACGCCTCGCACTGCGAACACGTCGACGCGGTACGCGAGCGGCTGCTCGGCGAGCTGTCCTACCTCCGGCCGGGAGGGTCGCGCGTCGCGTTCTACTCCACCGTCACGGCCGGGCCGCTGGAAACCCACCGGCTGGACGCCTCCTACTGGTACCTCAACCTGCGGCGGCGGGTCCGCTTCGAGGAGACGGTCCGCGCACTGGAGGCCGCGGGACACGACCTCTTCGTCGAGGTGAGCCCGCACCCGCTGCTCACCGGGGCCGTCCGGGACACCCTCGGGGCCGGGGGCGCGGTCGTCGGCACCCTCCGCCGCGACGAGGGCGGCACGGACCGCTTCCTGGCCTCACTGGCCGAGGCGCAGGTCGCGGGCGCCTCCGTCGACTGGGAAACGATCTTCCCCGGCGGGCGGCCGGTGGACCTGCCGACGTATCCGTTCGAACGGCGCCCCTACTGGCTGGACACGCGGACCGGCCCGGGACCGTCCCGCGACGCCACCTCGTCTCTCCCCGTGTCCCTTCCCGCCGCTCATGACACTTCCCCCGAGCCGGTACGGGACCTCGCGGGCGTGGTGCGCGCGCAGGTGGCCGCGATCATGGGCCACTACGCGGCCGACGCCGTGGAGATGGACCGGACCTTCAAGGACCTCGGCTTCGACTCCGCCATGTCGGTCGAGCTGTGCGAGCGGCTCGCCGCCGCCACCGGGCGGCCGGTGCCGGGCACCGCCGTCTTCGACCACCCCACCCCCTCGGCCCTCACCGCCCACCTGGGCTCGGCACCGGCCGTCCCCGAGACCCCGGTCGTCGCGACGCCCTCCACCGATCCGGTGGTGATCGTGGGGATGGCGTGTCGTTTTCCGGGTGGGGTGTCCTCTCCGGAGGGTTTGTGGGATGTGGTGGTGTCGGGTCGGGATGTGGTGTCGGGGTTTCCGGTGGATCGTGGGTGGGATCTTGGGGTGTTGGGGGAGGTGTCGGCGTCTGGTGTGGGTGGGTTTGTGGATGGGGTGGGGGAGTTTGATGCGGAGTTTTTTGGGATTTCTCCGCGTGAGGCGTTGGCGATGGATCCGCAGCAGCGGTTGTTGCTGGAGGTGTCGTGGGAGGCGGTGGAGCGGGCGGGGATCGATCCGTCGTCGTTGCGGGGCAGCCAGACCGGCGTCTACATCGGCGCGATGCCGACCGACTACGGCCCGCGCCTGCACGAGACCGGGGGGGAGACGGCGGGTTACGGCCTGACCGGTACGACGTCGAGTGTGGTGTCGGGTCGGGTGGCGTATGTGCTGGGGTTGGAGGGTCCGGCGGTGACGGTGGACACGGCGTGTTCGTCGTCGTTGGTGGCGTTGCATCAGGCGGTGTCGGCGTTGCGGGCGGGGGAGTGTTCTTTGGCGTTGGCCGGTGGGGTGACGGTGATGGCCAATCCAGGGATGTTCGTGGAGTTCAGTCGTCAGGGTGGGCTGGCCTCGGATGGGCGGTGCAAGTCCTTCGCGGCCTCGGCCGACGGCACGGCGTGGTCCGAGGGCGTCGGCGTACTGCTGCTGCAACGGCTGTCGGAGGCCCGGCGCCTGGGGCGGCCCGTGCTGGCCGTCGTCGCCGGCAGCGCGGTGAATCAGGACGGTGCCTCGAACGGGTTGACGGCGCCGAACGGTCCGGCGCAGGAGCGGGTGGTGCGTCGGGCGTTGGCGGACGCGGGGCTGGTGGCGTCGCAGGTGGATGCGGTCGAGGCGCATGGTACGGGGACGCGGTTGGGTGATCCGATCGAGGCGAAGGCCCTGTTGGCGTCGTATGGGCGGGGGCGTGAGCGTCCGTTGTGGTTGGGGTCGTTGAAGTCGAACATCGGTCATGCTCAGGCTGCTGCGGGGGTGGCGGGTGTGATCAAGATGGTGATGGCGATGCGGCATGGGGTGTTGCCGCGGACGTTGCATGTGGATGAGCCGTCGCCGCATGTGGATTGGTCGTCGGGTGCGGTGTCGTTGTTGACGTCGTCGGTTTCGTGGCCGGAGACGGGTGGTCCGAGGCGGGCGGGGGTGTCGTCGTTCGGGATCAGCGGGACGAACGCGCATGTGGTGTTGGAGCAGGGACCGCAGGTCCCTGAGCCCCGGGAGGCCGACGGGGAAGCCGGGGGAGTCGAGGGAGCCCGGGGAACTGGGGAAATCGGCGCTCCGGAAGCCGGGGGAAGCGCGAAGGTCTCGCGGGTTGTGGCGGTTCCTCCGGAGAGCGAAGAGGTCCGGGTGGTCCCGCGGGTTGCGGCCGTCCCGGAGCAGGGGGAGAGCGCGGAGGGCCCAGAGTCCGGGGAGCGCGGGGAAGACGCCGGGGGTCCGGAGCATGGGGAGGGCGCGGGGGGTTCGGAGGCTGGGGAGGCCGGGGAGGGTGCGGAGGCCGGGGAGGCGGCTCGTCCGGTGCCGTGGATCGTCACCGGCAGGGACGACCGCGCGCTGCGCGAGCAGGCGGCGCGGCTGCGCGAGCACCTGGCCGCACATCCCGCGGTCACCCCGGCCGGCGTCGGGCACGCCCTGGCCACCACCCGCGCCACGTTCACCCGGCGCGCGGCGCTGGTCGCCGCGGACATCCGGGACTTCGACCGCGGCCTGGCGGCGCTCGCCGCCGGACGGGAGACGCCGGGCCTGGTCACGGGTACGGCCTCCGGCGGGCTCGGCTTCCTGTTCACCGGCCAGGGGAGTCAGCGGCACGCGATGGGCCGTGAGCTGCACGCGGCCCATCCGGTGTTCGCCCGCGCGCTGGAGGAGGTCTGGGACGGGCTCCGGCCGCATCTCGGCCGTTCACCGGCCGGCATCGTGTTCGGCGACGTGCCCGACGAGCTGCTCGACCGGACCGAGCACACCCAGACCGCGCTGTTCGCGCTGGAGGTGGCGCTGTTCCGGTTGCTGGAACACTGGGGCGTCCGCCCGGACGTCCTCGCCGGGCACTCCGTCGGAGAGCTGTCGGCCGCCCACGTCGCCGGGGTGCTCTCGTTGCCCGACGCGTGCGCGCTGGTCGCCGCCCGAGGCCGCCTGATGGGCGCGCTGCCGGAGGGCGGGGCGATGGCGGCGGTGGAGGCGTCGGAGGAGGAGATGCTCGGCCTGCTGGCCGGGCACGAGCACGAACTCGCGCTCGCCGCGGTCAACGGCCCGGCCGCGGTCGTCGTCTCCGGCGACGAGGCGCCCGTGCTCGGCGTGGCCGCGCACTTCGAGGCGCGTGGCCGCAAGGTCCGCAGGCTGAGGGTGAGCCACGCGTTCCACTCGCCGCGCATGGACGGGATGCTCGACGCCTTCGGGGAGGTGGCCGAGGGACTGACCTACGGGGAGCCGCGTGTTCCCGTCGTGTCGACCGTGACCGGGGGGCCGGTCGACTTCTCCGCCGAACACTGGGTGCGCCAGGTACGCGGACCTGTCCGGTTCGCCGACGCCGTGCGGGCCGCGCACGCGGACGGGGTGCGGACGTTCCTGGAGCTCGGGCCCGACGGGGTGCTCTCCGCGATGGGGGCCGAATGCGCGCCGGACGCGGTCTTCGCGCCGGTGCTGCGCCGTGGCGTACCCGAGACGACGACCCTGGCCACCGCGCTGGCGACGGCCGCCGTGCGCGGTGCGGACGTCGACTGGGGCGCGTTCTTCGGCGGCGCGCGTCCCGCCCCGCTGCCGACCTACCCGTTCCGGCGCCGTCGCTACTGGCTGGAGACGCCGCGGGCCGCGGCGGGTGAGCACCCGATGCTGGACGCTCCCGTCGAGTCGGCCGCCTCGGGGGAGACGCTGTTCACGGCCCGGCTCTCCCGCCGTTCCCACCCGTGGCTCGCCGACCACGAGGTGGCCGGATCGGTCATCCTGCCCGGGGCGGTGCTGCTGGAGCTGGCCTGGCACGCGGGCGCGCGGACGGGCTGCCCGGGGGTCGAGGAGCTCACCCTCGAACGACCGGTGACGCTGCCCGGAGACGGCCACGTCGAGGTCCAGCTCGTGGTCGCCGCCCCGGACGCCGAGGGCCGCAGGGCCCTCACACTCTACAGCCGGTCCCGGGACGGCGAGTGGACGAGGAACGGTTCCGGGCTGCTGGGCCCCGCTCCCACTCTCGCTCGGGCCGGGACGACGCCGTCCGGCTTGGACGCGGGCACCACGTGCGACGCGGGGATCACGCGCGACGCGATCCCGCCGGTCGCCGGAGACGTCACCGGAGACGCCGGTGAGGACGCCGGCGCCGTCTACGACCGGCTCGCCGAACGCGGCTACGCCTACGGGCCCGCCTTCCGTGGCCTGCGTACCGTCCGCTATCAGGGCGCGGAGGCGTACGCCGAGGTGAGGCTGCCGGGGGGCCTGCCGCGCGGCGGCTTCGGGCTGCACCCCGCGCTGCTGGACGCGGCCCTGCACGCGTGGGCCGGTCGCCCGGCGGCCGGTGAGGGACCGCCCGAGCTGCCCTTCGCCTTCAGCGGCGCGTCGCTGGTCACGACCGGCGCGGAGACCCTGCGGGTACGCCTGGCGCCCGTAGACGGCGGCGGGATCACGCTGACCGCCTCCGACGAGGAGGGCAGGGTCGTCCTGTCGATCGACGAGCTGGTGCTGCGCCCGGCCCGCCCCGGCTCGGTGGCGCCGGTGAACGCGATGTTCCGGCTTGATTGGCTCTCCGTGCCGCCCGGTGGGTCACCGGTGGGGGTGGGACGGATCGTCACGCTGGGAGAGGACCTCGCCCTTGGCCCGGTTCTCGACGAAACCGCTGCCCCGGCCCCTGACCTCGACCATGGGTCGGTGGTCGATGGGATGAGTCTCGCCCACGGCCCGATCACCGCCGGGGCCCTCGGCCCGGTCCTCGACGCGACCGGTGCGCCGGTCCTCGACGTAGCTCTCGACCGGTCCTCCGACGGCACCTCTGGTCCGGTCTCCGCTCCGATCCCCGGACCGGTCCTCGGCTCGGTTCCTGGTCCGGTCCCCGGTCCGGTTTCCGGCTCGGTTTCTGGTGCGGAGCGGCCCAAGGTGGTGGTCGCCTGGTGTCCTCGGTCCGGTGGCGTGCGCGCCGTCACCGGGCGTGTCCTGGCGCTGGTGCGCGACTGGCTCGCGGAGGAGCGTCTCGCCGACGCCAGGCTGCTCCTGGTGACCCGCGGCGCGGTCGCCACCGAGGCGGGACAGGACGCCGACCCGGTACAGGCCGCGGTGTGGGGGCTGGTGCGTTCCGCGCAGACCGAGCATCCCGGGCGCCTGGTGCTGGTGGACACCGACGACGGCTCCGGGGACCCGCTCGCGACCGGGCTCAGGACTGGGCTCGCGACCGTGCTCCCGACCGGGCTCAGGACTGGGCTCGCGACCGTGCTCCCGACCGGGCTCGCGACCGGGGAGCCCCAGTTCGCGCTTCGCGACGGCACGGTCCGTGTCCCGCGCCTGGCCAGAGCCGCCGCCCCGCGCCCCGGCTCGCTCCCCCTGCCCGACGGGGACGCCTCCCCGGTGTCCGGCCGGAGGGTCCCGTGGCGGCTCGGGGTCGTCCGGCGGGGCACGCTGGACGGGCTGGCCCTGCGGCCCTGCCCCGAGGTGGACGGACCACTCGCGCCCGGCCAGGTCCGGGTCTCGGTACGCGCGGCGGGGGTGAACTTCCGCGACGTGCTCGGCGCCCTGGGCCACTACCCGGGCGATCCCGGTCTCCCCGGCCTCGAAGCGGCCGGAACGGTCAGCGAGGTGGGACGGGGAGTCACGGGGATCGCGCCGGGCGACCGGGTGATGGGCGTCTTCTCCGGCGCTTTCGGCCCCGTCGCGGTCACCGACCGGCGGGCCGTCACGCCGATCCCCGACGGCTGGACGTACGCGCGGGCGGCCGCCACGCCCATCGCCTACCTCACCGCCTACCACGCGCTGGTCGAGCTGGCGGGGCTGCGGCGCGGCGAGTCCGTACTGATCCACTCCGCGGCGGGCGGGGTGGGCACGGCCGCCGTCCGGCTCGCCCTGCACCTCGGCGCGGACGTGTACGGCACCGCCTCCCCGGCCAAGCACGGCGCCACCGGCCTGCCACCCGGGCGGGTCGCCTCGTCGCGTGACACCGCCTTCGAGGAACGGTTCCGGGCGGCGACCGGCGGTCGCGGCGTGGACGTCGTGCTCAACTCCCTCGCGGGGGAGCCGACCGACGCCTCCCTGCGGCTGCTGGCCCCCGGGGGCCGCTTCGTCGAGCTGGGCAAGACCGACCTCCGGGACCCGGCCGGAATCCGCTACCACGCCTTCGACCTGCTCGACCTGCTCGAACGGGAACCGGACCGGATCGGCCGCATGCTCTCCGAGCTCGCCCCGCTGTTCGCCGCCGGGACGCTCGAACCACCGCCGGTCACCGCCTGGGACGTGCGCCGGGCACCCGAGGCGTTCAGGTTCGTCGGCCAGGCCAGGCACACCGGCAAGGTCGTGCTGACCGTCCCGGACGGGCCCGACCCGCGAGGCACGGTCCTGATCACCGGCGGCACCGGCGCGCTCGGCCGGGCCCTGGCCCGGCACCTGGTGGACGCGTACGGCACGCGCCACCTGATCCTGGCGGGGCGCCGCGGCCCCGCCGCCGACGGCGCCGCGGACCTGCGGCGGGAACTGGCCGGACTGGGCGCCACGGTCACCTTCGCCGCCTGTGACGTCGCCGATCGTGCGGCCGTCGCCGCGCTCCTCGACACCGTCCCCGCCGAGCACCCGCTGACCGCCGTCGTGCACGCCGCCGGTGTCCTCGACGACAGCGTGATCACCGAGCTGACCCCCGGACGGCTCGACACCGTGCTCCGTGCCAAGGTCGACGGCGCCCTGCACCTCCACGAGCTCACCGCCGGCGCGGACCTGTCGGCGTTCGTCCTGTTCTCCTCCGTCATGGCCACTCTGGGCGGCGCCGGGCAGGCCAACTACGCGGCGGCCAACGCGGCACTCGACGCGCTGGCGCAGAGCCGGCGGGCCCACGGCCTGCCGGCCACCGCGCTCGCCTGGGGCCCCTGGCGCCAGGAGGAGGGCATGGCCGGTGGCCTCGCCGCCGCCGACCTAGCCAGGATGGCCCGCTCCGGGCTGCGGCCCATGCCGACCGCCGACGCGCTCGCCCTGTTCGACCTGGCCCTGGCCGGGGACGAGGCGGTTCCCGTACCGGCCGCGTTCGACCTGGGCGCGCTGCGTGCGCGCGGCGGGGAGACACCGGCGGTGCTGCGCGGGCTGCTGACCGCGCACCCCGGGGACGCGGCATCCACGCGGGCCGGAACGTCCATGTGGACCGGAACGTCCATGTCGACCGGGGACGGGACGCCCGCGCGGGCCGGAGGAGACGCGACGCCCGTCCCGGTCGAGGAGACCGCTGGGCCCACGCTGCGCGAGCGGCTCGAGGGGGCGGCTCCCGCCGAGCGCGAGAAACTCCTGCTCGACCTGGTGCACACGCACGCCGGCCTGGTGCTCGGGTACGACGCCGCCGACGCGATCGACGGCGAGACGCCGTTCAAGGACCTCGGGTTCGACTCCCTGACCTCGGTCGAGCTGCGCAACCGGCTGAGCGCCGCCACCGGTCTGCGGCTGCCGACCGGCCTGCTGTTCAACCATCCCAGTCCCGGGGTCCTGGCCCGCCATCTGCGCGATCGGCTGTTCCCCGAGGACCGGGCCGCCCCGGAACCGCCGGTCCGACCGGCGATCCCACCGGCACCGCCGCCCGGCTCGGACGTCACCGAGCGGCTCCGCACGGCCAGCGTCGACGACCTCCTCAGCTTCATCGACAAGGAGCTCACCCATGGCGAATGACGAGCAGCTCGTCGAGTATCTGCGCCGGGTCACCATCGAGTTGCAGGAGACCCGGCAGCGCCTCCAGGAGGCGGAGTCCCGCAGCCCCGATCCGGTGGTGATTGTGGGGATGGCGTGTCGTTTTCCGGGTGGGGTGGTGTCTCCGGAGGGTTTGTGGGATGTGGTGGTGTCGGGTCGGGATGTGGTGTCGGGGTTTCCGGTGGATCGTGGGTGGGATCTTGGGGTGTTGGGGGAGGTGTCGGCGTCTGGTGTGGGTGGGTTCGTGGAGGGGGTGGGGGAGTTTGATGCGGAGTTTTTTGGGATTTCTCCGCGTGAGGCGTTGGCGATGGATCCGCAGCAGCGGTTGTTGCTGGAGACCTCGTGGGAGGCGGTGGAGCGCGCCGGGATCGACCCGTCGTCGTTGCGCGGCAGCCAGACCGGCGTCTACATCGGCGCCATCGCGCAGGACTACGCGGCTCCCCTGTACTCCCCGCCGGAGGGCTTCGAAGGCCACCTGCTGACCGGTACGACGTCGAGTGTGGTGTCGGGTCGGGTGGCGTATGTGCTGGGGTTGGAGGGTCCGGCGGTGACGGTGGACACGGCGTGTTCGTCGTCGTTGGTGGCGTTGCATCAGGCGGTGTCGGCGTTGCGGGCGGGGGAGTGTTCGTTGGCGTTGGCCGGTGGGGTGACGGTGATGGCCAATCCGGGGATGTTCGTGGAGTTCAGCCGTCAGGGTGGGCTGGCCTCTGATGGGCGGTGCAAGTCCTTCGCGGCCTCGGCCGACGGCACGGGCTGGTCCGAGGGCGTGGGAGTGCTCGTCGTCGAGCGTCTGTCCGATGCCGTGCGCAACGGCCGCCGGGTGCTGGCGGTGGTGCGTGGTTCGGCGGTGAATCAGGACGGTGCGTCGAACGGGTTGACGGCGCCGAACGGCCTGGCGCAGGAGCGGGTGGTGCGTCGGGCGTTGGCGGACGCGGGGCTGGCGGCGTCGGAGGTGGATGCGGTCGAGGCGCATGGTACGGGGACGCGGTTGGGTGATCCGATCGAGGCGGAAGCCCTGTTGGCGTCATATGGGCAGGGGCGTGAGCGTCCGTTGTGGTTGGGGTCGTTGAAATCGAACATCGGTCATGCTCAGGCGGCTGCTGGGGTGGCTGGTGTGATCAAGATGGTGATGGCGATGCGGCACGGGGTGTTGCCGCGGACGTTGCATGTGGATGAGCCGTCGCCGCATGTGGACTGGTCGTCGGGTGCGGTGTCGTTGTTGACGTCGTCGGTGCCGTGGCCGGAGACGGGTGGTCCGAGGCGGGCGGGGGTGTCGTCATTCGGGATCAGCGGGACGAACGCGCATGTGGTGTTGGAGCAGGGGCCGGTGGTCGAGTCTCTCGGGTCTTCGGAGGTTCCAGGGGTTCCGGTGCCGTTGGTGG
>NZ_JBEOWK010000039.1:0-64362 GCF_040295985.1 Streptosporangium sp. NPDC002524 | reverse complement strand
CAACGCCTATGCCGCGATCGGCGCGCGGGGGAAGTACTGCGCGCCGATGGCGATCACCCGGATCACCGACCGCAACGGTAAGGTCACCGACTACAAGCCCAAGTGCCGCCAGGCGATCGATCCGGAGGTCGCCGACGCCGCGGCCGACGTGCTCTCAGGAGTATTCACCGAGGGCACGATGCGCGCCGTGGGCGGCATCGGCCGCGACGCCGCCGGCAAGACCGGCACCACCGACGACTACGCCAGTGCCTGGTTCGCCGGGTTCACCCCCGACCTGGCCGGAGCGGTCAGCATCGGCGACCCACGCGGCTCACAGAAGCACAAACTGACCGGCGTCACGATCGGCGGCCGCTACTACGGCATCGTCGCCGGTGCGAGCGCCCCGGGTCCGATCTGGAAGGACACGATGCTGGCGGCGCTGAAGAACGTCGAGCCGACGTCCTTCACCCCGATCAACACCGAACGCTTCGGCGGCTGCGGCCAGAGCTGCCGGCCCGCACCACCCCCGCCGGACGACGAGGGCGAGGGGCCCATCGAGCTCAACGGTCCCAACCTCCACTGATCCGAGCCGAACACCGTGGATCACGGTCCCCCTGACCGCCACCGGACGCGGGGAGCCCGCCTCGACGGGGCCGGCGGGCTCTCCTCGTCCGGCGCGGACCGAGATCGGCGTCGTCGTCCACGCCGTGGACGACGCCGGCGGGCGGCGGATCCTCGGGTCTCGCCGGTAGACCCGGTCGTGCCCGTCGGCCTCGCCGAGCATCAGCTGGATCCGCCACGGCCCCTCCGGGTCCTCGCGAACCCGGATGTCGTGGACGCCGGCGGGAAGGATCTCGTCCGGCGGCCACGGGCGCGGCGTGCCCAGCGGTCCCATCCCGCGACCAGGCCGCGCGCCGCGGCCCGGTCATGGCGGAGGAGACCCACGGTGTTTCCGTACGCGGCACGCCGCCACTGTCACCGAGGCGGATCGGACGGGCCGAGCGGGGAGGAACGGTCGGGGACCTCCAGGTGCCATCTGAGCCACTCGACGACGTTCTTGACGAAGGTCACCCGGTTGGCGATCTGCCGGATCTCGTGGCCCTCGTCCTCGAACAGCAGGAGCTCGCAGGGCACCTCCCGGGCCCGTGCCGCCTGAAGGGCCTGCTCGGCCTCGTACAGGGGGACGTTGGTGTCGCGGGCACCGTGCACGATCAGCAGCGGGGCGGCGAGCCGGTCGAAGGAGTGCAGGGGTGACAGTGCCCGCAGCAGGTCGCGGTCGGCGACGGGGTGGCCGTACTCGCTGACGGCCGCCGCGGCGATCCACGGCTCGGTCCGCTCGTAGAAGGTCTCGAAGTCGGCCATGCCGCAGACGTCGACCCCGGCGCGGAAGAGGCGCGGGTGGGTGACGAGGGCGGCCAGCGTCAGGTAGCCGCCGTACGAGCGGCCCATGCACGCGATCCTGGCCGGGTCGGCGAGGCCTACCCGTGCCAGTTCCAGCGCGCAGTCGGCGACGTCGTTGATCGCGTCGAAGCGGAGGGCGTGGTTGTCGGCGTTGCGGAAGGCCCGCCCGAATCCCGACGAGCCGCGGATGTTCGGCGCGAGCACCCCGATCCCGGCTGCGAGCAGGTTCTGGAACAGCGGGTTGAAGGTGGGCCGCTCCTGGCTCTCGGGACCGCCGTGCAGGTAGACGACGAAGGGCACCGGGCCCCGGGCGCCCGGGACGCGGTAGAGCCAGCCGGTCAGCTCCATGCCGTCGCCCGCCTGGAAGCGCATCAGCTCCGCGCCTGCCGCCCCGGGGATCCGCCCGGAGCCCGCGATCCGCCGGTAGCCGCCGGTCGCCAGGTCGCAGAGCAGCACGTGGGAGGGGTGGCCGGGCCCTTCGGCCGCCAGGACGGCCAGGTTGCCGTCCAGGGACACCCTGATCGAGGACACCACCTCGGCGGGCAGGGGCGGGAGCGGGCGCGTCCGTCCGGTGGCCGTCTCGATCACCTCCAGCTCCGACCGGCCGGAGTCGTTCCACACCAGGACGGCGAGGCGGCCGTCGGCGCTGAGCGCGAACTGGTCCAGCTCGGCGTCGGCGCGCTCGGCCAGCACGATCCCCGCCCCGTCCTCGCCCACCGCGACCAGCGCGGCCCGGTCGCGGCCGACGTCGGACAGCAGGTAGGCGGTCGCCCCGTCGGGAGAGAGGATCCCGTAGTCGGTGGTGCCGGTCAGCCCGGCCAGCAGCGGCCGTTCGCCGGGGCCGGGCAGGTCGCCCGCGGCCTCGTCGGGAAGGCTCGCGGGCAGGCCTGGCGGGACGTCGGAGAGATGGCCCGCGGGAAGGTCGAAGCGGATCCCGGCGGGAGCGTCGCCGGGGAGCCCCGGCGGGACGTCGTGGGGATCGCCGGGAGGGAGGCCAAGGCGGATCGAGGCGGGCAGGTCGGCGGGGAACCCGCCGGACGCGTCCGGGGGGAGGTCCCCGGGATGGGAGAGACCGGGAACGAGAGCTCCGGTATGGGAAGGATCAGGGACGAGACCCCCGGGACGAGGCGAAGAGGCGACGAGACCGTCGGGGTGGGACGAGCCGGAGACAAGAGCGCCGGGATCACCGGGAAGGTCGGCCACGTACATCCGGCGCACGCCGCGCGGGCCGCGGCGCAGCAGCATCCGCCGGTGGTCGCGGCTGACCGCGGCCGGCTGCAGGAGCGCCCCGCCCGCGATGACCTCCCGGTTTCCCGAGGCCGCGTCGATCAGCACCGCGTCCGTACGGCCCGACGAGGAGACCTCCGCGACGAGGAGGACCTCCCCCTGGCCGGTCCAGCGCACGAACGAGGCCGATCCGCCCTCGGGGGCGGCCAGCGGGCGCAGGTCGCCGCCGTCGGGCCGCACCGTCCAGACCTGCGTGTGCTCCCCGCCGCCGGGCACGACGAGGACGGCGAGCCGGCGGGCGTCGGGGGACCAGCTCACGTCGGCGGCGGGCTCGGGTCCCGTGTCGACCGGCCAGGCGTCCGGCTCCTGAAGATCCCCCTGGAGGTCCTCCGGGCCCTCCCCCGGGAGCCACGACTCCAGCTCGGCGCCGAGGGGCTGGATCCAGACGCGCGGCGAGCCGTCCCGGTCGCCGATGAAGGCGACGGCGCTCAGGTCGGGCGCCAGCGCGGGCGCCCGGCAGCTCCAGGCGGTCAGGCCCGTGCCCATCGACGGGCGAGAACGGGCGCCAAGAATTTCGGTCATCAAACTCCTTGTGCCTGCAACCACAGCTCCAGGAGTCCGAGTTGCCACAACGCGTTGGCACCCAGGGTAGTGCGATGCTCGTCCGGCGCGGCGAGCAGCTTGTCGACGTACGGCTGGTCGAACAGCCCCCGCGACCTGGCGGCCTGCCCGGTGAGCGCGTCCCTGACGAGCTCCAGGAACGGGCCGTGGATGTGCTTGATCGCCGGGACCGGAAAGTATCCTTTGGGCCGGTCGATGACCTCGGCGGGCAGCAGCTTGCGGGCGGCGCCCTTCAGCACGCCCTTGCCGCCGGAGGCGAGCTTGAGCTCGGGCGGGCAGGCCGCCGCCAGCTCGACCAGCTCGTGGTCGAGGAACGGGGTCCTCGCCTCCAGCCCGAAGGCCATGGTCATGTTGTCCACGCGCTTGACCGGGTCGTCGACGAGCATGACGTTCGTGTCCAGGCGCAGCGCCGCGTCGAGCGCGGTGTCGGCGCCGGGCCGGGCGAGGTGGCGCCGGACGAAGTCGCCGCTGACGTCCTCGTCCAGCATGTACTCCGGCGACAGGATCGCGCCCAGCGTCCCGTGCGAGCGGTCGAAGAACTCCCGCTCGTACGCGGCGGCGGCGTCCCCGCGCGACACGCCCGCGAGCGGCGGGTACCAGCTGTAGCCCGCGAACACCTCGTCGGCGCCCTGGCCGGACTGGACGACCTTGACGTGCTTGGAGACCTCCTCCGACAGCAGGTGGAAGGCGACGCAGTCGTGGCTGACCATCGGCTCGCTCATGGCCCGCACCGCCTGCTCCAGGGAGGGCAGCAGCCGGGCGTCGTCGATGGGGATGCGCCGGTGATCGGTGCCGAACTCCCTGGCGACCAGGTCGGAGTAGGCGAACTCGTCCCCCCGCTCCCCTCCCGCCGAGGAGAACCCGATGCTGAAGGTCGACAGGCCCTTCTGCCCCTCCTCGGCCAGCAGCGCGACGATCAGGCTGGAGTCCAGGCCGCCGGAGAGCAGCACGCCCACGGGCACGTCCGCGACCATGCGCCTGCGTACGGCCGCCCGCAGCCGGTCGAGCACGACCTCGCCCCACTCGTCCGCGGTCAGCCCGGCGTACTCGGGCAGGGCCGACCGGGTGTAGGGCGGCTGCCAGTAGAGGTGGTCGGTGACGGTCCCGTCGGGCTCGACGGTGCGTACGGTGGCCGGGGGGAGCTTGCGCACCCCGGCGAGGATGGTGCGCTCGGCGGGCACCACCGAGTGGAAGGTCATGTAGTGGTGCAGGGCCACCCGGTCGATGCCGGTGTCCACCCCTCCCCCGGCGAGCAGGGCGGGCAGCGACGAGGCGAAGCGCAGCCGGCCGGCGTCCTGCGCGACGTAGAGCGGCTTGATCCCCAGCCGGTCGCGGCCGAGGGTGAGCCTGCCGGTGTCGCGCTCGGCGACCGCGAAGGCGAACATGCCCTTGAAGCGGCCGACGCAGCCGGTCCCCCAGTGGTGGAAGGACTTCACCAGCACCTCGGTGTCGGAGGTGGAGAAGAAGCGGTAGCCCAGGCCCTCCAGCTCCTCGCGCAGCTCGCGGTAGTTGTACAGGCACCCGTTGAAGACCCCGGTCAGGCCGAGGTCGCTGTCCACCATCGGCTGGGCGCCCCGGTCCGACAGGTCGATGATCCTCAGGCGCCGGTGGCCGAGGGCGACCGGCCCCAGCGACCACAGGCCGGACCCGTCGGGTCCCCTGTCGCGCATCACGTCACTCATCCGGGCCACGGCGGCGACGTCCGCCGGGCGGCCGTCGAACCGGAGCTCACCGCTCAGACCACACATCGAAACCCCCCGGTGACCGGCGCGGGCCGGAGCCCGGCGCCCTGGTCACACATCTCGTACGTCGAACTCTCCGGTGACCGGCCCACGCCCGGGCTCACCGCTCGGGCCGGGTGTCGGCGGGCCTCCTCGGCAACCAGGTGTCCTTGGAACCGCCTCCCTGGGAAGAGTTGACGATCATGCTTCCGGCCGGGGCGACGCGGGTCAGCGCCGTCGGCGGCACGGTCGCCGTCTCGCCGAAGCAGACGAAGGCCCGCAGGTCGACCACGCGCGGGCTCAGCCGCTGCCCGTCGAAGGTCGGGTGCGTCGACAGCCGGATGGTCTCCTGGGCGACCCAGCCCTCGGGCGCGGCGAGGATCGTCTTCCTGACCTGTTCGAGCTCCTCGGCGGAGGCGTCGGGGCCGACGACCACGCCCTGCCCGCCGAACCCGTCCACCGGCTTGACGACCAGCTCGGCGAGCCGGTCGAGCACCTGCTCGCGGTCTCCGGCGTCCCGGCACAGGTAGGTGGTGACGTTGTCGATGAGGGGCCGCTCGCCCAGGTAGTACTCGATGAGGCGCGGCACGTACCGGTACAGGCACTTGTCGTCGGCGACGCCGTTGCCCGGCGCGTTGGCCAGGACGAGCGCGGAACGCTCGACGGCGTCCATGATCTCCAGCCCGAGGTGGCCGTCGAGCAGCTCGCTCTCGTCGATCCTGCGGTAGAGCACCTCGATCCTGCGCCCGCCGATCTCCAGGTGGCCGTTCTTGAAGGACAGGTCGGCCGGTACGGCCAGGGCCACCCCCAGCTCCTCGGCGAGCATCCTGTGCTCGTAGTAGGCGGAGTCCTTGGGGCCCGACGAGACCACGGCGACGGCCTCCGGGTCGCCGGAGCCCGCCGCGAGCAGCGCCTCCCGCAGCACCCGCAGGCCCTCCCTCGGGTCGGCGACGCCCTCGCCGGGGACGAGCTCCGGCATCAGCTCGGTGATCAGCTGCCTGTTGGTCACCGCGTACCCGAGGCCGGAGGGCACCCGCAGGTTGTCCTCGAGGACCGCCCAGCGGCCGACGTTGTCGCGGACCAGGTCCAGCCCGGCCACGGCGCAGCGCACGGTGCCCAGCGGCACCCGGCGGCCGGGCCTGCGGTAGCCCGGGGACTCGTCGACCACCCACGCGGGGATCGTGCCGTCCCTGATGATCTCGCGCCCGTCGTAGACGTCGTGCAGGAACGCCTCCAGCGCGCGCACCCGCTGCGGCAGGGCCCGCTGGATCCCGGCCCACTCACCGGCCTGGACCAGCCGGGGGACGAGGTCGAACGGGTAGATCCGGCTCTCGTCGCCGCCCTCCACCTGGAAGGTCATGCCGTTGCGCCGCTGGTAGGCGTCGCGCTTCTCCTCCCGGTCGCGCAGCCCCTCGACGCCCAGGCGGTCGAGGGCCCGCAGCACCGGCTGGTAGGACTCGCGCACCGTGCCCTCGATGATCGCCTCGTCGCCGGGTGCCTCGTAGCCGTCGAGGAGGTTGGTGTGCATCCTCGGCATCGGGCCGCCGAAGGCGGTCTCCCACTCCTCGGACCGCGTCTCGGCGATGACGAGGTCGACCACGTCGGACAGCCGGCCGCTGCGGGCGTACGCCTCGCGCTGGCGGGCCGCGGAACTTCCCCGCCCCAGCGACTCCCTGGCGAGGGACGTGACGAGCTCCCAGTCGCCGCACTGCTCCAGCTGCGGGCGCAGGCCGTTCACCATCCGCCGGATCACCTCGGCGGCCGGTCCCGGGGTGCCGTCGACCGGGTCGACGAGGTCGCCCTCCAGCCCGGAGCGCGAGGCCCGCCACGACGCGGCGCGGACCATCTCCAGCCGGACCGTGCGCTCGGGACCCTTCTGCGCGGCCTCCAGCTCCCTGGCCACCAGCGCCCTGAACAGCCCGGCGATCAGCACGATGTCGCCCACGCGGGGACAGGCGTCGCAGACCCGCAGCTCGATGGTGGGCAGGTGCGCCGAGGGGCGGATGTCGAAGTAGATCATGCCGGGGTCGGTGATCACCCCGGAGGCGACGAGGTCCCGCACCACCCGGTCGTACTCGGCGGCCGACTCGAACCTGGGCACCGGACCGGCGGTGGGCCAGCGCTGCCACAGCAGCGGGCGGTAGCTGGCGTACCCGGTGTCGGATCCCAGCCAGTACGGCGAGCTGGCGCTCAGCGCGAGCAGCGGGGGGATCCAGGGGGCGAGGCGGTGCGCGACGGCCACCGCCAGGTCACGGTCCTCGACGTCGGCGTGGAACTGCGTCCCGCAGATCAGCTGCTCGCGGGTGAGCAGCTGGTAGTCGGCGAGCATCTGCTCGTAGCGGGGATCGGGGGAGATCTTCAACGCCTCCAGATCCACCAGCGGCACGCTGCCCGCCGCCACGATTCCCAGGCCGAGGCCGTCCGCCGCCTGGATCACCGTGCGGCGCAGCGCGGTCAGGTCGTGCCCGAGGTCCTCCAGGTGCATGAAGGGCCTGCTGTTGGCCTCGACCACCGAACGCTGCAACTCGTGGGTGAAGCGCTCCGCCGGCAACTGCTCCAACAGGACACCGGCCCGTGGGACGAGGTGCCGGGTGTCGACATCGACGACGTGGAACTCCTCTTCGACACCGACCGCGATCGGCCCCGCCAGACCCGCCATTTCATCACTCCTGAAGTACGCCGGTTCATGGGGTTTTTTATTCTTTGCCCGAAAAAAGGAGTTCCGCACTTCACGGGGCACTTTGGGGGAAAGTGAGGCCGTGCGAGCGCTCCCTGTCGCGGGACAGACCCGCTTCCCTTACGGCGCGCGGACTCACCTTTTCCGGCCGGGAGATCTTCACGCGGGTTTCGAACAGGGCATCGACGGTCATCGGTGAGCGGGACGGGCGCCCTCCGGCGGAGCCCCATCCGGAGGCACTGAGAGTTAATGGACCGTCACGCCCGGCCCGGCATGATCCTCCTGGCCTCGTCACACCTGGCGCGGCGTGATCGTCTCCGGGCCCGTCACGTCTCGTACGACGTGATGGTCCCCGGTCACGGCGGGAACCCGTGACAACCCTCGCTCACGGCGAGGATCCCGGCCGGGCGCCCTCCGCCGTGCCCGGCTCGGTGGCCGGAGCCTACCCGGGCGGCTCCCCCGCCGGGGACTCGTCACGCCCTGACGGGCCGGACGGGCCCGATGGATCCGATGGATCCGATGGATCCGATGAGCCTGATGGGCCGGGGAGCGGCTCGGCCTCGTCCGGCCGTGACTCGATCATGAGCGGCGGCCGGGGCGCGTCGTCCGGCGGCGGCCCGAACGTGTCGGGAAACGCGTGGATCCCGAGCGTCTCCGGACGCTCGCCCGACGGATCGGGCGGGTCGAGGAGCTGCCGGACGGGCGGGCTGTCCAGGAACGTGGAGACCGCGTCGACCACCCCCTCCCCCAGAGGGCGGAACACGTCGACCACGGCCTGGGCGGGCGGGCCGAGGCGGGTGCCGACCTCCTGGAGGAAGTCCTCCAGCACCTGCGGCAGCGGCGGCACCGGCAGGCCGAACTGGGGCTTCGGCCGCGCCTTCTCCGGTGGCGTCCAGCGCATCGAGTCGTCGCTCATGGCGAGCCATTCGTCGACGGCGCCGTCGATGGAGTCGAGCACGTGATCGGAATCGTCTGGCATGGCGGCTCCCCTCATGACCGGGATCCGATAAGACGACGGTACCTCTCCCCGCCGCCCCCGGGCAGGGGCGGGTGGGTCCCCGTCACCGTGGTGTCGTTCCCCGATATCCCGACCGGCGGCCGTACAGTGGCGGTACGGCAGCGGTACGGCGGTGGTACGGCGGCCGAACGGTGACAAGGCCCGATCATCAAAGCCCGTCAAACTGGCATAACCCCCTTAACAGGGGGAATAAGCTGTCGATGCTCTCTCAAACTCGTCCTGCCGGTAGTGACACGCTCACATTCCTCGGCGCGATCATGCGTAACCCCCACCAGCTGGGGGCGATCGCTCCCAGCTCGAAGGCCGTCGCCCGACTGGTGGCCTCGATCGTCCCCACGACCCCCGGAGCCGTGGTCGTCGAACTCGGCGCCGGCGGCGGAGTGATCAGCGACGCGATCCGCGACCGGCTGCCCCCGGGCGGACGGCAGCTCGCCGTCGAGGTCAACGAGGGCATGGTGGACCACCTGCGGCGCAGCAGGCCCTGGCTGGAGGTGATCCCCGGCGACGCGGGCGACCTCGGCAAGCTGCTGCGGGAGGCCGGCCTGTCCCACGCGGACGCGATCGTCTCCTCCCTTCCCTGGACCCTGTTCGAGGACGCCCAGCAGAAGCGCGTCCTGGAGGAGATCGCGTCCTCACTCGCCCCCGGTGGTGCCTTCAGCACCATCACGACGCTGACCGTGATGCCGTTCCGGCGCTTCCGGCACTTCCGCGGTCTCATGAACGACACGTTCGAGACCGTCGACACCCTGGGCCCGATCTGGCGCAACGTACCGCCCGCCCTGGTGTACGCCGGAGTCGTGGCGGGCGACCGGCTGGCCGGGGAGACGGCCGGCGGCCGGGTGACCGGGGACCCCGGCGGCGAGTGAACGGCTGAACGGCCCGCCGGGGAGCCACCCGGCGGGCGGACGAGCGAAGAGCGAAGTCGGGGGTGATCGGCCGGGGTTCCTCCCCCCGGACCGCACAGACTGAGCAGACCGGACAGGCCAGACAGACCTGACAGACCTGACAGACCTGACAGACCTGACAGACCGAAGGGCGGTTACGGGCCTCGCGACGGCGGCGAGGTCCGCCGTCATCGTGAGGTCAGGACCGGCCCCGTCCACGTGAGGTCGTCCAGGTTGACCACGATGGCGTCCTGGGTGCTGCGGGCGATGACCACGATCGCCTCCAGCTCGGGGTCGGGGTTCTCCTCGCGGTGCGGGACGAAGGGCGGCACGAAGATGTAGTCGCCCGGTTCGGTGTCGATGCGCACCTCGACGGGCTCCTCCCCCTCGACGTCGGCGAAGACGAACGACGGGTTGCCGCTGACGACGTAGATGGCGGTCTCGGACTCGCCGTGGTGGTGGTTCGCCGAGACGGTGGCGGGCGCCACGTGGGTCTGGCCCATCCACAGGCGGCTGGAGCCGACGGTGGCGCCGCTGATGGCCGCGCGGCGGCGCATGCCGCCGGTCTGGGCGGTCTCGGAGGTGAGACCGCCGGGCGCGATGTGGTGCAGGCGGCGGTGGAACGGGTCTTCCGGAAGGACGATCGGCATCGGTCGCTCCTTGGTGCGGTGCGGTTCGGCTCGGTTCGGCTTGGTTCGGCTCGGCTTGGTTCGGTCGGGGGGCGCGGGCGCCCCGGGGCTCCCGTCACGTCGAAGCCGGGGGACGGCACGTCCCGACGCGGTTCGTGAACCGGGCCACCGCGCCGCCCGGCGGTCAGGCGGAGGGTGCCGGTTCGTCGGGCGGCGCGGTGGCCCGGTGTCCGCCGCTCGTGGCCTCGGCCCTGCGGCGCAGCTCGGGCGGGATCAGCTCCAGCAGCTGATCCGGGCGCAGGGGCAGGTCGAGAAGGCTGAGCTTGACCCGGCTGCGGCTGGTGTGCTCGCTCGCGGAGAGCCTCACCACCTGCCCGGCCTCGGCGCGCAGGGTGACGTTCACCTTCTCGCCGTGCCCGAGCTCGCCGGACGGGGTCCCGTCGACGTCGACGGTGACGGGCGCGCTGTCGTCCGCCACGGTGAGCCGGACGTGATCGGCCGCGCCCAGCACGACCGGCCGGCTCACACCGGACATGGGGGCGACCGGGGTGATGACCAGGGCGCCGGACGACGGGGACAGGACCGGGCCGCCGGCCGCGTAGTTGTAGGCGGTGGAGCCGGTGGGGGTCGAGACGACCACGGCGTCGGCCCGGTAGTAGCCGTACCGCAGGCCGTTGACGGCCAGGTCGAGGGAGGCGGCCCCGGCGCGGGACGACCGGCCCAGCACCAGGTCGTTGAAGCCGGACCGGGTCGTCAGCGGCGTCTCGCCGGCGTCCACCCGCAGGGCCGCGTACTGCTCGACGGTGAAGTCTCCGGCCGTCAGCCGCGCCAGCGCCGAGGGCAGCTGGGCCGGGTGGACCTCGGCGAGGAAGCCCAGGTTGCCGTGGTTGACCCCGAGCACGGGCACGGGCCGGCCGATCACCAGCCGCATCGCCCCCAGGATCGTGCCGTCGCCGCCCAGGGCGACGAGACCGTCCACCTCGGCCACGAACCGGCCCTCGGGGACGACCTCGACCCCGGCCGGTACGCGGTCCCGGTCGGCCTCGCGGGCGAGCACCCGGGAGCCCCGGCTCCGGGAGGTCTCGACGATCGCGCCGACCGACCGGTCCACCCGCTTGGTCGGATGCAGTACCAGACCGACCGTGCTCACCCTTGGTTCCGGATCCATGCCCTCACTCTAGGTCGGCCCCGCGCGCGGCGATCGGCCGAGGCGCCCGCGCCCCGGACGGCGGGAGCCCGGCTCCCGGCGAGATCCGCGAGTACGCCGGAGGTGAGACCCCGCGGCCGTGGAGGGCACCGTCCCGGCCGGGGCCCTGGCGGCTGGAAGTGACACCCCCGGCCGGGCGGATTTCAGGTTTCCTGACAAATCCTGACTCATGACTGTCGACTCCAGCAAGATCAACCCGGGGGCCGGCAGAAATAAACCTCCGTCCGGCCTGGTTGCCGCCTGCATGGCTGATGACGACATCCGCGGGACGGTCCGCGGCTCCTCCGAGGTACCCCTGTCGATCCTCGAACTGGCGACCGTCGGTTCGGGGGTGACGCCCACCGAGACCCTGAGGGCGAGCACCGAGCTGGCCAGGCGGGCGGAGGAGTGGGGTTATCACCGGATCTGGGTGGCCGAGCACCACGGCATGCCGTCCGTGGCGAGTTCCTCGCCCGCCGTGCTGATCGCTCATCTGGCCGCCGCGACCAGGAGCATCCGGCTGGGGTCCGGCGGCGTCATGCTGCCCAACCACGCCCCGCTGGTCGTCGCCGAGCAGTTCGGCACCCTGCACGCGCTGCACCCGGGCCGGATCGACCTCGGGCTCGGCCGGGCCCCCGGCACCGACCCCGGCACGGCGAGGGCCCTGCGCGGGCGGCACGGCCTGGACGCCGACGACTTCCCCGAGCAGCTGGCCGAGCTGACGGCCTTCCTCGACGGCTCGTTCCCGCAGGGCCACCCGCTGGAGCGGGTCGTCGCGGTGCCCCGCTCGCCCGAGTCTGGCCGCCCGCCGATCTGGCTGCTCGGCTCCAGCGGCTTCAGCGCCCAGCTCGCCGGGATGCTCGGCCTGCCGTTCGCGTTCGCGCACCACTTCAGCGGGAACAACACCATCCCCGCCCTGGAGCTGTACCGGTCGTCCTTCGAGCCCTCCGCCGTCCTCGACCGGCCGTACGCGATGATCGGCGTCTCCGCGATCGCGGCCGAGACCCCCGAGCGGGCGCTGCGCCTGGCCCGTTCCGGCGGGCTGTCCATGCTGCGGCTGCGGCGCGGGGCCCCGCAGCCGATCCCCACGCCCGAGGAGGCCGAGAGCTACCCGTACAGCCCGATGGAGCGGGACTTCCTCGACGACCACCTGTCCAGGGTGGTGCTGGGGGACGCCGCCGGGGTGCGGCAGGGGCTGGAGGATCTCCGCAAGCGCACCGAGGCGGACGAGCTGATGATCACCACGATGGTGCACAGCCACGCCGACCGGGCCCGTTCCTTCGAGCTCATCGCCCAGGCGTACGACCTCACCACCGGCTCCTGACCCGGGCGCCCGCCGCCCGCGTCCCGGCTGATCGCCACGGTCCTCGTTCCGTCATCCAGCGAGGGGTGCCTGGCCGGATATCGCATGACTACTCCGGCAAAGACCTTGATCTCCACCGAATCTGCACAGAAGACCGTTACGCTCCGGGTGCATGATCAGATCGAGATGGGTGAACCTGCTGGTCTGGCTGCTGGTGCTGCCGTTCGCGGCCTGGGCGGTGCTCAGGGCCGGCGGATGGACCCCGGTCTGGCAGTGGGTCGCCCTGGTGGCGTTCACGCCGTACGTGGCGGTGGCCTCGGTGGTCCCGCTGCTCCTGGCCCTGGGGCTGCGCCGCTGGGCGGCCGCGGCCCTCGCCCTGGTCACGAGCGCGGTGCTGGCGACGGCCGTACTCCCCCGGCACTTCGGCGACGGCCCCCAGCCCGCCGCCGACGGGGGGCGGCTGCGGGTGCTCGCCGCGAACCTCGCCGTCGGCGCGGGTGACACCGACGCTCTGATGAGGCTCGTACGCTCCCTCGACCCGGACGTGCTCGCCCTCCAGGAGGTCACCCCGGCCGCGCGCGACCGCCTGGAGGCGGCCGGGCTGCGCGAGCGCATGCCCCACGTCGTGGACCGCGCGGTCGACGGGGTGTGGGGCTCGGGCGTCTACTCCAAGCATCCCGTCACCGAGAGGCCGCTGATCGCGCTGGGCAGGTTCCGGCAGGCGCGAGGGGTGGTCAAGCACCCGAGCGGCCACGAGATCGAGGTCGTCTCGGTCCACCCCTGCGCGCCCCGGTACGGCGACAGGGTCCCGTGCTGGGGCGACGGGCTGCGGGCGCTGCCCAGGGCGGGCGGGCAGCTGCGGGTGCTCGCGGGCGACTTCAACGCCACCCTCGACCACCGGCTGGTACGCGACCTGCTCGACAGCGGCTACCGCGACGCGGCCGACGTCACCGGGAACGGGCTGACACCCACCTGGCCGCAGCAGGGCTGGGAGCCCGTCCCCGGGGTGACGATCGACCACGTGCTCGCCGACTCGCGCATGGCGGTGAGGAGCTTCGGCGTCCACCGCCTTCCGGACACCGACCACCGCCCGGTCTTCGCCGAGCTGGGCCTGCCCCGCTTCACGAAGCGCTGACCCCGGGCCCGGGACCGGACCACGAAGCGCTGGCCCGAGCCCGGGACCGGACCACGAAGCGCTGACCCCGGCCCGGGACGACTCCTCTCACCCCCTCTCACGGTTCGCCACGGTTCGCTCGCGGTTCGTCTCACGGGCCGCCGAGCGGGGCCCGCGCAACCGTGGACCTTCGCGAGCGGGCCCCTCCGAGGAACAGGACCAGGGCGAGGAGGGCGTACGGCACCGCGGCGGCGGTGAAGATCGCGGCGTGGCCGGTCAGCACCGAGGCCGCGGCGTAGCCACCGTAGACGAGGACGGCGCCCAGCTCGGTGCCCAGCCCGGCCAGCGAGGTCACGGTGGCGCGCGCCGGGCCCGTGATGCTCTCCTGCAACCGCACGTCGGCCAGCACGCTCGCCATCTGGAAGACGCAGAAGGCCACCGCGAGGGCGACGAAGCCCGCCGCGACCCCGCTGGCCGCGCCCGCGCCGAGTGCCAGCGCCCCGAACGCGAGGAGCGCGGCGAACTCCCGGTCCGTGAAGCTCCGACCGGCCGCCGCGAGCACGCCACCGGCCGCGATCCCCACCGAGACCAGAACCACCAGGAGCGGCACGACGTGCGTGGCGACGCCGGTGCCGATCGCGAGCAGCGGGGTGTACTCCTCCAGCGAGCCCCACAGGGCGGTCACCGCCGGCACCAGCAGCAGCGCCCGGCGCGTCGGGCGGTCGGCGCGTGCCGCCCGCAGCCCCTCGCGCAGGATCGCGGCGTAGCCGCCCGCGGGCGCCTCCTCGTCACCGGATCCCTCGGAAAGCCCCTCGCCCTCGCGCCCGGTCTCCTGTCCGGTTTCCCGCCCGGTTTCCTGTCCGGCGCGTGCGCGGTGTTCGGGGAAGGCCAGCGCGGCCATCGAGGCGAGCACGCACGCCAGGACGCTGCCCGCGGCGACCAGCGGGTAGCCGCCCAGGGCGAACACCGGGGTGGCCACCGCCATGGACAGCACCGCGGCGCCCGTACCGATCGCGCGGGTGCGGCCCATGACGGCGGCGTAGCGGCCGGCCGCGCCCAGGCGGTCGAGCTCGGTGTAGACCAGCGCCTCCAGCGCGCCCGACTGCAGCGCTCCGGAGGCGCCCCACAGGACGAAGCCCGCGGCGAACACCCAGTAGGAGGGCGCCGCGACCCACAGGCCGAAGCCGACGGCGGCCAGCAGCGGGGCCAGGGCGAGCAGCGCGCGCCGGGAGACGGCGTCGGCCCACACCCCCGAGGGGACCTCCAGCACGACGGAGGTGACCGACCAGATCGCGAGGAGCGAGGAGATCTCGGCGGTCGACAGACCCGTGTCGACGAACAGCAACGCGTAGAACGGGTAGAGCAGGACGAACTCGTCAAGGAGCGTGTAGGCGTAGAGCGTCGCGGCCAAGCGCTTCGCACGCCCGTCGGGCGCGCGGTGGAAAGAAGTGGTCATGGGGTCCTTCTCGCGGGGACTGTGCGGACTCGGGATGCTCGGCATCTCCGGAGGTCCACGGCAGCTCGCGCCGGACCGACCTATCGTTGAGGATCAATGTCGCCAGGTCATAAGGCAGACCATACAACCGCGCCGCCCGCCACGGCCTCCCCTTTTTTCCAGGCGGGAGGCGGTCAGAACTCGTCGTGCCCGGTGACCTGGCCGATCGGGAAGATGTGCCTGCTCGCGGCGCAGATGGTCTCCAGGACGTGGACGGGTACGTCCTCGTCGGAGTAGCCGGCGCGCAGGACCTGGACGACCCACTCCCCCGGTTCGAGCTCCAGGGTCTCGTACTCGAAGGATGTCGGCGGGCGGGCCGTCAGGTTCTCCTCGGCGTGGCCGAAGGTGTGGCCGAGGGCGACGAGTGCCGACTGGAGCGACGGCTCGACGAACCCGGGTGCGGCGAGACGGGTGCCCGCGAACAGGTCCGCCCGGAAGTAGCTGGTGGCGACGCGCACCGGGACCCCGTCGGCCGTCATCATCTTCCGGCGGGCGATCACCTCGGCGCCGGGCTCGACACGCAGGCAGGCGGCCACCTGGTCACCGGCCGGTTCCGGGCCCACGTAGAGCATCCTGCGGCCCGGCGTGACGCCCTGCCTCTCGGCCTCGGCGAGGAACAGGGACGCGGAGGCACGTACGGCGGGATCGGTCGGCAGCGCCCGCCGCACCAGGACCCTGGGCGCTCGGACCGGGGACCCCCCGGAAGCGGCATGGAGCGCGGACCCTCGGGGGGCGCGGAGCGTGGACTCCCCGGGGGCGCGGTCCGCAGACTCCTCGGAGGCGCCTGTCGCGAACTCCTCGGGGAAACGGTCCCCGGACTCCTCGGAGGCACGGAGCGCGGGCTCGTCGAGGGCGCGTGCCGCGGACTCCCCGGAGGTGCGAGGAGCGGGCCCCTCCGAAGCGCGGGCCGTGGACTCCTCGGGGGCGCGGGCTGCGGACTCCTCGGGGGCGCGGGCCGTGGACTCCTCGGGGGCGCGGGCCGACGGCCCCTTTCGCATCTGGGAGATGCGGCCGGGGGACACGCCCAGGCGCGTCCCCACCTCCTCCAGGCTCATCCCGGAGTCACGGGCCTCGGCGATCGCCTGGCGGCGCATCTTCGCCGCCTCCGCGACGAGTCCCTGCTCCTCGGTGATGAGGCGGCTCAGCACGCGTGCGCGCTCGATGGGGTCGCTCAGCCCGGAAACCTCGCGCAACGTCTCCAGATCCATCGGGGTCCGCCTCCTCGCGCTCGACGCCACCGGGGATTTTAGTCCCCCTATTTCGGCGCCGGGCCGATGCCCGCGCGGACGGGCCGGAAAGGGAACCGGAGGGCCGTCCGGCGACGGCCCCCGCGCCGTCGCGCGCGCCGGCCGGAAACACGGGCCGTTCACTCCGGGGGAGAACGCCCGGTCAACGGGCACCCTGGCCTGCCGGTTACAGCATGACGACCGTCAAATCAGTTGCCGACGCCGCGCCGCGGTGCGGAAATTGGATGGTCGCCCGTGTCACGCGGGTGGCGGTGATCCGACGGGGCGGCCACCGGAGCGGTGGCGCGGGAGAGACCGGTTACGAGGGGATGGCGTTCCGGCCTGCCATGCCCCGGACGGCTCTCACCCCGTCAGAACACCGTGAGGAGCGTGCCGCCTGCCGATGCCCCCCGACACCGGAGCCACCACAGCCAGCAAGGACAGGAACACAGACAACAACGACACGAACGCCCCCGCCGCCGACCCGGACCCCACGGCCCCGCGGCCCCTTCCCTCCCGCCGTGCCAGGGCGGGCTCCCTGTGGCGGTTGAAGTCCTACCTCCGCCCGTACGTCGTCCGCCTGATAGCCATCTGGGTGCTGTCCTTCGCCGCGGTCGCGATCGGCATCGCCATCCCGCTGATCGGCAGGGAGATCATCGACGGCCCCGTCGCCCGGGGCGACACCGGGGCCGTGCCTCCCCTCGCGCTGCTCGCCCTGGGACTGGGCGTGGTCGAGGCGCTGCTCGTCTTCCTGCGGCGGTGGCTGCTCGCCGTCGCCGTCCTGGGCCTGGAGACCCGCATCCGCGACGACCTCTACGCCCACCTGCAACGGCTGCCGATGGGGTTCCACGCCTCCTGGCAGTCGGGCCAGCTGCTGTCCCGGGCGACGACCGACCTGTCGACGATCCGGCGCTTCCTCGGCTTCGGCCTGCTCTTCCTCGTCCTGACCACCGTCCAGATCGCGACGGTGACCGGGCTGCTGCTCCACATGTACTGGCCGCTCGGGCTGCTGGTCGTCGCCTCGGCGGTGCCGATCACGGTCACCACCCTGCGCTTCGAGCGCACGTACATCACCATCTCCCGCCGGGTCCAGGACGAGCAGGGCGACCTCGCCACGGTCGTCGAGGAGGCGGCGGCCGGCATCCGTACGATCAAGGCGTTCGGCCGCGGCCGGTACGTCTCCGGGATCTTCGAGAAGGGGGCGCTGAAGGTCTACCGGACCTCGATGGAGAAGGTCGGCCTGTCGGCGAGGTTCTTCACCTTCCTGGAGGTGATCCCGAACATCACCCTCGCGCTCGTGCTGCTGCTCGGCGCCCTCGCGGTCGGCTCCGGCACGCTGACGCTGGGCACGCTGGTGGCCTTCGCCACGCTGATGCTGCAGCTGGTCTGGCCCGTCTCCGCGCTCGGCTTCATCCTGACGATGGGCCAGGAGGCGATGACCGCGGCGGACCGGGTGATGGAGGTGCTCGACACCGAGCCGGACATCGTCGGGGGCACCGGCGCGATCGAGCGGCCCCGGGGGCACCTGCGCTTCGAGGGGGCGTGCTTCACCTTCCCCGGCGCCGGCGAACCGGTGCTCCGCGACGTCTGGCTGGAGGTGCGGCCGGGAGAGACGGTGGCGGTCGTGGGCGCGACGGGTTCCGGCAAGACCACGCTGACCTCCCTGGTGCCCCGGCTGTACGACGTCGGCGCCGGCCGGGTCACGATCGACGGGGTCGACGTCCGCGACCTGCCGCTGCCCGAGCTGCGCTCGATGGTCGCCACGGCCTTCGAGGAGCCGACGCTGTTCTCGATGAGCGTCAGGGAGAACCTCACGCTGGGGCGGCACGACGCGGGAGAGGAGGAGATCGAGGAGGCGCTGCGGATCGCCCAGGCCGGGTTCGTCCACACGCTGCCGTGGGGGCTGGAGACCAGGATCGGCGAGCAGGGCATGTCCCTGTCCGGCGGCCAGCGCCAGCGGCTCGCGCTGGCCCGCGCGGTCCTCAGCCGTCCCAGGATCCTCGTGCTGGACGACACGCTGTCGGCCCTGGACGTCGAGACCGAGGCCCTGGTGGAGGAGGCGCTGCGGCACGTGCTGCGCGAGGCCACCGGGATCGTCGTCGCCCACCGGGCCTCCACCGTGCTCCTCGCCGACAGGGTGGCCCTGCTGCTGGACGGCACGATCGCGCACGTCGGCGGGCACCACGAGCTCATGGCGAGCGTGCCCGAGTACCGCGCGCTGCTGTCGGCCGACCCGGACACCGAGGAGGCACGGCTGTGAGCGTGACCGAACCTTCCACCCAGCCATCCGCACCGCCCGTCGAAGAAACCGCGAACGGCTCCCTGGAGTGGCGGGGGGTCGCGGCGGAGAACCAGGACGAGCTGTCGGCGCGGGTGTCGTTCCTGCTGCGCGACAGGTCCAGGCGGCTGCTCGGCGACCTGCTGCGCCCGTACCGCAGGGAGATCGTCCTGCTCGTCGCGATCATCGTGACCTGCAACGTCGCCTCGCTCGCCATCCCGTACCTGGTCAAGGTGGGCATCGACGCGGGCATCCCGCCGATGGTGGCGGGCGCGGGGCCGCGGACGCTGCTCACGGTCGTCGCGGCGATCCTGGCGGCGGCGGCCGTCCAGCTGGTGACCCGGCGGATCTTCCTCAGGATGGCCGGGCGCATCGGCCAGAGCATCCTGCTGGAGCTGCGGCGGCGGGTGTTCGCCCACTTCCAGAGGCTGTCGCTGTCGTTCCACGAGGACTACACCTCGGGCCGGGTCGTCTCCCGGCTCACCTCCGACATCGACGCCATCTCCGAGATGCTGCAGTCGGGGTTCGACGACCTCGTCACCGCGGTGCTGACGCTGGTCGGCACGGCGGTCCTGCTGCTCGTCCTGGACGTCCACCTCGGCGTGGTCGCGCTGCTGCCGCTGCCGGTGCTGATGCTGTTCACCGGCTGGTTCCGGCGGCAGTCGAGCATCGTCTACCGCAGGACCCGGGAGACCGTGGCCCTGGTGATCGTGCACTTCGTGGAGTCGATGGCCGGGATGCGCGCGGTCCAGGCGTTCCGCAGGGAGCCCCGCAACCAGGAGATCTTCGCCCGGCTGAACGCCGACTACCGCGACGCCAACCAGCGGAGCATGCACCTGATCGCGATCTTCTCGCCGGGCGTCAAGCTGATCGGGAACGTGACGGTCGCGGCCGTCCTGCTCTACGGGGGCACGCTGGCGATCCAGGGCGAGGTCACGGTGGGCGTGCTGGCCGCCTTCCTGCTCTACCTGCGCCAGTTCTACGAGCCGATGCAGGAGATCTCGCAGTTCTACAACACGTTCCAGTCCGCCGGGGCTGCGCTGGAGAAGCTCTCCGGGGTGCTGCAGGAGCGTCCCGTGGTGGCCGAGCCCGGCGACCCGGTGACGCTGGAGCGGCCACGCGGGAGGATCGAGTTCCAGGGCGTGGAGTTCTCCTACCTGGACGGCACCCCCGTGCTGCCCTGCCTGGACCTGACGGTCCCCGCCGGGCAGACCGTGGCGCTGGTCGGCACCACCGGGGCGGGCAAGACCACGCTGGCGAAGCTGGTCTCCAGGTTCTACGACCCGGTGGCGGGCCGGGTGCTGCTGGACGGCATCGACCTGCGCGACCTCGGCGAGGAGTCGCGGCACGCCGCGGTGGTCCTGGTCACCCAGGAGAACTTCCTGTTCAGCGGATCCGTGGCGGACAACATCGAATTCGGCCGGCCGGGAGCGAGCATGGCCGACGTGGTGGCGGCGGCCCGCTCGATCGGCGCCGACGCGTTCGTCTCCGCGCTTCCCGAGGGGTACGACACCCAGGTCGGCAAGCACGGTGGCCGGTTGTCGGCCGGGCAGCGGCAGCTGGTGGCGTTCGCCAGGGCGTTCCTGGCCGACCCTGCGGTGCTGATCCTCGACGAGGCGACGTCCAGCCTGGACGTCTCCAGCGAGCGGCTGGTGCAGCGAGCGATGCGGACGGTCCTGGCGGACCGGACGGCCCTCATCATCGCGCACCGCCTGTCGACCGTCGAGATCGCCGACCGGGTGCTGGTGATGGAGGGCGGCAGGATCATGGAGGACGGCCCGCCCGGCGAGCTCGCCGGGCGGGCGGGCCGCTACGCCGACCTGCACCGCGCCTGGCTCGACAGCATCTCCGACCACCGCGACGTCCCCGGCTGACCCCGCGGGCGGCCGTGCCCGGGAATCGGGGCCCGAAATTTCGGGCACCGATTTCCGGCCGCCCCTGAACCCCGGCGGCGGGGTCCGCGTATCTCAGGGCGGAACGGCACGAATGATCCTTCCCACCCGCAGGAAAGGGGCAGTGATCTCGATGAGCACCCGGCGGTCGCGCAACCGACGGTCTCTGACCGCCACCTTGCTGGTCTCCGCCATATTGGTCGCCGGGTGCTCGTCAGCGGCCGTGACGACCGGGACCTCCGTCCAGGCGGTGGGGCTGGCCGGCGACCGGGCGGACGCGGACGTCCGCTTCTCCCAGGAGATGATCCCGCACCACCGCCAGACGATCCAGCTCGCCGGCCTGGTGGACGGCCGGAGCGAGAACCCGTACGTGCGCGACCTGGCCGCGAAGATCAAGAAGGACGAGTCCCACGACATCGACCTGATGTCCGGCTGGCTGCAGTCGTGGGATGTCGAGGTGCCGGCGGAGAACGACCGGGCCGTGCACGACATGCCCGGCATGCTGTCCGCCACCCAGATCTCCTCCCTGGAGAGACGCTCGGGTGCCGCCTTCGACAAGCTGTGGCTGAGCGTGCTGGGCAAGCATCTCAACAGCGGTGTCCAGATGGCCCAGGTCGCGATCGCGCTGGGCAGGCACCGGCCCACCACCCAGCTGGCGGAGAAGATGGTCACCGCGCAGCGCGCCCAGATCGCCGAGATCGGCGAGAAGCTCGCCTGAGCCGTCATACCTGTCGCATCTGTCGCACCTGTCGTACCTCCGGGTGGCGGGCCGTCCAGGAGCGGCCCGCCACCCTGAGGTACGAGATCCTCCAAAAGGGGCATAAGCGCGAGGCATCGCCGGGTCGCGGTGCCGGCGGTGACGCCGGACGGCACCCGGTGCGGCCGGCAGGCGGGCCGGCCGATCCCCCGCTCCCCCGCTGGAGGTCTCATGAGCACGACCCGCAGGCGCCCCGTCCTCGCGGACTCCGTCCGGATCACCGAGGACGCCGTGGAGATCCTCGACCGCCGCGTCTACCCGTTCGAGCACCGCTGGGTGCGCTGTGTCACCAGCGAGGACGTCGCGGTGGCCATCGAGCGGATGGTGACCCAGAGCACGGGCCCCTCGTTCGCGGCGACCGCCGGGATGACGCTGGCCGCCCGCGAGGCGCGGGGCGAGCCGCCCGGCCCGGCGGCGGCGCGGCTGCGCGGGGCGGGCGCCCGGCTGATCGCGACCCGGCCCACGAACAACCACATCCGCGACGCCGTGGAGGCCGTCCTGGCCGCCACGGTGGACGGGCCGCTGCCCGAGGCGTACGGGGACGAGCTGGTGGAGGCCGTGACCCGGGCGGGGGCCGAGCACGACGCGGCCTACCTGGCGAGCAGCGCGGCCATGGGCAGGCACGCGGCGGCGCTGCTCGACGACGGCGCCCGCGTCCTCACCCACTGCTGGGCCGACGCCTACCTGATCGCGACCGTCGAGGCCGCGCAGGAGGCGGGCAAGCGGCTGGAGTTCGTCTGCACCGAGACCCGGCCCTACCTGCAGGGAGCGCGGCTCACCGCGCCGACGCTGGTGGAGATGGGCTACCGGCCCACCCTGATCACCGACGGGATGGTCGCCTCGGTGCTGTCCGACGGGCTCGCCGACGTGGCGCTCACCGCGGCGGACCGGGTGACGATGGACGGGCACGTGGTGAACAAGGTCGGCACGCTCGGGGTGGCGCTCGCCGCCCGCGCCTTCGACGTCCCGTACTACGTGATAATCCCGGCGCCCGACCCGCGCGCGCCGGGTATCGACGACGTCGTCATCGAGCGGCGGAACGGCGACGAGGTCCTGCACGTCCTGGGGACGCGCACCGCGGGCGAGGGCGTGACCGGCCACTACCCCGCCTTCGACGCCACCCCGCCGCACCTGGTGACGAGGATCGTGACCGAGCGCGGCGCCTACCCCGCCGAGCGCGTGTCGGAGCACTTCGGGCCCGCGGAGGGCTCCGGACCTC
This sequence comes from Streptosporangium sp. NPDC002524, assembly GCF_040295985.1. Taxonomy (NCBI): domain Bacteria; kingdom Bacillati; phylum Actinomycetota; class Actinomycetes; order Streptosporangiales; family Streptosporangiaceae; genus Streptosporangium; species Streptosporangium sp. NPDC002524. The sequence continues at coordinate 41,735 of NZ_JBEOWK010000039.1, read as the reverse complement.
CGAACGGCGCCGCCCGCGCGTGACGGCCGGGCAGCGGCGCGGTGGTGTACGTCTTTCGCGAAGACGAATTTCGCGACAGACGAAGAGGTTGATCAACTACAGAAGGCCCCGTGACACCGGGAGGCCACCCACCGGCGGGAACGGCACGCGGCCCCCGTTCTCGCGCATCGCGTCCCGCCACAGCGCGAAGGCCCCTCCCGCCTGGGCGGGAGGGGCCTTCGTACGAGGTGGCGGCCCCGGAGGGCGTGCCGGATCCGGCTAGCTGGCGGTGCCGGCGGTCTCCTGCTCCGCGGCGCGGCGCCTCTCCTCCTCCTCGATCGCCTCGACCGTCTCGTTGTCGCGGTCACGGCGGTACTCGCGGACCGAGTAGGCGATGGCGGCGGCCCAGATGACGGCGATGGTGATGTAGGCGATGGTCTGGACGCCGCTGGAGGCGTCGATCCAGTCGCTGCGCAGCAGGGTCCTGACGTTGGTCAGGATGATGACACCGCCGACGGCGGAGCCCAGGATGCGCGGCGGGATGTGCCGGACCAGCCAGGCGGCGATGGGTGCCGCGATGACGCCGCCGATCAGCAGCACGGCGACCCAGGAGAAGTTGATGTTCTCCGAGCCGATGCCGAAGAAGAAGCCGATGCTGGCGGCGATGGCGACCAGGAACTCGCTGGCGTCGATGGAACCGATCACCTTGCGCGGCGCCAGACGGCCGCTGGCCAGGATCGCCGGGGTGCCGACCGGGCCCCAGCCGCCGCCGCCGGTGGCGTCGACGAATCCGGCGACCACGCCGAGGGGCGCGAGGAAGCGCTTGCGCAGCGGCTTGCCCAGGTTGCCGCGCGGCAGGCCGAAGGCCGTGAAGCGGATGAGGACGTAGAGCCCTAGCACGAGCAGGATGATCGACATGACCGGTGCCGCGACCTCGGTGGAGAGGCCGGACAGGAAGGTGGCTCCCGCGAACGCGCCGACGGCGCCGGGGATACCGATCTTGGCGACGACCTTCCAGTCGATGTTGTTGAAGCGCCAGTGGGATATGCCCGAGGCGAGGGTCGTGCCGATCTCGGCGAGGTGGACGGTGGCCGAGGCGGCGGCGGGGTTGGTGCCGATGGCCAGGAGCAGCGTCGTCGAGGTGACACCGTAGGCCATGCCGAGGCTGCCGTCGACGAGCTGTGCCGCGAAGCCGACCAGGCCTAAGAGGATGAGCGCACGCACAACGCCCCCCTTCCTGTTTTTCCTACTCTGTTGATAGGAATTATCGTGATTGAATGCCAAGGCGACGTCAAGTCACGTTTCGAGCAAGGCGTCTCAAGGTATGGGAATCTTCATCCCACACACGGTGTCAGGCCCTCCGCCGCCTGCCGGCCTCGGCCACCGGCGACAGCAGGGCGGCAAGGCTGACGGTGTCGACGATGGCGGTTATCGAGGTCTCGATGTTCAGCCATACCGTACGCAGCCGCACCGCCTCCCCGAAGTAGGCCACGTCGCCGGTCGGCAGCCCCCGTACCGAGGTCAGCTCTCCGGCGACGGCGCGCAGGACGTCACCGACCGAGATGTCGACGGGCGGCCGGGTGAGCGTGAAACCGCCCTCGTGGCCCCGCTGGGCGAAGACGAGGTCGGCGCGGCGCAGGTCCGTCAGGATGCCGCGCAGGAAACTGGCCGGGATCTCCTGCGCCTGGGCCATCGTCTCCGACTTGACCGGGGCGGGATCGCTCAGCGCGATGACCAGCATCGCCCTTATGGCGTAGTCGCTCCGGGCCGTGATGTGCATCCGAAAGTCCCCCCGACGGTGCGCCTCTGCCGCTGGCCGATGGCCTCATGTGGGCTGGTCTCGCTTAAATCTACTATCTCTATAGGTTAACTGTGAATTATTCTCACGGTCAGGTGTGCCCGCGAGAGCCCCGCTCATCCCTCCCCCGTACGAACGGCCGCGCTCCTGGAGGGCGGCGACGATCCGGTCCTTGTCGCCGGGCAGCACCTGGGCGAACACTTCGGCGAACACCTCGCCGATGCCCAGCTCGGCCGCGACGCTGCCGGCCACGGGCCGGGCGTCCCCGGTGACCATGACGATCGCCGTTCCCCCTCGGCACGAAGCCCCTCGACGGCGGGGCGGGCCTCGGGGCGGATCTCGTCCCGCGTCGCGAAGGCGGCGACGGCGGCGACGGCGGACGGCGGTTCGCGGGTCAGATCCACCGGGTGCGGCACGGCCCCGCCGCTCCGCCGTCTCGCGGAGAGGCACGGGGGCCGGGCAGGTCGTTCCGGGAGAGGTCAGTGGCCGGTGGAGTCGGAGTCGGTCGCGGCGGCCTCGCCCCGGTCGAGGGCGGACAGCCCGGAGACCTCCTCGGGGGTGAGGGTGAAGCCGAAGATGTCGGCGTTGGACCTCATCCGCTCGGGGCTGGACGACTTCGGCACGGTGATCAGGCCGAGCTCGATGTGCCAGCGCAGCACGATCTGGGCGGGGGTCCTGCCGTGCCGCTCGGCCGCGCCGGTGACGACCGGCTGCTCCAGCAGGTCGCCTCCCTGCCCGATGGGCCCCCAGGACTGGGTGGCGATCCCGTGGGCGGCGTCGTAGGCGCGGGTCTCGTCGCGGGTGAAGAACGGGTTGAGCTGGATCTGGTTCACGTCGGGCACCACGCCGGTCTCGGCCAGGAGCCGGTCGATGTGGGCCGGCTTGAAGTTCGACACGCCGATCGCCCGCACGCGGCCGTCCTCCAGCAGCTTGACCATGCCCTTCCACGCCTCCACGTAGCGGTCCTTGCGCGGCAGCGGCCAGTGGATCAGGTAGAGGTCGGCGTAGTCGAGTCCGAGCCGGTCCAGGCTGGCCTGGTACGCCTCCTGCGCGGCGTCGTACCCGTGCCACTCGCCGTTCAGCTTGGTGGTGACGAACAGCTCCTCCCTCGGCACGCCGCTCGCCCGCAGCCCGCGCCCCACCCCGGTCTCGTTGCGGTACGCGTAGGCGGTGTCCACCAGCCGGTAGCCCATCTCGACGGCCTCGGCGACCGCGACCTCCGCCTCGTCGTCCGACATGGGCCAGGTGCCCAGGCCGACCTGCGGGATGTCCGCGCCGTTGACCAGCTTCAAGGTGGGAATGTCCAGAACAGTCATGACCGACAGCCTTCCACGCCGGATCCGCCGGGCCGCCGCCGGGGAGCGGTCACGCCGTGGGCGCCACCTCGGCGGCACGCTCGCGGACGAGGAACGTCCCGGCCAGGGCGGCGAGGGCGAGGAGCACGAGGACGATCCCGTAGTAGGTGGTGAGCTCGGTGAGGGGCAGGTGGCCCGCGACGATCCCGGCGGCGGTGGCGGGGATGCTCATCGCGACGTAGCTGACGACGTAGAAGGCGGCCATCAGCCCGGCCCGCTCGTGCGGGGCCGCGGCCGGAAGCAGGGTGCGCGCGGCGCCCTGGAAGCCCGCGCCGAAGCCCAGCCCGGCGACGACCGTACCGGCGAAGAACAGCGCTCCCGAGCCGGCGTTGACGCCGAGCAGAGTCACGACGACGCCGAGGGCCAGCAGCACGGAGGCGAGCCGCATGGTGCGCGGGGCTGGCACCGCCCGCAGCGCGAGGATCGCGACGGTGCCGCTGAAGGTCAGCGCGAAGACCAGCAGCCCGCCCACCACGACCGAGCCCGAGCCGGTGACGTCGCGCGCCAGGGACGGCCCCAGCGACAGGTAGAACCCGCCGAGCGCCCACCCGGCCACGGTGATCGGGGTGACCAGCAGCAGGACCCGGCGCGCCCCGGCGGGCACGCTGACGTGCGGGCGCAGCGAGGCGAGCGCTCCCGCCCGGCGGCTGACGGACTCGGGCAGGAGGAGGATGGCGAGGCCCTGCAGCACGAACGCGACGATCAGGACGACGAACACCGTCCGCGTCGGCGCGGGCAGGTACTGCACGAGCAGGCTCGACCCCAGGCCACCCGCCGCCAGGCCCAGGGCGGGCGTCACGCTGTTGATCAGCGGGCCGCGCGTCCGGTCGGCGTCCAGCAGGCCCGCTCCCAGCGCGCCGGACGCGGCCCCGGTGGCGAAACCCTGCAGGACGCGCGCGGCCACCAGGGCGGGCACCCCGTCGGCGAAGGCGAAGACCGCCATCGCGACCGTCTCGAGCGCCACCGCCCCGAGGATCACCGGGCGGCGCCCGACGTGGTCCGACAGGGAGCCCACGGTGAGCAGCGCCACCAGCAGGCTGACGGCGTAGACGGCGTACACCGTGGTCAGGACGCTGGAGGAGAAACCCCAGTTGCCCTGGTACACGGCGTAGAGCGGGGTGGGCGCGCTGGCGGCGGCCATGAACGTGGTCAGGGTCGTCGCCAGGAGCACCACGGCCGCGCCGGCCCCCAGGCGGATCCGTTGGGCGGGCAACGTCGAGGTCACGGAGGACATGGAGAAACTCCCGAAGCTTTAAAGCAAAGGATTTGCGTTAGCAACGTACACACCCCGGACCACTGAAGCAAATATTTTGCGTTAAGCTCGGCCCATGGGTACGAGGCAGGCGGTACGCACCGGCGGACGGAGCGCGCGGGTGCAGCAGGCCGTCCACGAGGCGGTACGAGCCCTCCTGGCCGAGCGCGACCGTGCCGACCTGACCGTGCCGCTCGTCGCCGCCCGCGCGGGCGTGACCCCCTCGACCGTCTACCGCAGGTGGGGTGACCTGCAGGAACTTCTGGCCGACGTCGCCCTTGAGCACATGCGGCCCGACGGTCCCCCCACCGACCTCGGGAGCCTGCGGGACGACCTCGCGGCATGGGCGGAGGAGTGGCTGGAGGAGACCTCCTCCCCCACCGGCCGCGCGTTCATCCGCGACGTGGTCGCCGGCGACGACGGCGGCAGGAGCACCGGGCAGTGCTGCGCGTACACCAGCGGCCGCATCCAGGCCATCCTCACCCGCTCCGCCGGACGCGGCGAGGACGTGCCCACGCTGGACGCGGTGCTGGACCACGTGCTCGCGCCGATGACGTACCGGGTCCTCTTCATGAGCGACTCCCTCGCTCCCGGATACGGCCGTGCCCTGGTCGACAGCTTGCTGGACGCCCGCTAGCGGTCGAACGGGGGTCGCCGGACTCGTCCGTCGCGTCTTGGCGTCGCGGCGTACACGCCGGAGACGGAGCGACCCCTCCTACCTGGCTACCTGGCGGGAGGCCAACCCTCCCGAACGGTGAGACGAGACACCTCCCCGTGTCGCGGGGCAGGAAGCGGATTCTCCCGGGCGGTGAAGACGAACCGTCCGGAGCGGTGGAACGAGAAGCGGACCCCGGACGGCGGGACCGGAAACGAACCCTCCCCGACTACTCCGCGCCCCCTCCCCGACTCCTCCCCGAGAGGGGAAACGAGGCGCGGCCCCCGCGTGGCGGGACAGAAAGCGGACCCCCACGTGGCGGGACAGAAAGCGGACCCCCGCGTGACAGGCGTGACGGGGTGAGAAACGGGACCTCCCGCGTGGCGGGATAGGTGGCGGGATGGGAGATGTCGATTCGCCGTCACGGCGGTTCCGTGTCCGCCAACCCTCTCACCTCGGCTGACTCGCGCGAGTGAAACATGGTTGGCCATGTGATGTCCCCCACAGAACATGTGACCCACGTGTCAACGCACATTTCGGGTAACTCTTCAAGGATTGATTGCCGATCTTCGTTTTGTCAGGCTCTACGTCGTACCGTCCTGACTGGGGAGACAGGGTGGTGCCTTGTGAGAGACCGGAGGGGTCTGTCGTGCACGTCTCGCTCGCGGCGCCGGTGGCGCCGATCGCCGCGCACCAACTACTGATCTTCTTACTCCAGGTGGGGCTGCTCCTGCTGCTCGCCCTCGTCTTCGGCCGCCTCGCCAGGCGGCTCGGCATGCCCGCCGTCGTCGGCGAGCTCTTCGTCGGTGTGCTCCTGGGACCGTCGTTCCTCGCGCACGTCGCGCCGGGCCTGTCCACCTGGCTGTTCCCACAGGACAGCGCCCAGTTCCACCTGCTCGACGCGGTCGGGCAGATCGGCGTGCTGCTGCTCGTCGGCATCACCGGGATCCACATGGACATGGGGCTGATCCGGCGCAGGGGCGCCACGGCCGCCGGTGTCAGCGCGGGCGGGCTGCTGGTGCCGCTCGCGTTCGGCGTCGGCGCCGGTTTCCTGCTCCCGGCCACGCTCATTCCCGCCGGGACGGAGACGCTGGTCTTCGCGCTCTTCCTCGGCGTGGCGATGTGCGTCAGCGCCATCCCGGTCATCGCCAAGACCCTCATGGACATGGGGCTGCTCCACCGCAACGTCGGGCAGCTCACGCTGGCCGCGGGCATGATCGACGACGCGTTCGGCTGGTTCATGCTGTCGATCGTGTCGGCCATGGCCACCACCGGCCTGCGCGCCGGGAACGTGCTGGTCTCGCTCGCCTGCCTGATCGCCGTCGTGGTCTTCGCGCTCACCGTGGGCCGTCCGCTGGTACGGCACGCGTTCCGGCTCACCTCCCGGAACGAGGAGGACGCCGGCCCGTCCGTCGCGACCGCGGCCGTCCTGCTCATCCTCGCCGCCGCCGCCACGCACGCGATGGGCCTGGAAGCCGTCTTCGGCGCCTTCGTGTGCGGCATCCTGATCGGCTCCGCGGGAGGCATCGACCCGGCGCGGCTCGCCCCGCTGCGCACGGTGGTGCTCTCCGGCTTCGCGCCGATCTTCTTCGCCACCGCCGGTCTGCGCATGGACCTGACGTCCCTGGCCGACCCCATGGTCCTGCTCGCCGGGCTCGCCATCCTGGCCGTGGCCATCATCGGCAAGTTCGTCGGGGCGTACGCGGGAGCGCGCGCCAGCAAGCTCAACAAGTGGGAGGCCCTCGCCCTGGGCGCGGGGCTCAACGCGCGGGGCGTGATCGAGGTGGTCGTGGCCATGGTGGGCCTGCGGCTGGGCATCCTCAGCGTCGAGGTCTACACGATCATCGTGCTGGTGGCGATCGTGACCTCGCTCATGGCCCCGCCGATCCTGCGCTGGTCCATGGCCAGGGTGGAGCAGACCGCGGAGGAGGAGCTGCGCGGGAACGAGCAGCTCGCCTGGGCGAGGCAGTCCCGGACGAACGACTCGGAACCGCTGTAGCGGCGCCGCGCTGCCGCCGTACCGCGATTCGCGGTACGGCGATTCACCGGTGCGTACGCGTCACCGGGAGTACGCCGAAGGCGGTTCGCGGCACGGCGGTTCACACGGGTTCACACGGTGGCGTGCGCGGAAGGCGGTTCGCAAGCGGGCCGCAACCGGGCCCTCCTATAAAGGGGCGCGTTCCCGTATGGTCCATCGGGCGGGCCCCTCCCCTCGGGGTGTCACCCGCACCGGCCTGTCCACGAACTCCCGCCCGGCACCGCTCTCCCCCGCCGGCCGGATCCGCGCGCCTCGGGGGAGACAGTGAGAGAGACATGTCCAGCCTTACCCGCCTGCTCGCCGGGACCGTGATCCTGTCGGCCGCCCTGCTGCCCGCCCCCGCGGCGTCGGCCCACACCACCCAGGACACCCGGGCCGTCCAGGCCGTCAAGGCCGTCCAGGAAACGCGGGCCGTCCAGAACAGCCGGACCGCGCGAGACCCGCGGAGCGCGGGGAACAGCCGGGCGGGAAGCACCGGGGCCGGGTGCAGGCCCGGCAGCGGTCCCAGGCTGGCCGGCAGGGACCTCACCAGGGTCGCGCTGCCCGCCGACCTGTCCTGCGCCGACCTGCGGAGGGCCAAGCTGGACGGCGTGCTCGTGCGCAGCCTCCTCACCGGGGCCGACCTGCGGGGCGCCTCGCTCAAGGGCACCCGCCTCGGGAACGCCGAGATGGCCGGGGCCAGGCTGCGCGGGGCCGACCTGACGGAGGCGGAGCTGTACTACGCGAACCTGCGCGGCGCCGACCTGCGCGAGGCGACCATGGACGACTCGACCCCCTACAACGCGCACTTCGAGGGGGCCGACCTGAGCGGGGCCACGATGGTGCGCGCGAAGACGTACTCGGCCCAGTTCGACGACGCGAAGTTGATCGGCGTCGACCTGACCGACGCCGACGCCTACGGCACGGACATGCGCCGGGCCGACCTCACCCGCCTGAAGGCGCCCAAGGCGCGCATGTACAACTCCACGATGATCAAGACCGTGTTCCGGGACGCCGACCTGCGGGGCACGCAGCTGCGCGGTTCGGTGCTGGAGGGCGCGACCTTCCGGGGCGCCGACCTCGGCGGGGCCGAGCTGGGCGACGTCACGGGCGCGCGGCTGGCGGGCAGCAAGGGCGTGCCCAGGGACCTGCCGGCCCCCGACCCGGCGTGCGAGCCGGGCAGCGGGCAGAAGTACGCGGGCTGGGACCTGACCTCGGTCGCCGAGTTCCCCCGCGACCTGAGCTGCGCCGACCTGACGGGCGCCAAGCTGGACGGGGTCAATCTGGGCCTCGTCAAGCTGGACCGGGCGATCCTGCGCGACGTCTCGGCCGTCGGGGCCACGATCCGCTACCTCAAGGGCGCCGACCTGCGCGGTGCGCGCCTGGAGCGGGCCAAGCTCGGCAGCGTCGAGCTGATGGGGGCCGACCTGACGGGGGCGCGCATGGCGAGGGCGGCGCTCGGCAGCGCCAAGCTGGCCGGGGCGAACCTGTCGAAGGCGGACCTGTCGGGGGCGGAGTTCGGCAGCGCCGACCTGACGGAGGCGAAGCTGAACGGCGCCGACCTGCGCGACGCGGAGTTCGGCAGCGCCAGGGCCGACCAGGCCGACTTCACCGGCGCCAGGATGGAGCGGGCCGACCTGAGCAGCGGCAAGTTCCAGGGGGCGGTCTTCCGCGGGGCGACGCTGACCGACGCCGACCTGAGCTTCACGGAGCTGCGCGGCGCCACCTTCGTGGACGCCGAGGTCACTGGCGTGGATACCGACTTCGCCAAGGACGCCGACCTGTCGGGGTCGTCCAGCCGGCTCGGGATCGGCTGGGTGATCTTCTTCTCGCTGGCGGGCCTGGTCGCGCTCTGGGTGCTGGTCGTGGTGGTCGCGCGCCGGCGCCGGCGCGGCAAGGCCGCCAGGCTGGAGGCGGCCGGGCGGGCGGCCCGCCTGGAGAAGCTCAGGCGGGCGCAGGAGGAGAACGTGACGCGGCTGGGCGAGGAGATCGACCGCCTCGCCGACGTGGAGGGCTCCGGGGACGACGTCAACTGGCACCGGGCCCTGGACGCCTACGACGCGGCCAAGCAGGCGCTGGCCGACGCCCGCGACATCGACGACGTCAAGGCCGTCGACGTCATCGTGGCGCGGGGACGCGACGCCCTGAGGGGCCGACGCACCACGAGGTAGAAACCGGCACCGCCCCGTCACGATGTCGTGAGGGACCCGCGCGCCGGAGAACACCGGGACGGCCGACGGCCCGGACACGACCGGGAACGGCACGAGGCCGAAACGCGACATACGACCGGGAACGGCACGAGATCGGAACACGCCACACGACCGGGAGCGACATGAGGCCGGAACGCGACTCGCCGCCGACGAAGCGGCGACCGGGCACGCGCGATCACACCTCGCCGGGTCGGCGTGCCCCCCTCACCTCGCGGGCGACCGCCCAGGCGTCCGCCACCGGGCCCACGTGCCCGAGCTTGTCGGGGTTGATCACCAGGCGGATCGCCTGGATCCGCCCGTCGAGCACGTCGAGCGCCAGGGTGTGGAGCACCCTGCCGTCCCGGTCGCGGAAGATCGCGCCAGGCTGACCGTTGACCTCGTGCCGCTCGAACGTCACGTCGACCCGGGCCATCCGGGGGAAGACGGAGGCCGCGAGCCGGGCCACGTTCTCGGCGCCGACGATGGCCCTGGCCAGCTGCGGGGCCTTGCCGCCGCCGTCGCCGACCATCGACACGTCGGCGGCGAGCAGTTCCCGCAGGCCCGCGACGTCGCCTTCGCGGAGGGCGTCGAAGAACCGCGACGCCAGCTTCTCCCGCTCCTCGCGGTCCGCCTCGAAGCGGGGCCGGCCCGCGGCCATGTGGCGCCGCGCCCGCACCGCCAGCTGGCGGCACGCCGCCTCCGAGCGCCCCACCGCCGCCGCGACCTCGGGAAAGCCGAAGTCGAACACCTCCCGCAGCACGAAGACCACCCGCTCCAGCGGGCTGAGCCGCTCCAGCAGCAACAGGGCCGCCATCGACACCGAGTCGGCCAGCTCCGCCGACCGCGCCGGGTCCTCGTAGGGATCGGTGAGCAGCGGCTCGGGGAACCACGGTCCCACGTACTCCTCCCGCCGGACGCGGGCCGAGCGCAGCACGTCGATCGAGATCCGGGTCACCGTGGCCGCGAGGAAGTCCTTGGCCGACCTGGGGTGTGCCGGGGAGGCCTCGAAGCGCAGCCAGGTCTCCTGGACCGCGTCCTCGGCCTCGCTCACGCCGCCCAGTATCCGGTAGGCGATCGAGAACAGCAGCGGCCGCAGCTCCTGGAACTCCTCGGTCCTGCTCACGCCGGTTCCTCTCTGAGACCCTGACACCACGAGAGACGGCACGGCCGCCTCACCGGCCGGCACCGCGTCAGCCCCCTGTCCACGTCCAGCCTGACCGCGCTCGTCGCCGCCATCACCTGACGCTCCCGCCGATGCCCCCGTGCGCGAACATTCTCACAACCCATCACCCTCCATGATCGACAATCGACTCCCGACCCCCGGGACAAGACGACCCGGCCGTCCGTTCGCCTCGGTCCCGGGCGAGCCGGGGCCCGATGATCGACCACCGGTCAGCCGGTGAAGGACTCGGGGCCGAAGCGGCCCCACGCGATGAACGCCGCGAGTGCGAGATAGGTCAGGTTCAGCATCACGAAACCGAATTCGCCGCGGCGGCCATGGGTGATCATCGCGCCGACCATCAGCACCACCCAGCAGGCCGCGGTCACCGGCACCAGGACCGGTGCGATGCCGAGCGCGGCGGGCAGGATCAGGCCCAGCGCGGCCAGGAGTTCGAGGACGCCGAGGGTTTTGACGAAGGTGACGCCGACGTCCTCGGTCCATCCCCCGCCATGGATCGCGGCCAGTCTCTCCTTGGGCACGAACGTCTTGCTGACGCCACCGGCCAGGGCCACCGCGGCCAGCAGTCCGGCGGCGATCCACAACGCGAGGTTCATCATCCACTCCTTGATCGAAGGTAGCCCGCACCGCGTATGACGAGACAGCGGCCCCGCCTGTGACATCTCCGGCCACCCCGGGCCGGGAAAGGACCCGCGACCTTCCCCGGGATCCCCGGCGAGGCGTGCGTCGCGCGGGCCACAGCGATCACGTCCACAACTATTCCTTGACGCGAATACTCGCCATGAGGAACAGGGGAGCGCCTCGCCTACCGGCTCTCCTCGCTGCTTCCCGGCGGCGGCCTCGCCTTCACCGCCCACCTCGACCTCGTCCTCCGGCCCACCGGCACCGGCACCGGCACCGGCACGAACCTCGACGTCCGCTACCGGATCACCGACAGCACGGTCGAGTCCGCCGACCTCGTCGCATGGGCCCGCACGGGCCTGCCGGATCGGGAAGTGACGCAGCGGCGACAAGTCGCATCGGTCCCGGCATCGGCATACAGGTGCGTGGGCCCGCCGGAGAATGTTGGCGCTCGTCCGCGACCGAGTCCGCCGGATCCGCCGGATCCGCCGATCGGCGCACCCGTTCCCGGAAAACGTTCATGATCAACCCAACGCGGGCCGCCCGCTAAATGCTTTGCCCGCGGACGGCGGCCCCTGAGATGCTCGGCCGGTCCGGCACGGAGAGGAAACCGCGAAATGGCCGTCACCGCATCCAGCACGCCGTCCGAGTCCGCGCCGGAGGTCCGTACGGTGGCCGGTGTCCTGCGTGGTGGCCGGGAGGCGGGCCTGGCGGTCTTCCGCGGCATCCCGTTCGCCGAGCCGCCGGTCGGCCCCCTCCGTTTCGCCGCTCCGCGACCGGCGCGCGGCTGGGACGGCGTGCGCCCGGCGGTCACGTACGGCCCGCCGCCCCCGCAGTCCGGCGTGCTCGGGAGGTCCCAGGACAGCACCGGTGACGACTGGCTGACGGTCAACGTCTGGACTCCGGCACCGGATCCGGCGGCGGGGCTGCCGGTGATGGTGTGGATCCCCGGCGGCGGTTACGCCATGGGCGACTCCGGCCTCCCGGAGTACGACGCCGGGCACCTGGCCGGGAGCGGGACCGTGGTCGTGACCCTCAACTACCGGCTCGGCGTCGAGGGTTTCGCTCAGATCGGCGGAGCCCCGGCCAACCGGGGCCTGCTCGACCAGGTCGAGGCCCTGCGATGGGTGCGCGACAACATCCGGGCGTTCGGCGGCGACCCGGACCGGGTCACGGTCTTCGGCCAGTCGGCGGGCGGCGGATCGGTCGCCGCGCTGCTCGCCATGCCGCGCGCCGCCGGGCTCTTCCACCGGGCGGTCGCGCAGAGCGTGCCGGGGACGTTCTTCTCCCCCGAGCTCGCCGCCGACATCGCCGCCGACATCGCCGCCGAGCTGGGGGTGCGGCCCACGGTGTCCGGCCTGTCGGCGGTCGCCCCGGCCCTGCTGCCCGCCGCGGGCGACGCGGTCTTCGCCAAGACGGCCGAGCGGCGGGAGCGCTGGGGGCGGATCACGCACCGGCCGATCCCGTTCGCGCCGGTCGTCGACGGCGACGTCCTGCCGGTGACCCCGTGGCGGGCGCTGGCCGACGGCGCCGCCCGGGAGGTCGGGCTTCTCGTCGGGCACACCCGTGACGAGCACCGGTTGTTCAGCCTGATCGACGGCGTGCTCGGCCAGGTCACGCACGAGCGGGCCGAGACCGCCCTGCGCACGCTCGCCCCCGGCCCGGACGGCGCGCGCCGGTACCGTGAGGCGTTCCCGGCCGCGACCGACGAGGAGCTGTACGAGCTGGTCAACGCGGACTGGCTGTTCCGCATGCCGAGCCTTCATCTCGCCGACGCGCAGATCGCCGGAGGTGGCCGGGCCCACCTCTACGAACTGACCTGGCCCGCCCCGGGGCTGGACGGCGCCCTCGGCTCCTGCCACGGCCTGGACGTGCCGCTCGTCTTCGGCAACCTGGGCAGCGGCCAGCCCGCCGCGCTGATCGGCGACCCGCCCTCCCCCGCGGCGGAGGAGCTGTCCGCGCGGATCCGCGGGGCGTGGACGGCGTTCGCCGCCCACGGCGACCCGGGCTGGCCTCCGTACGACGCCGGCCACCGCCTCGCGCAGCTCTTCGACACGCCCTCGACGGTCACCGCCTACCCGGAGGAGGCCTCGCGGCTGCTGTGGCGGGACCACACCTTCCCCGCGCTCCCGCTGCTCGCGCGGTGAGGAGCGGCGGAGAGAGGCCGGGGGCTCACGGCGTGGCCAGGCCGGAGCGACACGCGGCGTGAGACCCCCGGGGATCGCCGTCAGGCGCGCCCCGGGGAGACCTTTCGCGCCCGCCCGGCCGGCGTCAGGCCGCGGCCCGCAGGTGTTCGTTCGCCCACTCCCCGAAGGTCGTGAGCGGGATGCCGAGGGCCCGCGCGTACTCCGGGCGGGCGCGCTGACCGGCCGCGTTGAGAAACTCGTGGGAGGTGACGCCCCACCTCGGCATTCCCGCGGCGATCGCCTCCTCCGCGGTCATGTCGGGCGCGGCCAGCTCGGTGCCCAGCGCGCCGGAGAGGACCTCGGCGATGTCCGTCAGCGCCAGATGCTCCCCGGCCAGCTCCAGCTCGACCTCGTGGAACCGCTCCGGTGCGGCGATGGCCGCGGCGGCGGCCACGCCGATGTCCTTGACCGCGACGAGGGAGAGCCGGGTCTCGGGCCTCAGCACGGTCACCAGGCCGCCCTCGACACCCCGGGGGAGCAGGTACGCCGCGGACGGCAGGAAGTTCTCCATGAAGAAGCCCGGCTTGATGATCGACCAGTGCGTGAAGCCCGCCTCGCGCACCCGGTCCTGGGCTCCGGACTTGGCGGCGAAGACGGGTGCCATCTGCTCCCAGCGGCCCTCTGCCCAGCCGGGGGCCTCGGTGTGGTGCCCCGCGCCGGTGACGGACGTGTGCACAAACTGCGGCACGCCCGCGGCCAGCGCGCCTTCGACCAGGTTGGCGGCCTGGGTCAGCTCGCCCTCGAAGTCGAAGACGCCTTCCCTCATCGGGGGCATCTGCACGGAGAAGACGGCTCGGGCTCCCTCCGCGGCCCTGGTCACGGAGTCGCGGTCGTGGAGGTCGCCGGTGACCAGTTCGGCGCCGAGCGCCTCGACGGCCCTCGCCCGGTCTGTCGCGGGGTCGCGGACGAGTGCCCGGACGGGGACGCCGGCCGCGAGCAGGGCACGGGCGGTGGCGCCGCCCTGCTGCCCGGTGGCGCCGGTGACCAGGACGGGTGCGGGATCGGTGGACATGAAGCCTCCCCTAATTAAACGGCGGGGCCCGCCGTTTATACTCGGGTAAGATACGGCGGACCCCGCCACTTAGCAAATGTGAGGTGACGCCATGCCGGTCCAGCGCGCGGACGCCCGGCGCAACTACGCGCTCCTGCTCGCCGTGGCCGAGGAGGAGATCGCCGCGCACGGCGCCGACGCGTCCCTGGAGCAGATCGCCCGCGTCGCGGGAGTCGGGTCCGCGACCGTGCGCCGGCACTTCCCCACCCGCCGCGCGCTGCTGGAGGCGGTCTTCCGCGAGCGGGTCGAGACCCTGTGCGCCCACGCCCGCGACCTGACCGCCAGGGCCGACACCCGGGCCGCGCTGCTGGAGTGGCTGGGCGCCGTCACCGCGGACGCCGCGACCATCCGGGGGCTGGCCATCGCGCTGACCCGCGACCCGTCGGCCGAGCCCGGCGCGGCACAGGACAACTGCTGCTCGGCGCAGCTCACCGCGGCGGGCGGCCCGCTGGCGCGCCGCGCCGCGGACGACGGCGCGCTGGCACCGGGGGTGACCATCGACGACCTGCTCGCCCTGATCACCGGGATCGCCCTGGCCACGGAGCACCACCCCGACCCCGCCGCCGAGGCGGGCCGCCTGTTCGCCCTGGCCGTGACGGGAGTCAGCCCTCGCCGGCCCTGACCGAAGGCCCTCATGACCGGTCAGGGCTGGAAGCGGTACCCCATGCCGGGCTCGGTGAGCAGGTGGACCGGGCGGGCCGGGTCCCGTTCCAGTTTCTTGCGCATCTGGGCCATGTACTGCCGCAGGTAGTGCGTCTCCCTGAGGTACTTGGCCCCCCAGACCTCCGTCAGCAGCTGCCGCTGGGTGATGAGCTTGCCGGGGTTGCGGACCAGGATCTCCAGCAGGTGCCACTCGGTGGGTGTGAGCCGTACGCCGCCGGAGACGGTCTTGTCGACCAGGTCCACGACCCGGTCGCCGACGTGGATCTCGGCGAGTTCCGCGTCGTGCAGCGCGCTGCGCCGGGAGACGGCCCGGATGCGGGCGAGGAGCTCGTCGATGCCGAACGGCTTGGTGACGTAGTCGTCGGCCCCGGCGTCCAGCGCGTCGACCTTGTCGGATCCCCCCGTACGGCCGGAGAGCACGATGATCGGGACGGTGGTCCAGCCGCGCAGGCCGTGGATGACGTCGATCCCGTCGAGGTCGGGCAGGCCGAGGTCGAGCACGACCAGGTCGGGGTGCCAGTCGGCGGCCTGGCGCAGGGCCCCGCCGCCGTCGGGGGCCACGGCCACGTCGTAGTGGCGCGCGGCGAGGTTGATGCGCAGGGCGCGCAGGAGCTGGGGCTCGTCGTCGACGACGAGGACGCGGGTCATGGCCGTTCCCCCGCAGGGCGTTCACGGGAGGAAGATTCCCCCGCGGGACGCTCATGGGAGGAAGGTTCCCCCGCAAGGCGCTCGCGAGAGGAGGGTTCCCCCGCGGGGCGTTCCCGGGAGGAAGGTCCCCCCGCGAGGTGCTCACGAGAGGAAAGTTCCACCTCGGGACGCTCCCGGGAGGAAAGTTCCCCCGCAAGGCGCCCACGAGAGAAAGGTTCCCCCGCGGGGCGCGCACGCGCGCGGGAGGAAACGGGAAGTGTCAGGATCATGGTGAGACCACCCCCTGGTGTCTCGTCCGGTAGCAGGGTTCCGGCCATCGCCTCGGCGAGCCCCCGGGAGAGCGCGAGGCCCAGGCCGACGCCGGTGTGGTTGTCGCGGTCGCCGAGCCGCTGGAAGGGCATGAAGACCCGGTCGTAGGCGTCGCGCGGGATGCCCGTGCCCCGGTCGACGACGCGGATCTCCACGTGGTCCTCGTACTCCCCGGCCATGACGAGGACCTTCCGGTCCTCGGGGCTGTAGCGGACGGCGTTGGACATGAGGTTGACCAGGATCCGTTCCAGCAGCGCCTGGTCGGCGACGACCTCGGGCAGCTCGACGGAGAGGTCCACCTCGATCCGCGACGACAGGGGGCCGAGGTCGTCGACGGCGCGCGGCACGATCTCCTCCAGCGCGGTCGGCTCCAGCCTCAGCCCGAGCACCCCGGCCTGCAGGCGGCTCATGTCGAGCAGGTTGGCGACGAGGCGGTCCAGCTTGGCGAGGGACTCGTCGGCGGTGGCGAGCAGCTCCTCCCTGTCCTGCGGCGACCAGTCGATGCCGGTGTTGCGCAGGCTCTCCACGGCCGCCTTGGCCGAGGCGAGCGGGGTGCGCAGGTCGTGGCTGACGGCGGCGAGCAGCGCGGTGCGCATCCTGTCGGCCTCGGCCAGCGGCCTGGCCTGCTCCGCCTCCGCCGCGAGCCGGTCCTGGCGCAGCGCCACCGCCGCCTCGGCGGCGAACGCCTCCAGCACCCGCCGGTCGGACGCCTCCAGCAGCCTGCCCCGGATGGCCAGGACGAGCCGCTCGTCGATGACCACGTCGGTGTCCGCGCCCCCCGGGCAGGTGCAGGGCGTCTCACCGGCGGTGGCCACGATCCGCCACGCCTCGGGGTCGGACTGGTCGTCGGGCCCCTGCTCGCCGGTGCGTTCCAGCAGGGTGACCGAGGCGAGCCCGAAGGTCTCCCGCAGCCGGGCGAGCAGCGAGGCGAGCGCGTGCTCGCCGCGGAGCACGTGCCCGGCCAGGGTGGAGAGGACCTCGGCGTCGGCGCGGGCGCGGGCCGCCTCCCGCGTACGGCGGGCGGCGACGTCCACCACCGCGCTCACCATGACGGCCACCAGCACGTAGACGCTCAGCGCGAACAGGTTCTCCGGATCGGCGATGGTGAAGCGGTCGACCGGCGCCGTGAAGAAGTAGTTGAGCAGCAGGAAGCCGAGGACGGCGGCGGTGACGGCCGGCCACATGCCTCCGGCCAGGGCGACCACCACCACCATGAGCAGGAAGAGCAGTATGTCGCTCGGCAGGTTCACGTTGTCGCGGAAGGGGAGCAGCGCCAGGGCGAGGAGCGGCAGCCCGAGGATCGCGAGGACCCAGCCCGCCACCCGTCTGGTGCGGGTCAGCGCGGCCCGCGACGGGGCGCGGTCGCGCCCCCGCCGCACCCCGTCGTGGGTGATCATGTGGACGTCGATGGACCCGGACCGCGCGGTCGTGGTCACCCCGACCCCCCGGGAGAGGATCTGGGCGAACCGGCCGCGCCGGGAGGCCCCCAGCACCAGCTGGGTGGCGTTGACGCCGCGCGCGAAGTCGAGCAGGGCGCCCGGCACGTCGTCGCCGACGACCTGGTGGTAGGTGCCGCCCATGTCCTCCACCAGCGTGCGCTGGCGGGCCGTGCTCGCCGGGTCGGCCCCGGCGAGGCCGTCGGCGCGCGTGACGTGCACGGCCAGCAGGTCGGCCCCCTTGCTCCGGCCCGCGATCCTGGCGGCCCGCCGTACCAGCGTGTCGCCTTCCGGGCCGCCGGTGAGCGCGACCACGACGCGCTCGCGCGCCTCCCAGGTGCCCGCGATGCCGTGCTCGGCGCGGTAGCGGTCGAGCTGGTCGTCGACCTTGCCCGCCACCCACAGCAGCGCCAGCTCGCGCAGCGCGGTCAGGTTGCCGACCCTGAAGTAGTTCGACAGGGCCGCGTCGACCTTCTCCGGCGCGTACACGTTGCCGTGGGCCATCCGCCGCCGCAGCGCCTCGGGGGCCATGTCCACCAGCTCCACCTGGTCGGCGCGGCGCACCACCTCGTCGGGCACCGTCTCGCGCTGGACCACCCCGGTGATCTCCTCGACCACGTCGTTGAGCGACTCCAGGTGCTGGATGTTGACGGTGGAGACGACGTCGATGCCCGCGTCGAGGATCTCCTCGATGTCCTGCCAGCGCTTGGCGTTGCGCGAGCCCGGCACGTTGGTGTGGGCGAGCTCGTCGACCAGGGCGACCGCGGGCCTCCTGGCGACGACGGCGTCCACGTCGAGCTCGGTGAACGCGCTCCCCCGGTGGATCATGCTCGCGCGCGGGACGACCTCCAGGCCGTCGAGGAGTTCCGCGGTGCGAGGGCGGCCGTGGGTCTCGACGAAGGCCACGACGACGTCGGTGCCCCTCGCGAGGCGGCGCCGGCCCTCGCAGAGCATCGTGTACGTCTTGCCGACACCCGGCGCGGCTCCGAGATAGATGCGCAGCCGCCCTCGCCCCCTGCTCATCGGTCGAGGGCCAGGTTGAGTTCGAGGACGTTCACCGCCGGTTCTCCCATGAAACCGAGGGAGCGGCCGGTGGTGTTCGCCGCGATCAGCCGCCGCACCGTCTCCACGGGCATGCCGCGCTCCCTGGCGACGCGCGCCGCCTGGAGGTCGGCGTACGCGACGGAGATGTCCGGGTCGAGGCCGGAGCCGCTCGCGGTGACCGCGTCGGCGGGCACCACGGCCCTCGCCGTGCCCCGGACCGGGACGGTGCGCCCGGCCGCGTAGTCCTCGCCGGGCGTGCCGCACTCGACCCTCACGCCGAGGTACTCGGCGACGAACGGGGTCGCGGGGCAGGCCTGGTTGACGCTGACGGCCCTGGTGGGGGTGCCGACGGCCGGGAAGACCTTCAGCACGGCGCCCACCCCGTCCGGCGTGCAGTACGGCCGGGCGCCGCTCACCCCCTCCAGCTCCCCGACGGCCCTGGAGCGGGCGCAGACCTGGGTGAGCAGGCTCTGTCTCCCGTCGGGCCCCGGGATGTCCACGACGTCCTCGGGCCCGAGGTTGCTCGCGGCGGTGGAGAGCATGTCGTAGCCGTCACCGGCCGCCGACGGCCGGCTCTGGAAGTACCTGCCGACCGGCCTGCCGTCGGCGTCGGTGAAGCTCTGGCCGACGATCGCGCTGCCCACGTTCCTCCCGTCCTTCCGGACGAGGGAGCCGTTGGCCCCGCCGTTGAACACGGCCTGGGCGACGCCGGTGATCACCAGCGGGTAGAGGGCCCCGGTGACCAGGGTGAGGACGAGCAGCGCGCGGAGCGCGGCGAGGTGCTGGCGGATCCAGCTGGGCAGGCGTTCCATTTAAGACATCCCCGGAAGGAACTGGATGAGAAGGTCTATCAGCTTGATGCCGACGAAGGGCACGACGATGCCGCCCAGGCCGTAGACGTAGAGGTTGCGGCTGAGCAGCTTCGACGCGCTGGAGGGGCGGTAGCGCACGCCGCGCAGGGCGAGCGGGATCAGCGCGACGATGACGAGCGCGTTGAAGACGACCGCGGACAGGATCGCCGACTGCGGGCTGGACAGGCGCATCACGTTCAGCGCGTCCAGGCCCGGGTAGACCGCCGCGAACATCGCGGGAATGATCGCGAAGTACTTGGCGACGTCGTTCGCGATCGAGAAGGTCGTCAGCGCGCCGCGGGTGATGAGCAGCTGCTTGCCGATCTCGACGATCTCGATGAGCTTGGTCGGGTTGGAGTCGAGGTCGACCATGTTGCCGGCCTCCTTCGCGGCCGAGGTGCCGGTGTTCATCGCCACCCCGACGTCGGCCTGCGCGAGCGCGGGCGCGTCGTTGGTGCCGTCACCGGTCATCGCGACCAGCCTGCCGCCCTCCTGCTCCGACCTGATCAGGGCGAGCTTGTCCTCGGGCGTGGCCTCGGCGAGGAAGTCGTCCACGCCCGCCTCGTCGGCGATGGCCTTCGCCGTCAGCGGGTTGTCGCCCGTGATCATGACGGTGCGGATGCCCATCCTGCGCATCTCGTCGAAGCGCTCGCGCATGCCCTGCTTGACGACGTCCTTGAGGTGGACGACGCCCAGGACGCGCGCCTTCCCCTCGACGACCTCGCCGACGACCAGCGGGGTGCCGCCGGAGCCGGAGACGGCGTCGACGATGCTCCCCACCTCGTCGGTGGGGTGGCCGCCGTGCTCGCGTACCCACTTCATCACGGCGGTGGCGGCGCCCTTGCGGACCTGGCGGCCGTCGAGGTCGACGCCGCTCATCCGGGTCTGCGCGGTGAACCCGACCCACCCGGCGTGCGCGAGCTCCCCGGGCTCGCGCTCCCTCAGGCCGTACGCCTGCTTGGCGTAGACCACGATGGAACGGCCCTCGGGGGTCTCGTCGGCGAGGCTGGCCAGCTGCGCGGCCGTCGCCAGCTCGTCGGCGGAGACGCCGGGGGCGGTGAGGAACTCCGACGCCTGCCGGTTGCCCAGCGTGATGGTGCCGGTCTTGTCCAGCAGCAGGGTGTTGACGTCCCCGGCGGCCTCGACCGCGCGGCCGCTCATCGCGAGGACGTTGCGCTGGACGAGTCGGTCCATGCCCGCGATGCCGATCGCCGACAGCAGTGCCCCGATGGTGGTCGGGATGAGGCAGACCAGCAGCGCGACGAGCACGATGCCGGTGACGCCGTCCCCGGTCAGGGCGAGCGAGTCCGGTACGCCGGGGTTCTGGGCCTTGGCGTAGATCGCCAGCGGCTGCATGGTCGCGGTGGCGACCAGGAAGATGATCGTCAGTGCGGCGAGCAGGATGTTGAGGGCGATCTCGTTGGGCGTCTTCTGCCGGTCGGCGCCCTCGACCAGGGCGATCATCCGGTCGATGAAGCTCTCGCCGGGCCGCTGGGTGATCTGGACGACGATCCGGTCGCTCAGCACCTTCGTGCCGCCGGTCACCGCCGACCTGTCGCCGCCCGACTCGCGGATGACCGGCGCGGACTCGCCGGTGATGGCCGACTCGTCCACCGAGGCGATGCCGTCGACCACGTCGCCGTCACCGGGGATGATCTCCCCGGCCTCCACGACGACGAAGTCGCCGCGCAGCAGTTCGGGGGCTCCGACGACGTCCCACTCGGCGGAGTCGCGCCCGCGCAGCCGCCGCGCCGTGGTGTCGCGCTTGGCGGCGCGCAGCGTGGCCGCCTGGGCCTTGCCGCGCCCCTCGGCGACGGCCTCGGCCAGGTTGGCGAAGATCACCGTCAGCCAGAGCCACACCACGGTGGCCCAGGCGAAGAACGACGGGGTGAGCACGGCGAGCACCGTGGTGAACACCGCGCCGATCTCGACGATCAGCATCACCGGGTTGCGCCAGAGCGTGGCCGGGTTCAGCTTCCTGACCGCCTCGGGCAGCGAGGTGACCAGCTGCCTGGGGTCGAGGAGGCCGCCGCCCACCTTTCCGTCCTTCTTATCGTCCTTGGGGGCGGGGGGCCGGCCCGGCGCTTCGAGCGTCTGGGTGGGCATCACTGGATTCCTTCCGCGAGCGGGCCGAGCGCCAGGGCGGGCAGGAAGGTCAGCGCGACGAGGATCACCGTCACGCCGACGACCATGCCGACGAACTGCGGGCGGTGCGTGGGCAGCGTGCCCGCGGAGACGGGCACCGGCGCCTGCCTGGCCAGGGACCCGGCCAGGGCGAGAACGAAGATGATCGGCAGGAAGCGGCCGAAGGCCATGCACAGGCCGAGGGCCACGTCGTACCACGGCGTGTTGACGGTGATGCCGCCGAACGCGGAGCCGTTGTTGTTGGACGCGCTGGTGAAGGCGTACAGCACCTCGGAGAAGCCGTGCGGGCCGCCGTTGAGCATGCTCGCCCGCTGCTCGGCCGAGCCCATCGCCAGCGCCGTGCCCGTGAGCACGAGCAGCGGCGTGACCAGGAAGTACATCGCGGCGAACTTGATCTCGCGGGAGCCGATCCGCTTGCCCAGGTACTCGGGGGTGCGGCCGACCATGAGCCCGGCCACGAAGACCGTGATCACGGCGAGGACGAGCATGCCGTACAGGCCCGCGCCCGCGCCGCCGGGGGCGACCTCGCCGAGCATCATGTTGAACATCGTGAGCATGCCGCCGAGCGCGGTGAACGAGTCGTGGAAGGAGTTGACCGCGCCGGTGGAGGTGAGCGTGGTGGCGGCGGCGAAGGTGCCGGAGTTGGGCACGCCGAAGCGCACGTCCTTGCCCTCCATCGCCGCGCCGACCGCCTGCGGGACCGTGCCGCCGTGGGCGATCTCCAGCCCGGTCAGCAGCGCGACGCTCGCGAGCGCCAGGGTTCCCATGATCGCGACGATCGCGTAGCCCTGCCGGGTGTCGCCGACCATGCGGCCGAACGTGCGGGGCAGCGCGAACGGGATCAGGAAGATCGCGAAGATCTCGACCCAGTTGGTCCAGGAGGTGGCGTTCTCGAACGGGTGGGCCGAGTTCGTGTTGTAGAACCCGCCGCCGTTGTTGCCCAGCTCCTTGATGATCTCCTGGCTCGCCACCGGGCCGCCGGTGATCGCCTGGGTGCCGCCGGTCAGGGTGGTCACCTCGTGCGGGGAGGCGAAGTTCTGGATCAGGCCGCCCGCCAGCAGCACGACCGCGCCGACGACGGCGAGCGGCAGCAGGATGCGGACGGTGCCGCGGACCAGGTCCACCCAGAAGTTGCCGAGCTCGTCGGTCCTCTTACGGGCGAAGCCGCGGACCAGCGCGATCGCCACCGCCATGCCCACCGCGGCGGACACGAAGTTCTGCACCGCCAGGCCGGACATCTGCACCAGGTGGCCCATGGTCGACTCGCCCGAGTACGCCTGCCAGTTGGTGTTGGTGACGAAGCTGACGGCGGTGTTCCAGGCGACGTGGTCGGGCACCGGGGCGAACCCCAGCGACAGGAACAGCCTGTCCTGCAGCCGCTGCAGCCCGTAGAGGAACAAAATGGAGATCGCCGAGAACGCCAGCAGGGCGCGGGCGTAGACGCCCCACCTCTGCTCGGCGTCCGGCCGCACACCGACGAGCCGGTAGATCACCCGCTCGGCGGCGAGGTGTCTCGTACCGCTGTAGACGCGGTACATGTAGTCGCCCAGCGGCCGGTGGACCAGCGCGAGGGCGACGACGAGGGATCCGATGAACAGGATCCCGGCCATGGTCGAGGACATCAGGAGCGCTCCCTCATCAGAAACGCTCCGGGAAGAGCAGGGCCGCGACCATGAAGATCACCAAACCGGCGACCACGACGAGACCGACGGCGTTGACGGCACTCACAACCGTTCCACCGTCCTGACGACCAGCCCGAGGATCGCGAAAATCGCGATCGTCAGGGCGACGAAGATGACGTCTGCCATCCCCACTCCTCGAATCCGGGGTTCACTCGTCACCACCCGACGGGCGGTGCATATGTAAGGAAACCGCCGTTTTCCGCCCTTCTTGCGGGTCTTGACGGGTCCCATACGCCCCGGCCCCGAGGCTTGACGCCTCCCCTACGCCCCGGCCCGGGAAGGGCCGGCCGAGGAAGGGCCGGCCCAGGGGAAGACGGTTCTCACTTCAATCCGTCCCGCAGGGCGGCCAGCGGGCCGTCCCAGTCGCGGGCGAGCACCGCGAGGAACCGCTGCGCCACCTTCATGGGCGCGGAGTCCAGCCGGTAGCGGACCCGGCGCCGCTCCCCCGGCTCGGCCACCACCAGCCCCGCCTCGGCCAGCAGGGCGAGGTGCTTGGCGATGGCCTGCCGGGTGATCGGCAGCTGGGCGGCCAGATCCGTCGCGGTGGCCGGACCCCCGGCCGCGAGCGCGGCGAGGATCCCCCGCCGGCTCGGATCGGCGAGGGCGGTGAAGACCTCCTGCGCCACCGCCTCCAGGTCAGGCATGTCCGTCGAGGTACGCGACCAGCTCGCCCAGCTCGTTCGTCCAGCCCGTGGTGTTGCCCGAGTGGGCCGCCCTGTGGACTTCGGCGTCCGGCACCTGCGCGAACCCGCTCTCGACCATGGTCAGCGTGGTGCCCGCGCCGGTCGGCTCCAGCGTGAACTCCACGTACGTGCGCCTCGGGTCGCCGTCGGGAAGGCCGGCGACCGGCCAGGTGTAGCCGAAGACGCGCGGCGGCTCCAGGCGCTCGATGGTGAGGACGGCGGTGTCGCCGCTGTCCCAGCTGAGCTTGGCCTCGCCGCCGACGCGCAGGTCGACCTCGGCGCGGTTCCCGAACCAGGTGCCCAGGCCCTCGGCGGTGGTCAGCGCCGCCCAGACCCGCTCCGGCGGGTGGGCCAGCTGGACCGTGCGCTCGATCCTGTCGGGGAATGTCATGTCTATCTCCTTGAGTAGCAACTACTTGGTTGCTACTCAACATATGGCAACCAATTGGTTGCGTCAACCCGCGGGCCCGCCGGACCCCGCGCGGTGCCCCGCCGCCCGATCCCGTGCGGGCGACGTCCCGGGTTTCCGCGAAAGATCTTCTCGCCGTCTGCCCCGCTCCTAAGGTGGTACGACATTCACCGATATACGGGGGTGAGTCCTGGAACAGAGCCATGTGCCGGTCCTGAAGGTGCGCACGAGGGAGCACCGGACGGGCCCGGGGAGCGCGTGGCCCGTGACGGGACGGCCGCCACAGCGGCTTCGAAACACCAGGTCAGACGGGGGAACGGGTGACCAGAGGCGGAGAAGTGCGATTCGGGGTCCTGGGACCGCTGGAGGTGACACGCGACGGCCTGGTGGTCCCGGTCTCGGCGGTCAAGCAGCGGGTCGTGCTGGCGACGCTGCTGCTGCACGCCAACCGGCCGGTCTCGTTCGACCTGCTGATCGAGCGGATCTGGGACGGCGGCGCGGAGCGGGAGGGAGCGCGCGCGGCGGTGCAGGCCCATGTCGGCCGGCTGCGCGGCACCCTCCAGGCCGGTCTCGGCGGCCCCTCCCCGATCCGGACCCGCGATCACGGCTACAGCATCGAGGCGACCCCGGACACCCTTGACGTCGCCCGGTTCCAGGACCTCGTGAGCCGCGCGGCGGAGGCGGGCGACGCCGAGGAGGAGGGCGCCCTGCTCGGGCGGGCTCTCACGCTGGGCCGGGGGCCCATCCTGGCCAACGTGCCGTCGGCCTCCCTGCACCAGGCCGAGGTGGCGTGGCTGACCGAGGAGCACCTGCGGGCGCAGGCGCGCTGGTTCGACGTGGGTCTCCGGCTCGGCCGCCACGACGAGCTGATCGCCGGACTCCGGACGGTCACCGCCACCCACCCGCTGCGCGAGCCGTTCTGGGCCCAGCTGATGCTCGCCCTGCACCGGTCCGGGCGGCAGGCCGAGGCGCTGCGGGCGTACGAGAGCGTCGTCACGCTGCTCCGCGACGAGCTGGGCGTCGATCCCGGCGGCGAGCTGCGCCGCCTGCACCGGGCCATCCTCTCCGACGACCCGGAGCTGGCCCTCTCCCCCGCCGGGACCAGGACGGCGATCACCCCCTCCGCGCGCGAGACGGCGCGGGCGGACGGCAGCGGCGACGGTGGCGGCAGCGGCGACGGTGGCGACGGTCCCCCGGTCCCCTCGGAGCTTCCGGCGAACGCGGCGACGTTCGTCGGCCGCCGGAGCGAGCTGCGCCTTCTGCACGACGTGCTCACGGGAGACGGGCCGAGGAGGGTCGCCGTCGTCGGCGCGGGCGGGACGGGCAAGTCGGCGCTGGCCGTGCACGCCGCGCACGGGGTCGCCGAGCGGTTCCCCGACGGCCGGCTCTACGTCAACCTGCACGGCGCCACCCCGAACGCGGAGCCGCTGGAACCGCAGGAGGTGCTCCGGCGGTTCCTGCGCTCCCTCGGCGCGGCCGACTCCACCATCCCCACCGAGGCGGAGGAGGCCGCCGGGCGTTTCCGGTCCTTCACCAGCGGCAGGCGGGTGCTCGTCGTCCTGGACAACGCCCGTGACGCGGCGCAGGTACGGCTGCTGCTGCCGGGCGGCGACGGCTGCGGAGTGCTGGTCACCAGCCGCAGGGGGCTCGGCTCGCTGGACGGGGTGACGCACCAGCGGCTGGGCATGCTGCCGGACGAGGAGGCGCTGTCGCTGTTCGCCCGCCTGGTCGGCTCCGCCCGGGTCGCCGAGGAGCCGGGAGCCGCCGCCGAGGTCGTACGGCAGTGCGGGAACCTCCCGCTCGCCGTGCGCATCGCCGCCGCCCGGCTCACCAACCGGCCCACCTGGCGGATCTCCACCCTCGCGGGCCGGCTCGCCGCCGAGCACCGCCGCCTGTCGGAGCTCAGGGTGGACGACCACGCCGTCCGGGCGAGTTTCTTGGTCAGCTACCGGGACCTGACGGCGAACCACGACGACGCCGACGCCGCCCGCGTCTTCCGCCTGCTCGGCGTGCTCGACCTCCCCGACGTCTCCGTCCCGGTGGCCGCGGCCCTCGCCGCCGTCCCGGACGAGCGGGCCGAGGCCCTCCTCGACCGGCTCGTGGACATGCAACTGGTGGAGACCCCCGCCCCCGGCCGGTACACCATGCACGACCTGCTGCGCCTGTTCGCCCGCGAGAGGGCCGCGGAGCAGGAGAGCCGGGAGTACCTGGCGCGGGCCGTCGAACGCGTGTGGCACCACTACGTCGCCACCGCGCGCACCGCCACCGCCCTCGTCCGCCCGAAGGCGAGATGGCGTACGGAGGTGGGCCTCCGGCTGCCGTCCCCCCGGGACGCGGACGCCCGGGTGCCGTCCGCCCCTGCCGCGGAACAGACCACTGACGCGAAACCGACCACCGACGCGGAGTTGACCGCCGACGCGGGGTTGACCACTGACGCGGAGTTGACCACTGACGCGGAGTTGACCGCCGACGCGGGGTTGACCACTGACACGGGGTTGACCACCGACGCGGAGTTGACCACCAAGGAGCACGTCTACCTGTGGACCGACGCGGAGACGTGCAACGTGCTCGCCGTCGCCGCCCAGGCGACCAGGGCGTCCGACCACGAGGTGGCCGCCGCGCTGGCCGCCGCCTTCGCCTTCCCGCTGTACGACCGGGGCCGGTGGGGGGACCAGCTCGAACTCTTCACGACGGCGGTCCGCTCCGCCGAGAGCTCCGGCGAGCCGGACCATCTCGCCCTCGCCTACAGCGACCGGGGCTGGGCCCTGTCGCGGCTGGGCCACCTGCACGAGGCGATCGACGACCTGCGGCGGTCGCTGGAGGTCTACCGCCGGATGGGCAACCACCACCGCGCGGCCACCCAGCTCGAAGGCCTCGGCGGCGTCTACCGGCGGCTGGGCGACTTCGACAACGCGATCGGCCACTATCTCCAGGCGCTCGACGGGTTCCGCGAGCACGGCGACCATTACCTGCAGGGCGGGGCCCTGTCCAACCTCGGGGTCACCTACCAGCACGCCGGCCGCTACCGGGAGGCGATCGACGCCCACACCCGCTCGATCGCCTTCCTCCACGACAGCGGGGACAGGCTGGCGGCGGCGGCCGCCCTGGGCAACCTCGCCGAGGGTCACCGGCTGGCGGGCGAGGCGAAGCAGTCGGCCGTCCTCTTCGAGGAGACCCTCGCCCTCGACCACCAGGAAGGGCTCGCGGGCACCTACTGGGAGGCCGAGCATCTGTGGGGGCTCGGACGAGCCCTGCACGACCTGGGCGAGGACGACGAGGCCAGGCGGTGCTGGCGCCGCTCCGCCGAGATCCTCCTCACCCTCCGCCTCATCGACGCCGAGGAGAGGGACGCCATAGCGGCCGCCGGCCACCCGCCGACCCCCGAGATCATCGAGCGCCACCTCTGACCGCCGCCCGCGGGCGGCTTCGTGGGTGATACGTCGGCGGCCTGTCGGTGACCTGTGGACGCGCGGCCCTACGGTCTTCCCCACGCACGTCTCCGCGTGTCGAACGACGCGTGCGCGGTCTCTCCGGCATGCCTCCGCGAGGACGAGGCGACATCCCATCGGTCAGAAGGAGCAGTAACGCATGTCTTTCAACCTCTCCAGGGTCGTCCTGGTCACGTCGGTGGCGGCACTCGCCGTGCTGCCGGCGGCTCAAGCCGCTCAGGCGGTGGCCGGGCCGCCGGAGAAGGCGGCCGGTGCCGTCGGGGCCCCCACGTTGCCCGGCTCCAGCCTCGACGTCGACGAGAAGCTGGAGGCCGACGACTACCTGCGCTCTCCGAACCAGCGGTTCAGGCTCTACATGCAGAAGGACGGCAACCTCGTCGTCCGTGACGGGGAGCAGGCGCTGTGGGAGTCGAGGACGGCGGGCGCGGGGGCTTTCGCCTACCTGCAGAAGGACGGCAACTTCGTCGTCCGCTCCGCCTCGGGCAAGGCGCTGTGGACCAGTAAGACCAGTGGCACGGGCGTCAGGCTGACCCTGCGGGACGACGGCGACGTGGTCATCCGGTCGAGTTCCGGCAAGGCGCTGTGGTCCTGGAAGAGCACGTCCTGGAGGCTTGCCACCGACGAGTCGCTCAAGGCGGGTGACCACCTCCGGTCGCTGAACCGCAAGTATCTCCTTCACATGCAGGCCGACGGCAACCTGGTCCTCCTCAACGAGGCGAAGCGGGTGCTGTGGCACACCGGGACGGGCGGCAACCCCTCGGCGTTCGCGTACATGCAGAAGGACGGCAACCTCGTCGTCCGCTCCACCTCGGGCAAGGCCTTGTGGAGCAGCGGCGAGAGCGCCCCCGGCGGCACGCTCTATCTCCAGGACGACGGCAACCTCGTCGTCCGCACCGTCGACGGCGAGGCGGCCTGGACCAGGTAGGAACTGGACCAGGTAGGAACCCGCCAGGCGAATCGGGGTGAGGGCGCCGCCGACGGGGACGACGGCACCCTCGCCGAGAGAGGGCTTCCCGCGCGGCCCGGACGAACGGCCGCCCCGGTGGAGCTCTCCGCAGGAGCACGTCCCGGCCTGCGGGCGGGCGGAACGGCGACCGCGGCCTTTCCGCCCCCCTTCCGCACAGGATTCACGACCATCGATGCCCGCACGCCCTCTTCCGCACAGGGTTCGCGACATCGATGCCCGCACGCCCCCTTCCACGCAAGGTTCACGACATCGATGCCCGCACGTCCCCTTCCGCACAGGGTTCACGACATCGATGCCCGCACGTCACGGCAGTTCCGGTCATCCCTTCCGCAATCACATCGCCAATACCCGAACCGGGCGACGAACCTTCGATCGGCCCAGGGCGATCGACTCGCGCGCCGGTTCTCAGAAAGAGGAACTCGGATGCCTTCCCTTCGGCTTCGTACCATGCTCGCCTCGGCCGCCGCGCTGGCGGCCGTCGCGACTGCCACCACCGGCGCGTACGCCGACCCCGGCCACGACAGGACCGTCACCGGACCCGGCTCCCCCTCCCCCGGGGCGCCCGGCAAGATGGAAGCCGAGAAACCACCGGCGAAGGCCGGCAGCCCGGAGACGAACCTGGCCGCCTACCCGAAGCTGACCGACGAGCAGATCGCCGGGCAGGTCGCCCGGGAACGCGCGGAGCGGGCCAAGGCGCCGGCGAACACGACTCCCGTCATGGACGTGACCGCCACGGAGACGCTTCCCGACGGGACCGTGCGGGTGGACACCTACACGCCCGCGCAGGGCGTGGCCCCCGAGCGGCTCGCCGCCTCGCTGCGCAGGGAGGGGAAGAAGAACGTCAAGGTGACCTCGCACGCCCCCGAGTCCCGGACGGAGCCCGGCGTCGGGGCCGCGGCGGCGAGCGACTGCGCCTACGGCCAGGCGCGGACGGTCACCTGCCCGGTCTCGTACTGGCGGAACCTGGGCCGGTCGAACCCGGTGGTGATGTTCAGCGACTACTCGAGCGCGGCGTGGCCGACGGACGCCGCCGTGTACAAGTGGAACGTCGTCCCCAACATCGACAGCTGGTACCGCTACGGGGGCCACTGCGACGTGCTCAACGACGCCTTCTGCGTCAACGTCTACTCGGCCGACTACGGCGACACCGGCTGGTGGGGACGCGCCACCCACTACTACGTCCCGCCGAACCACGGAGCCATCATCGGGGCGGAGGTACATCTCAACGACGCCCCCAACCTGACGGCCGCGCAGCGCGGCAGCACCGTCATCCACGAGCTGGGACACGTGCTGGGCCTGGGCCACAACATGTGGAGCGGCGACGTCATGTACGCGTACGCGCCCTCCAGGCAGGACATCGGCGGGGAGAACTCGGCGCTGCTCCAGTCGATCTACTCCGTCTACCGTTAGGGCGCGCCTCACCCGGCCGTGGCGACGGCCACCGGTCCGGCGACGGCCGTCGAGGGAGGCGTCGCTCGCCCGCCGATCAGTCCCGCACGGCGAGCAACGCCTCCCTCGCCGCGGCGAGCGCCTCCTCGTCGGAGGCTCCGGCGTGCAGGGCGGCCCTGGCGAACTCCTCGGCCGCCGCCGCGAGCCGGAGCCGGAACTGGTCGGCCGTACCGGTGATGACGGCCGCCCGGCCGCGGCGTAGCTCCACCAGCCCCTCGTCGCGCAACTGCTGGTAGCCCCGCAGAACGGTGTGCAGGTTGATGCCGAGGGTGGCGGCCACGTTGCGCGCGGAGGGGAGCCGGTCTCCGGGGGCGGCCATGCCGCTGGCCAGCGCGGCGCGGACGGAGCCCGCCACCTGGTCGGCGAGCGACTGTGCCGAGGAGGGGTCAACCGTGATCAGCACTACGCCGTCCCCGCTCGTCGTTCCCTGCCCAGCCATCCGTTGACCAGCGCGGCCGCCGTCTCCGCCTCGCGGGTGGAGTAGACGAAGCGCCGGTCGTCACTGAGCGACAGGAGGAGCACCGGCCCCTTCCCGCCGACGACGCCCCAGCCCAGCCGCCCGTCGTCCAGCCTGTATCTCCCCGCCGGAGCCTCGCTCCCGGCCTCGGCGAACCGCACCATCCGGTAGGGCACCGTCCGGCGCAGGCTGGGCAGCCAGGGGGTGCTCACCGTGACCCCCGCGTCGTCGATCTGCAGGCGGGTGCGCGCCTGTGCCGCCTCGAAGACCGCCCACAACGCCAGCATCGCCGTCCCCTGCCACGCGCCGGAACCGTCGAGCGCGGTCCACACGGCGAGCGCGGCCAGCACCACGGCGACCAGCGACCTGCGCGCCGACCAGGTGGAGGTCACGAACATGGCACGCTGCGCCGGACCGAGTGCCATGGCCGGCGCGTGCGGCGGCGGCGCGGCGGTGACCACGGGCGCCGGCGGCAGCGGGCCGGCCGCCACCCAGCCCAGGGCGGCCGCCCCCGCGGTGGCGATGATCTCCACCGCCAGGTGCCAGGCGGGCCGGGTCACGGCACCCGGGGTGCCGGCCAGCTCCAGCAGCCACAGCACTCCGGACACCGGGACGGTCACGCCGACGATGGAACTGCCGACCACCAGAAGCCGCTGGGCCTGAGGTATGTGCCAGTGGTACAGGAACGAGACGACGAACAGCGCCTCGAGCCACACCACCACTCCCCACAGGGGCTGCGAGACCCAGTCCCGCCAGGTGGCCGTGCGCTGGGTGTCGATCACCCAGCTCTGGATGTTGACGCGATCGGGCAGGCGCTCGCCGTACAGCGTGACCGTGACCATGAGCACGACCAGCAGGAGCAGCGGGCCGGCGACCGTCAGGAGCAGCCGGCGCGGCCTGCCCGGCGCGGCGTGGTCGGGATAACGGGGTAACGCGGGCGACAGGGGGATGACCATGACGCAACCTCCAACTGTTTGCTCTTGACTATAACAGTGCAAACAGCTCTCGAGAGGTGACAGGATGCTTCCCCGGCCGGTTCGCGGACTCCGCGTCGTTCCGATGGTTCACCCGGCGAGGACGCGGCTCACCCGGCGGGCGCCGGGCTGATCTGGAACAGGGCGGCCTTCCACTCGCCGTCCCGGCGGGTCAGCGCGGTGGTGGCGAAGACCCTCATGGTCCGCTTGTCCGCGCCGTCGACGAGCACGTCGATCTCCACGGTGGCGGTGTGGGTCGCGCTGCCGTCACCCAGCACGACCACCCGGTGGTCGCTCAGGTCCGTGCGCGTGTACGGGTTCCGGTTCTCGGCGAACCCCCGCAGGATCGCCTTCCTGTCGTCCACGATCCCCCACTGCGACACGCTCAGCGGCGCCTCGGTGAGGAAGCGGTCGTAGAACTCCGCGTCGCCGTTCCTGTTGGCCTCCCAGGCCCGCTCGGACAGCTCGACCAGCTCACGCTCGATCGACTCACGCTCGATCGACTCACGCTCGGCCTGCTCACGCTCAGGGCTCATCGCCGTACCCTCTCCATCGCTGACACCGGTTTAACCAGTGTCAGTGTTACACTTGATCCATGACCCTGGCAAACGGCATGGAGCTCACCGCGCCCGGCAAGAGGAGCTTCAGGTTCGACGCCGGCACGCTGTGCCTGGAGCTTCTCGTCACCGGGGGCGAGGGAGAGCTCGCGCAGTGGGAGCGGCTCCACACGCCCGGCGACCTCGCCGCCTGGATCCCGCACTCCAGGGCGGGCCTGGGCGACCTCGTCCAGGTCTCCGCCGGCGACCTCGCCGCCACGCTTCGCCTGCGCGCCGCCCTGCAGCGGCTCGCCTCGGCCGCCGCCTCGGGCTCGCGCGCCTTCCCGGCGGCCGACCTCGCCACGCTGAACGAGGCCGCCGCCGCGCCGCCGCCCGTCCCGGTCATCGGCCCCGCCCTGGAGCGTTCCTGGGCCTCCCCCGTCACCGGGGCGCAGTTCCTCTCCGCCGTGGCCCGCGACGCCGTCGAGGTGTTCGGCGGACCGGCCCTCGACCGGATCAGGACGTGCGGGGGCGAGCGCTGCTCCCTGCTCTTCCTCGACACCTCACGCCCCGGGGCGCGCCGCTGGTGCTCGATGGACCGCTGCGGCAACCGCCACAAGCTCCGCACCCGCCGCGACCGCCACCCGGCGGGCTGACGGCACTTCGGGGGTACGGCTCAGGGGGTACGGCTCCGGGGGCGCGCAGGCCGGTCCGGGTAGTCTCCTGTCCGATACCCGCGTCGTGACACGCGGGCCCTGACGGGCCCGTCCCGGCAGGCCACGGCGCGGACCCCCTTTTCAAGGATGTGCGATGACCTCACAGTCAGCGGGACGTTTCGGGCTGGTCGGCAGCGGGTGGCGTTCGGAGTTCTTCGTCCGCCTGGCCAGGCAGCTGCCCGGGCGGTTGTCGGTGTCCGGCGTGGTGACCAGGTCGCGGGAGCGCGGCGCCGAGATCGAGGCCGCCTGGGGCGTCCCGGCGTTCCTTTCCGTCGAGGAGATGCTCGCGGCCGGGCGGCCCGAGTTCGTCATCCCGTCGGTGCCGTGGCCGGTCACCCCCGAGGTGACGAAGGAGCTGGCCGGGTTCGGCGTGCCGGTGCTGGCGGAGACGCCCCCGGCGGCCGACCTGGACGGGCTGCGCGACCTGTGGGCGGCCGTCGGGTCCAGTGGCCTGGTGCAGGTCGCCGAGCAGTACTCGTACATGCCGGGGCACGCGGCGAGGCTGGCGCTCGTGCGCGAGGGGGTCATCGGGCAGGTGACCTCCGCGCAGGTCTCCTCGACGCACCTGTACCACGCCGTGTCCCTGATCCGGCACCTGCTCGGGGCCGGTTTCGGGGAGACCACGGTGACGGCACGCTCGTTCGCCGCCCCGCTGGCCGACCCGCTGTCGCGGGACGGCTGGACGGGCGACTCCACGCCGAAGGAGGCGGCCACCACGATCGCCACCCTGGGGTTCGCCGAGGGGATGGGGCTCTACGACTTCACCGACAACCAGTGGTGGAACCCGCTGCGCGCCCGGCGCGTCGTCGTCCGGGGCTCGCTGGGAGAGATCGTGGACGACAGCGTGGTACGCCTGGCCGACCCGAGGACCCCGGTGGAGTCGCGGCTCATCCGGCGCCAGACCGGGATCGACCTGAACCTGGAGGGCCGCGAACTCGACCACATCAGCTTCGACGGGCGCGTGGTCTACCGCAACGAGTACCGGGGCGCGCACTTCTCCGAGGACGACCTGGCCGTCGTCTCGCTCCTGTGCCGGATGACGTCCTGGTGCCGGGGTGAGGCCCCGGAGCCCTACTCCCTGGCCGACGGCTGCCAGGACCACCTGATCGGCCTGGCGATCGGGGAGGCGCTGCGTACCGGCGCCGACGTGACCACCGGCCGCGAGGCCTGGGCGCGGTGACACCCGCCGGAGCGGGCCGTCTCCGGAACGGCATGCCGGAGGAAGGTGGAGAGCGCCGCCCGCCCGGGGGGTGATGGGCACAGACGGGCGGCGCCGTTGGGGAGCCGCTCAGCGCAGGGACAGCTGGAGCAGCAGGTCCTTCACCTCGGTGGCGGCGATCCGGTCGCTGGCCACGGACGGGTCGGAGCAGAGCAGCACCGGCCCGTCGAGGGGGTTGTCGGGCAGCCGGCCGTGCGAGCCCCGGATGGCGCGGGCGCCCGCGTCGAGGCCGACGACGTTCATCGTGTAGCGCATGCCGGTCTTCTTGCGCAGCAGCGCCACGGCGGCCCTGCGCTTGGCGGCGCCGGGGGCGGCGGGGTCAAAGAACAGCTCGGCGGGGTCGTAGCCGGGCTTGCGGTGGATCTCGACCAGGTTGGCGAAGTCGGGACGCCGGGCGTCGTCGAGCCAGTAGTAGTAGGTGAACCACGCGTCGGGCTCGGAGACGAGGACCAGCTCCCCGGCGCGGGAGTGCGCCAGGCCGTTCCGCGCCTTGCCCTCCTCGTCGAGCACCTCGGCGACCCCGGGCAGGCCCGCGCAGAGCTTGGCGACGGCCGGGATGTCGGCGGGGTCGGCGACGTAGACGTGGGCCACCTGGTGGTCGGCGACGGCGAACGCGCGGGAGGTCCAGGGGTCGAGATACTCCATGCCGTCCTGGGTGTAGACCTCCAGCAGCCCCTCGGTCCGCAGCAGCCGGTTGATGTCGACCGGGCGGGAGACGTCGGTGATCCCGTACTCCGACAGGGCCACGACGGTGGTCCCGCGCGCGACGGCGGCGTCCAGCAGGGGGGCGAGCACGGTGTCGAGCTCGGAGGCGGCGGCGGCCGAGCGCGGGTCGGACGGGCCGAACCGCTGCAGGTCGTAGTCGAGGTGCGGCACGTACGCCAGGGTGAGGTCCGGGTCGTGGTCCTTCATGATCTGCTCGGTGGCGCGGCAGATCCAGGTGGACGAGGCGATTCCCGCCCCCGGGCCCCAGTAGGTGAACAGCGGGAACTCGCCCAGCTTGCCGGTGAGCTCGTCGTGCAGCTCCGGCGGGTAGGTGTAGCAGTCGGGGTCCTTGCGCCCGTCGGCCCGGTAGATGGGCCGGGGGGTGACCGTCCAGTCGACGTCGGCGCCCATCGCGTACCACCAGCACACGTTGGCCACGGTGAAGCCGGGCCGCTCGCGGCGAGCGGCGTGCCACAGCTTGTCCCCGCCGACCAGCGCGTTGTGCTGGCGCCACAGGAAGACCTCGCCGAGCTCGCGGAAGTACCAGCCGTTGCCGACGACGCCGTGCTCGGTGGGCGCGACGCCGGTGAGGAAGGTCGACTGGGCCGAGCAGGTGACGGCGGGCAGCACGGTGCCGAGTTCGGCCTGGAAGCCTCCGTCGGCGACGGCGCGCAGCCTCGGCATGTGGGCCAGCAGCCTCGGGGTGAGCCCCACTACGTCGAGGACCAGCAACGATGTCATGCTTTCACTCCAAGGTCGCGCATCTCGGCGCGGGCGAAGTCCAGCTCGTCGGCGATGCCCGCCGCGAGCCGGTCAGGGGTCTGCGGGCGCAGCGCGGGTGGCAGCACGCCCCAGGTGTAGGTCTCCACGTCGAAGTGGTCGCAGAGCGGCTCGGGACCGCCGACCAGCTCCGCGAGGGCCTCGCGGAGCACCGGCACGGTGGTGGCGAGCGGCGCCTGCGGTGCGACGTGCAGCGGTACGTGGTAGTGGACCCGCCACGGTCCGGGCAGCTTCCGCTCGAACGCCTCGTCGAGGTCGTCGGCGTCGTCTCCGGCCGCGTTGCGGGTCTGGTGCAGGAAGCGCGGCTCGACGTACTCGCGCAGGGTCTCCGGGTCGTCGCTCTCCAGGGCCGCGGAGACCTGGACCTTGACGACGGGCAGGCCCGCCTCGGCGTAGCGGCGCAGCGCGTCGGCGGGCCGCTCCCAGGCGCACGCGAGGTGGGCGAGGTCCAGGCAGATCCCGAGCCGGTCGGTGTCGACGCCGGACAGGGCGCGTACCGCCTGGCCGGTGGTCTCCACCACGCAGCCGGGCTCGGGCTCGAACGCCACCCGGACGACGCGGCCGGTGGCGGACTCGACGGCGGCGAGCCCGGTGGCGAGCTCGTCGAGCCTGCTCATGGCGAGACCGGACATCTCCTCGTCCCAGGGGTCGCGCCAGGCGAGCGGGAGCGTGGAGATCGACCCCCTGGCGGCGTCGTCAGGCAGCAGGACGGCCAGGACGTTCGCCAGGTCGAGGGTGTAGGCGAGCCGCTCGGGAGTGGTCCAGTCGGGGTGGTAGACCGCGTGCTTGACCACCGGGTCCTGGAACGAGCGGTAGGGGAAGCCGTTGAGCGTCACGACCTCCAGCTCCCGCGCGTCCAGCTCGCGGCGGAACCCGGCCAGCAGCGCGGGGTCGGCGGCGAGCGCGGCGGCGACGGGCGCGGCCAGCCAGAGCCCGAGCCCGAGCGTCTCGGCGCCGAGGCGGGCGCGGATCGGCACCGCGTACGTGTCGAGCTGCCCGACGATGCCGTCGAGGTCCTCGGCCGGGTGCACGTTGGTGCAGTAGCTGAGGTGCAGCGCCCGCCCGCCGGGGTGAAGCAGCCGCATCAAGACCCTCCGCGCTTGATGGAACTGCCCTCGAAGGTGGCCTCCCGCGCCCCGGCGACCTCGGACAGGTCCAGGCGTCCCGACTGGCCGTAGAACTCCACGGGGTTGCGCCAGAGCACCCGGTCGACGTCGTCCTCGCTGAACCCGGCCTCCAGCATCGCCCTGCCGGTCTCCAGGGTGAGCAGCGGGTCGGACACGCCCCAGTCGGCGGCGGAGTTGACCAGCACCCGCTCCAGGCCGTGCTCGCGCAGGATCTCCACCATGCGGGGCGGCGACATCTTGGTCTCGGGGTAGATGGAGAAGCCCATCCAGCAGCCCGAGTCGTGCACGATCCCGGCGGTGACCTCGTTGAGGTGGTCGACGGCGACCAGGCCGGGCGCGATGCCCGACGAGGCGACGACGTCGAGGGTGCGCTGGGTGCCCTTGGCCTTGTCGCGGTGCGGGGTGTGCACGAGCGCGGGCAGCTCGTGGTCGACGGCCATCGCGAGCTGCCGTTCGAAGGCGTCGTCCTCGGCGGGGGTCATCGAGTCGTAGCCGATCTCGCCGACCGCGACGACGCGGTCCTTCTCCAGGTAGCGCGGGAGCAGGTCGAGCACGGGCCGGCAGCGCGGGTCCCCGGCCTCCTTGGGGTTCAGCGCGATGGTGGCGTGGTGCAGGATGCCGAACTGCCCCGCGCGGTACGGCTCCCAGCCGATCAGCGAGTCGAAGTAGTCGGTGAACGAGCCGGGGTTGGTGCGCGGCTGGCCCAGCCAGAAGGCGGGCTCCACGATGGCGAGCACCCCGGCGGCGGCCATCCTGGCGTAGTCGTCGGTGGTGCGCGACGTCATGTGGATGTGCGGGTCGAAGATCCGCATCAGGCCTCCTTCTCGCTGGTCGGACGGTTCTCGCCGGTCGGACGGTCGGGCTTCTCGCCGGGCTTCTCGCCAGACAGGTCGCCGGGCTTCTCACCGGCCGGAGCGCCGGAATTCTCACCGGCCGGAGCGCCGGAATTCTCACCGGCCGGAGCGCCGGGTTTCTCGCCGGTCAGGCGGCCGAGCAGGGCGGTCGCGTCGTCGGGGGTGTGGCGCCCGGCCGCGGTGCGCTCCTCGGCGAACGCGGCCAGCATCCCGGCCAGTTCCGCGTCGGCCCGCTCGTCCAGCCGGTCCACGGCGGCGAGCGGCACGCCCATGAACACGCACTTGAGCACCGCCTGCCGCCACATGGTCTGGTCGAGGTGGCGGGCGTACGGGCCGAGGGCGGCGGCCACCAGGCGGGTGTCGTTGGTGCGGATCGCGTCGTGCAGCAGCGGTACCGCCTCCGCGCCGACGGGCAGCAGCGGCAGGGCCTTGAGCACGGCGCGCTTCTCGTCGGCGTCGCCGTACCGGTAGAGGTCGGCGACCTGCCCGGCCACCGCGTCCGGCGGGAGCGCGGCGAGCAGGACGGCCCGCGCGGCCTCGTCGGCGGTCCAGCCGGGGACGTCCGGCAGCGGCGCCCGTCCGGCGCGCCGCCCGGCGGCGGCGAAGTGCCGCGTGACGCTCTCGGGCTTGGCGGCGACGCCCTCCCGGGCGCCGGCGAGCCACTCCTGGTCGAGCGCGTCCAGCAAGGCGTCCGTCTGAGTGCTCGGTTCCGATGTCATGCGTTCGTCCCTTCTGCGGCGGCGGCGCGCAGGAAGTCCAGGGATCGGGCGGCCACCTGCGGCGCGGCGTGCGAGTGGCGGGGCAGTTCGACCGCGACGAGGCCCCGGTAGCCGCACTCGGCCAGGGCGCGCAGCACGGGAGGGAAGTCGATCTCCCCCTCGCCGAACTCCAGGTGCTCGTGCACGCCTCGGCGCATGTCGTCGATCTGCACGTTGACCAGGTGGCCGGCGACGGCCGTGACGCAGTCGGGGACCGGGTCGGGTTCGAGGCAGCGGCAGTGGCCGATGTCCAGCGTGATGCCGAACGCCGCCGGTTCGCCGAGTTCCGCGTGCAGCTTGCGCCATTCGGCGATCGTCTCGACGAGCATGCCGGGCTCGGGCTCGAACCCCAGCGGCACGCCCGCCGCGGCGGCCGTCTCGGCGAGCCGGGCGCAGCCGTCGACGAGCCGGGCCCAGGCCGTGGCCTCGTCGACCGTCTCCGGGCGCACCCCCGCCCAGAACGACACCGCCTCGGCCCCCAGGTCGGCGCCGACGGCGACCGCCCGGTTCAGGAAGTCCAGGCGCTTCTCGCGCTCGTCGTGCAGCAGCGTGGGGGCGTGCTTGTGCCACGGGTCCAGCAGGTAGCGGGCCCCGGTCTCGACGACCACGCCGAGCCCGAGGTCGCGCAGCAGGTCGGCCGTGGCCGCGACCCTGCCCGCCAGCCCCTCCTCGTACGGGTCCAGGTGGTCGTGGTCGAGCGTGAGCGCGACCCCCTGGTAGCCGAGGTCGGCGATGACCCGGAGCGCGTCGGGGAGCCGGTGGTTGGCGAACCCGTTGGTGCCGTAGCCGAACCTCGGCCCGGCGCCCGTGCCGGTGCCGGTGCCGCCGGGACTCGGGACGGTGCCGGGGCCGGTGCTTCCGGCGCTCGGGCCTGTGCCGCCGGGGCTCACGTGGGGGACACCTTCCTGGCGAGGGCCCGGCCGAGCGGGACGGCGGCGGCGACCGCGATGCCCTCGCGGGTGGCGCCGCTGCGGGCGACGAGCGCGCCCTGCAGGGCGGGCAGCGCGACGATGCCGGTGCCGACGGCGGCCCGCAGCCGGGAGGCCGACGGCTCGGCGACCGCCTGGGCCTGGGAGAGGCCGAACCTGGCGGCGTACCAGCCGGTGAGCCCCGCCTGCACGGCCCGCACCACCCGCGCCGCGCGCGCGGTCTGCGGCTCCGGCGAGGCGTCGCCGCGTCCCAGGGCGGTGGCCACCGCGAGCGCGACGGTGCCCGCCAGGGTCGCCACCGGCAGGCTCCGGTCGGAGCCGGACACCTCGGCGCGCGACAGCGCGGTGAGCAGGTACGTGTGGGCGGCGACGGTGAACGCCGAGGGCAGCGCCTCCGCGACGCTCCGCCCGGGGGTGGCGCCCAGCAGCACGTCCAGGCCCCGGCAGAGCGCCATCGCCAGCGGCCCCGCCGCCGTGTTCTTCGCCACCAGGTCGTACGACCAGACGGCGGCGGCGAGCGGGACGGCGACCGCGAGGGCCCGCCGGCCGCCGGAGAGCCCGGCCGCGGCCAGACCGGCGGCGGTGAGCCCGGCGGCGATCCCGAGCGCGGCGCCGGGCGACACCCGGCCGGACGGGATCGGCCGCTCGGGGCGTTCCACCGCGTCCAGGTGGCGGTCGGCCCAGTCGTTGGCGGCCATCCCCGCCCAGTACAGGCAGACCGAGGAGCAGGCCAGGCCGAGGGTCCTGCCGCCGAGCACCTGCCCGGCGGCGGCCCCGGCGACGACGTCGCCGGGCACGGACAGGGCGGCGGGGGCGCGCACGAGCTCCGCGTGGTCGCGCAGCGACGGCATCAGACCTGTTCCTCTCCGCCGAGGGTGCCCGCGAACGCGCGGAGCGTCCGCCACTGGTCGGCCAGCGCGTGCGGCACCACCCCGAGCGGGTCCTTGAAGAAGAAGGCCAGCTCGCCCAGCGGCCCGGTGCGGCCGGAGCGGTGCGCCGCCGCGGTGAGCCTGGCCAGGTCCAGGATCAGGGGCGCGGCGAGGGCGGAGTCGCAGCCGTGCCAGGTGAACTCCATGCGCATGGGCGTGCCCAGGAACCCCTCGAAGGTGACGAGGTCCCAGGCGGTCTTGAAGTCGCCGATGTCCTCCACGTACTCGATGCGGGTCTCGCCCTGCGGGGTGTAGCCGAGCGTCTCGCCCAGCACCCGCTGCTTGCTCGCGGCCTTGGCGGCGTTGGCGGCGGGGTCGGCGAGGTTGGCGCCGTCTCCCCCGCCGAGGAGGTTCATCCCCGACCAGGTGCGGACCCGCAGGTTGCGCTGGGCGAACATCGGGGCGAGCACCGACTTGACGAGCGTCTCGCCGGTCTTGCCGTCGTGGCCCCCGTACGGCAGCCCCGCCAGGCCGGCGAGCCGGTCCAGGGCGGGCAGCCGGGCGCCCGTCGAGGGGG
The DNA here is from genome assembly GCF_040295985.1 of Streptosporangium sp. NPDC002524. Classification (NCBI taxonomy): domain Bacteria; kingdom Bacillati; phylum Actinomycetota; class Actinomycetes; order Streptosporangiales; family Streptosporangiaceae; genus Streptosporangium; species Streptosporangium sp. NPDC002524. Next base: position 1,216 of record NZ_JBEOWK010000039.1, on the reverse strand, counting down.
TGAAGTCCACGTAGGGGCAGCCCGCGCGGAAGGCGGCGTACGCCGTCAGGGCGCTGGGCGGCAGCAGGTCCTGGGAGACCGCCAGCTCCGCCTCCAGCAGGTCCAGGTCAGCGTAGGCCGGATGGGGCTCGGGTGCCGGCTCGGTGGTCGAGACGTTGATGACGACGACCCGTTCCAGGCCGTGCCGCAGCCGGAACTCGGTGATGTCGGCGCTGATCAGCTCCGCGGTCGCGGCCTGGTTCTCGGCGAGCGGCACCTGCCTCAGGTTCTCCTCGACCCGGGCGAGCTCGTCGCGCAGCGGCTCGATCAGCCTGGCCGGGACGATCCCGGCCCCGGCGAGCGCGGCCGCCTTCTTCTCCAGCGGGGTCGGCACGATGTCGTGCCCGCCGAACACCAGGTCTCCCAGACCCGGCAGCCCGGCACTACTGAACTCGGGGAGTTCCGTCACGCAGCCCGTCGGCTGGGCGAGACCGGCGCGCACCGCTAGCGCTCCGATCACACTCGTGACGGCGACGGATCCTCGTGCTCCTACCAGCCACACTCCCGTACGCATCTGGCCTCCTGTGGTGAGTCGACTCCTGGGGGATGACGGTCTTCATCCGCCCGGCCGGGGCCGGACGGCGCCGATGACATCACCATTTCGGCCGTCCGGTCGGAGGGGATGTCACAGGCGGGCATTACGTGGTCGTTAAAACGGAGGAGACGACCCCGCGGCGGGTCGAGCCGGGAGGTCCGACCCGCTTGTGCAAGGAATCGTACGTTGTGCGGATATTACGGATATATGTCTCAGGGCTATATTTTTCCGTCAGAGCAGCTCAACGTAAGAAAATTCTGTCAGCGGGCTCAGTCAGGCACCCCGGCCCGGGGAGTCCGGGCCGGGAGGTACGCCCCGACGGGGTCTCGGTTCGGTTCCGGATCGGGGTCTCCCGGCGGGTCCCGACCTGGGGTTCCAGGCCGGGACCCCGCCCGGGAGTTCGGTCCGGGGAGGTCGGTCCGGGGGCTTCGGTCCGGAGGTTCGGCCCCGGGACCTCGGTCCGGGGTTCGGCCCTCGGTGCTTCAGCCCTCGGCCCTCGGTCCTCACCCTCGGTCCTCACCCTCGGTCCTCAGCCCTCGGTCCTCAGTCCGAGGAGAAGGCGGCGTCGAAGGCGGCGGTGGGCGGGGTGATGGCGTTGAGCTTGCGGATGACGGCCAGCGCGTCGGGGGCGCCGTCCAGGCG
>NZ_JBEOWK010000038.1:0-65648 GCF_040295985.1 Streptosporangium sp. NPDC002524 | reverse complement strand
AGCCGAGCAGAACTCCGGGGCGTTCCATTTCGTATCACCATCGTATCGGGAGTGCCGGTTTCGTGTCAAACTGTCGGATTTCCGATCGCTCGACTTGATCCCGCCGAACCCGTTAGGATTGCGACCACCCCGTTTCCAGGGCAACCCCTCTAACTTACTCCGACATCCGGTCGATGTCCAATCATGCGGACACGCCCGATTTGCCGGGATTTTTTGGAGGAGTGTGCAGGACGTTGCCCTGCATGAAGAACTCTAGCAGTCCCTCAGGGCTGTGATGACCAACTTCCCGGTAAGAACTAGGTCTTCCCTGGGACGCCAGCCCTCAAACACGAGAACCCAGGGTCAAGAGACCCTGGGTTCTCGTCATGACGGCCACCGGTCCGGAGCCGTCCTCCGCACGTTCTTTCAACCAGGTCCGGAGCCGGTCCTCACCCACTCTTCGAACCAGGTCCGAAGCCGTCCACCCGCTCCTCGAACCAGGTCCGCGCTCCTCATGAGAGGAGCCCCGGCCGACTCACGCCGCCGGCAGCGACGCCAGCTGGGCGAGCAACCGCTCGATGTCCTGATCGGCCTGTGCGGCCCGGGAGCGCACCTTGGTCACCACGTCGTCGGGCGCCTTGGCCATGAACTGCTCGTTGCCCAGCTTGGCGGCGACCTGGGCCGCCTCCTTGCGCGCCACCGCGAGATCCTTCTCCAGGCGCTTGCGCTCGGCGGCCACGTCGATCGTCCCGGCCGTGTCGATCTCCACGGCGATGCCGCCCACGTCGAGGCTCGCGGTCGCGGCGAACGACTCGGACGGCTGGTCGAGCCGGAGCAGCGACCGGATCGCCCCTTCGTGGGAGGCGAGTGCCGTACCGGCGAGGGAGAGCCGCGCGGCGACCCGCTGGCCCGGCTTGAGCCCCTGGTCGGAACGGAACCTGCGCACCTCGGTGACCAGTCCCTGCACGGCGAGGACCTCCTCCTCCGCCGAGGGGTCGCGCAGCGACTCCTGGACCGTCGGCCAGGGAGCGACCACGATCGACTCGCGGCCGGTGACCGCGCGCCACAGTTCCTCGGTGACGAACGGCACCAGGGGGTGGAGCAGGCGGAGCAGCGAGTCGAAGACGTGGCCGAGCACGAGCCGGGTGTGCTCCTGCCCGGACGCGATCTGGATCTTGGCGAGCTCCACGTACCAGTCGCAGACCTCGTCCCAGGCGAAGTGGTAGAGCAGGTCCGAGATCTTGGCGAACTCGAAGCTCTCGAACGCGGTGTCGACCGACGCGACGATCTCCTGGAGCCGGGAGAGGATCCAGCGGTCGGCGGCGGTCAGCTCCTCGGTCGGGAGCTCGCCTGTCACGGCGCCGTTCATTAGCGCGAAGCGGGTGGCGTTCCAGATCTTGTTGCAGAAGTTGCGCGAGCCTCCGGCCCACTCCTCGCTGATCGCCACGTCGGAGCCGGGGTTGGCGCCGCGCAGCAGCGTGAAGCGGGTGGCGTCGGCGCCGAAGCGCTCGATCCAGTCGAGCGGGTCGACGACGTTGCCGAAGGACTTCGACATCTTCTTGCCGTACTGGTCACGGACCATGCCGTGCAGCGCGACGGTCCTGAACGGCGGCTCGCCGTCCATGGCGTAGATGCCGAACATCATCATCCGGGCCACCCAGAAGAACAGGATGTCGTAGCCGGTCACCAGGACGGAGGTCGGGTAGAACTTGGCCAGCTCCGGTGTCTTGTCCGGCCAGCCGAGGGTGGAGAACGGCCAGAGCCCGGAGGAGAACCAGGTGTCGAGGACGTCGGGGTCCTGGACGTAGCCCGCGGGCGCCTCCTCGTCGGGGCCGACGCAGACGACCTCCCCGTCCGGGCCGTACCAGACAGGGATGCGGTGTCCCCACCACAGCTGCCGGGAGATGCACCAGTCGTGCATATCGTCGACCCAGTCGAAGTAGCGCTTGGCCAGCTCCGGCGGGTGGATCTTCGTCCGGCCGTCGCGGACGGCGTCGCCCGCCGCCTTCGCCAGGGGCGAGACGTTGACGAACCACTGGAGCGAGAGCCGGGGCTCGACCACGGTCTTGCAGCGCGAGCAGTGCCCGACCGAGTGGAGGTAGGGGCGCTTCTCCGCGACGATCCGGCCCTCCGCGCGGAGGGCGGCCACCACCGCGGGCCTCGCCTCGAAGCGGTCGAGCCCCTGGAACGGGCCGTGCGCGGTGACCACTCCCCGCTCGTCCATGATCGTCAGGGACGGCAGCGAGTGGCGCCGCCCGATCTCGAAGTCGTTCGGGTCGTGCGCAGGGGTGACCTTGACCGCCCCGGTGCCGAAGGAGGGGTCGACGTGCTCGTCGGCGACGATCGGGATGCGGCGGCCGGTGAGCGGCAGCTCCACCTCGCGGCCGATCAGGTGCGCGTAGCGCTCGTCGGAGGGGTGCACGGCCACGGCGGTGTCGCCGAGCATCGTCTCGGCCCGGGTGGTCGCGACCACGATGGAGTCGTCGCCGTCGCCGTAGCGGATCGAGACGAGCTCGCCCTCGTCCTCGCTGTGCTCGACCTCGATGTCCGACAGCGCGGTCAGGCAGCGCGGGCACCAGTTGATGATGCGCTCGGCGCGGTAGATGAGCCCGTCGTCGAAGAGCTTCTTGAAGATCGTCTGGACGGCCCGGGAGAGGCCCGGGTCCATAGTGAAGCGCTCGCGCGACCAGTCGACACCGTCGCCCAGCTTCTTCATCTGGCCGAGGATCCGGCCCCCGGACTCCTCCTTCCACTGCCAGACGCGCTCGACGAACGCCTCGCGGCCGAGGTCGTGCCGGGACAGGCCGCCCTTGGCGATCTCGCGCTCGACGACGTTCTGGGTGGCGATTCCGGCGTGGTCCATGCCGGGCAGCCACAGCGTCTCCTGGCCGCGCATGCGCGCGCGGCGGGTCAGCGCGTCCTGGATGGAGTGGTCGAGGGCGTGGCCGATGTGCAGGACACCGGTCACGTTCGGCGGGGGCAGGACGATGCTGTACGGCTCGCGCTCGCTGCTCGGGTCGGCGGTGAAGTGTCCCTCCGATACCCAGCGCTCGTAGCTCCGGGTCTCCACGTCGGCGGGTGCGTACTGGGTGGGCAGCTCTGGCGTCGTCACGATGCCCAAGTCTAGGGATGTCCGCGTGTTCCCCGTCCCACGGACCGCCATACCGGCCCTTCCGCGAACCGCCGTACGGGCCCTTTGCCCGTGACTTCGCCGGTGGGCGAGATGATCCACGGTCAGCGGACGCCGGCCGCCGGTACGGCCACCGGCGGGAACCGGACGGCCGGAAACGGCGGCGCCCCCCACGGGATATCCCGTGGGGGGCGCCGATCGTGCGAACCAGGAGGGTTCGCGCGGGCCTTCTACGCCGACTTCTCGCGCGGCGGGCGCTGCTGCTTGTTGAGCTGGTCGCGCGGGACGAGCGTGGGATTGACATGCTCCAGGACCGACTCGCGGGTGATGACCACACGCGCCACGTCCTGCCGCGACGGCACCTCGTACATCACCGAGAGGAGGACCTCCTCCAGGATCGCCCGCAGGCCGCGGGCGCCGGTGCCGCGCAGGATCGCCTGGTCGGCGATGGCCTCCAGCGCGTCGTCGGTGAACTCGAGCTCGACGTTGTCGAGCTCGAACAGGCGGCGGTACTGCTTGACGAGGGCGTTGCGCGGCTCGGTGAGGATCTGGATGAGCGCCTCACGGTCGAGGTTGTGGACGCTCGTGATGACCGGGAGCCGGCCGACGAACTCGGGGATCATGCCGAACTTCAGCAGGTCCTCGGGCATGACGTTCTCGAAGATGTCGGCGCCGTCGATGTCTTCCTTGGAGCGGATGATCGCGTTGAAACCGATCCCCTTGCGGCCGACCCGGGACTCGATGATCTTCTCGAGACCGGCGAAGGCCCCACCGCAGATGAACAGCACGTTGGTGGTGTCGATCTGGATGAACTCCTGGTGCGGGTGCTTGCGGCCACCCTGCGGCGGCACGCTCGCGGTCGTGCCCTCCAGGATCTTCAGCAGGGCCTGCTGCACGCCCTCGCCGGAGACGTCCCTGGTGATCGACGGATTCTCGCTCTTGCGAGCGATCTTGTCGACCTCGTCGATGTAGATGATGCCGGTCTCGGCCTTCTTGACGTCGTAGTCAGCGGCCTGGATCAGCTTGAGCAGTATGTTCTCGACGTCCTCGCCCACGTAGCCCGCCTCCGTCAGGGCGGTGGCGTCGGCGATGGCGAACGGAACGTTCAGCATCTTCGCCAACGTCTGGGCGAGCAGTGTCTTGCCGGAACCGGTGGGGCCCAGGAGCAGGATGTTGGACTTGGACAGCTCGATGCCGTCGTCACGTCCGCGCTCGCCGGACTGCACCCGCTTGTAGTGGTTGTAGACCGCCACGGAGAGAGCCTTCTTCGCCTGGTCCTGACCGATGACGTAGGCGTCGAGGAATTCGTAGATCTCCCTCGGCTTGGGAAGGCTGTCCCATTTCAGCTCAGAGGACTCGCTGAGCTCCTCCTCGATGATCTCGTTGCAGAGGTCGATGCACTCGTCGCAGATGTATACGCCGGGTCCGGCGATGAGCTTCTTGACTTGCTTCTGGCTCTTTCCACAGAAAGAGCACTTCAGCAGGTCTCCCCCGTCGCCGATGCGTGCCACCCCAGATACTCCTTTGCGTGGGACCGCCCTGGCTGCCGCGGTCCGTTTCTTCCGACCGGCCCGATACCCGATCGAAAAGTCATCCCGCTTAGGTTTCGACGTTACCGTCTTCTGAGCCCTCAGTGAGCCCCCTAGCGGCGAGTCGCACCGGAACGTGCCTGATTCGGCACGGTTCCGGTGCGATATGCCTCGTTAGGAGGCTACGGCCTTCGCGAGCTTCTTGCGGGACGGAATGATGTCATCGATCAGTCCGTACTCCTTGGCCTCGACGGCGTCAAGGATCTTGTCCCGCTCGATGTCCTTGCGGACCGCCTCCGGTGCCCTGCCCGAGTGCTGAGCGATGATCGTCTCCATCTGCGCGCGCATCCTGAGGATCTCGCGCGCCTGGATCTCGATGTCGCTTCCCTGGCCGCCACCCTCGGTGGACGGCTGGTGGATCAGCATGCGGGCGTTCGGCAGGGCGAAGCGCTTGCCCGGCGTGCCGCCGGCCAGCAGGACCGCCGCCGCCGAGGCCGCCTGGCCCAGGCAGACCGTCTGGATCTCCGGCCGGACGAACTGCATCGTGTCGTAGATCGCCGTCATGGCGGTGAAAGAACCGCCCGGCGAGTTGATGTAGATGCTGATGTCGCGGTCGGGGTCGAGCGACTCCAGGGTCAGCAACTGCGCCATGACGTCGTTGGCCGACGCGTCGTCCACCTGCACGCCGAGGAAGATGATGCGGTCCTCGAAGAGCTTGGCGTACGGGTTCATCTCCCGCATGCCGTAGGACGTGCGCTCGGTGAAGGACGGAAGAACGTAGCGGCCGTTGATGTCTCCCGGCCGGATCAACTCACTCACCTTGTGCCCCTTCAGGAGACGGCGCCCGTGGAGGGCACCTGTCGAGCGCTGCGCACGACCTGGTCGATGAAGCCGTAGTTCTTGGCCTCCTCGGCCGTGAACCAGCGGTCCCGGTCGGAGTCGGCCTCGATCTGCTCGATGTTCTGACCGGTGTGGAACGCGATGCGCTCGGCGAGGGTCTTCTTGACGTAGAGCATCTGCTCCGCCTGGATGGCGATGTCGGCGGCGGTGCCGCCGATGCCGCCGGAAGGCTGGTGCATCATGATGCGGGCGTGCGGCAGGGCGTATCGCTTGCCCCGCTCGCCGGCGCAGAGGAGGAACTGGCCCATGGAGGCGGCCAGACCCATCGCGACCGTGCACACATCGTTAGGGACATATTCCATCATGTCGTAAATCGCCATACCAGCGGTTACGGAACCGCCTGGCGAGTTGATGTAGAGCCAGATATCGCGCTCCGAGTCGTCCGCGGCGAGCAGGAGCAGCTCTGCGCAGATCCGGTTGGCGATCTCGTCGTTGACCTGGGTGCCCAGCACGATGATGCGCTCACGCAGCAGCCGCTGATAGAGCTGGTCTTCGAGCCTGAACGAGCCGTTCGGCTGGCTCATCGACTCGGGCCCGGAGCCGGTCGGCTGGTAGAAGGTCGGCGGGCTGGTCACAGCGTCACCTTCCGATGCGTCGTAATCGATTGGCTTTGCTTGTGACCTTAACGCGCGTCACCTACCGGACATGCCTCCTCAACGCACTGTTCGCTGACGGCGCATGCTGCCCACCGCCTTCCCACCACGTCCGGAACCCCGCGCCGCCCGCCCCGGCGAGGCTCCGGAACCAGAGCCCGTACGGCGTGTCGCGGCCGTCGAGAGGGCCTGGAGGGGAGGAGGTAAGGCGCCGGTCGGCCGCGAGAGGGGCCGACGGCCCTCAGAGGGCTCAGGAGCCCGCGAAGTCCGTAGGGGGACGTGAGGCCGGGAAAGGTTCCCCAGACCCCCAGGCGCCGCTCTGCGGCACGCTCACCACCCGGAACCGGAGGACGGAGGGCCGGGCACGCGCGTCGGCCCGGAAGGCGGGGGCGTGCTCACCGGCCCGGGAACCCCCGGACAACTCCGGGAACCCCCGGAGAACAAGGACGCCCCCCGTCGCGCGGAATCGCGGCGGGGGGCGTCGGGCGGCGGAGGCGGCGGGCGGGCCCGGCGCCTCCGCTCGGCCGGGGACTACTTGGCGGTCTCGACCTCGGCGGTCTCGCCGGCCTCCTCCGAGGCCTCCTCGCCGTTGATCTCGGTGTAGATGGCCTTGAGGTCGACCTCGTTGCCGGCCTCGTCGACCACCTTGGCGGCGTCGCCGATGACGCTCTTGGCCTTGTCGCGGACGATCTCGACCATGGCCAGCGTGAGCTGGTCGTTGTCGGCCAGGTGCTGGGCCAGCGTGTTGGGCGCGACGTTCATCTGCATGGCGCGGCGCACCACGAAGTTGGTCAGCTCCTGCTCGCTGACGCCGAGGTCCTCGCTCTTGACGATCTTGTCAAGGACGAAGCCCGTCTTGAGGGCCTTGGCGGCGCTCTCGTCGAACTCCGCGAGGCGCTCCTCCTCGGTGGTCTGGTAGAGGCGGAAGTACGCCTCCTTGCTCAGGCCACTGTCGGCGATCTGGTGCTCGAGGTTGTGCTTGCGGTTGTCGACCTCGACCTTGAGCGCGCTCTCGGGGAGCGGGATGTCGATCTTGTCGAGCAGGGCGTCGAGGGCGTTCTCGCGGGCCTGGACGACCTGGTCGATCAGCTTGTTGCGGCGGGCCGTCTCGCTGATGCTCGCCTTGAGCTCGTCAAGGGTGTCGAACTCGCTGGCGAGCTGGGCGAACTCGTCGTCAAGCTCGGGGAGGACCTTCTCCTTGACGCTCTTGACGGTGATGGTGACCACGGACTCCTCGCCGGCGTTCTCGCCGCCGACCAGGTTGGTGGTGAACTCCTTGGTCTCACCCGCGGACAGGCCGACCAGGGCGTCGTCGAGGCCCTGCAGCACCGAGCCGGCGCCGACCTCGTAGGAGACGTCGTTGGCCTGCTGCTCCTCGATGTTGACACCGTTGATCGCGGCGGCCAGGTCCATGACGACGAAGTCGCCGGAGGCGGCGGGGCGCTCGACGCCGGTCAGGGTGGCGAAGCGCTGGCGCAGGCCGTCGAGCTGCTCGTCGATGTCCTTGTCGGAGACCTCGGAGACCGGGACGGTCACCTCGATGCCCTGGTAGTCGGGGACGTCGAAGCCGGGGCGGACGTCCACCTCGGCGGTGAACTCGACCTGCTCGCCGTCCTCGATCTTGGTGACCTCGATCTCCGGCTGGCTCACCGGGAAGATCTCGCTCTCGTCGACGGCCCGGCCGTACAGCTTGGGCACCGCGTCGTTGAGGGTCTCCTCCAGCACCACGGCGCGGCCGAACCGCTGCTCGATGATGCGGGCCGGAACCTTGCCGGGGCGGAACCCGGGGACGCGCACCTGCTGCGCGACCTTCTTGTACGCCGCCTGCAGGCTCTCGCCGAGCTCCTCGAACGGCACCTCGACGGTAAGCCTCACCCGGGTCGGGCTGAGCTCCTCCACAGCGGTCTTCACGGGGTCGTCTCCTTGATCAAGCTTTGAGTGATCGCGGGCGCGTCAAGTCGTAACGGCTACCGCGGCAAGCTCGCGCGCCGCGCCCACATGAGCGGCACCTGGCACAGCCGTCGAGACACGCGAGATCAGGGCATGCTCCACAGCGGCGGGTGTTCAGCGCCGCTGGCCAGTCTAGGGCAGAGCGGCACCATCGAGCGACCAATGGCCGCTCAGTCCTCCTTGATGATCCGCCTCAGGATGTCGTTCGTCTCCCCGGGCGTGGTGCTGACCGCGCACAACCGCTCCATGACCTCGCTGTAGCGGTCGACGTCCTCGCGCTTGTCCAGGTAGAGGGCACTGGCCAGCTGCTCGACGTAGACGACGTCGGGGAGCTCGTTGTCGTTGAAGCGGAGCACGCTGAAGGCCCCGCCCTCCGCGCTGTGGCCGCCGAAGCTGAAGGGCATGACCTGGATGGTGATGTTCGGCTGCCGCATGAGGTCGAGCAGGTGCTCCAGCTGGGCTCGCATGACGTCGGCGCCGCCGATGGGGCGCCGGAGCGCGGCCTCGTCGATGACGGCCCAGAAGAACGGGCCGTCGGGCCGCCCGAGCACCTGCTGGCGCTGCATCCGCAGGTCGACGCGGCGGGCGATCTCCTCGGGCGCGATGCCCGCGCTCCCCGCGGTGATGACGGCCCTGGCGTACTCCTTCGTCTGCAGGAGGCCGGGCACGAACTGCACCTCGTAGGTGCGGATCCGGGAGGCCGCCTCCTCGAGGCCGACGTAGGTCTGGAACCACGAGGGCAGCAGGTCGTTGAAGCGGTGCCACCAGCCGGGCTCGTTGGCCCGCAGCAGCAGGTCCATCACCGCCGACCGGGCGTGCTCGTCCTCCACCCCGTAGAAGGTGAGCAGGTCCGCCACGTCGCGCTCCCGCAGGCCGACGCGGCCGAGCTCCATCCGGCTGATCTTGGACTCGGAGCCGCGGATCAGATGGCCCGCCTCCTCGCGCGAGAGCCCCTTGGCCTCGCGCAGGCGACGCAGTTGGGAGCCTAAGAGGATACGCAGAGCTGTGGGACCCGATCCCGGTTGAACCTGCGTCACTTCGCCTCCCTCTGTACTTGGGCCAGCGCACACAGTGTCACTACTTCCGGCCGCTATGACAAGGTCTCAACTCCCTGCCCAATTCGCCAAGTCGTCGTCTTAACCGCCCATGCGGCTGCACACTGCAACTGCACGTGCATTTGGGTCTTGCAGCAGACGTTCCGGTGACCCATGATGGCTTAGTGCATATTGGGCTTATGGTGCACAAGCTCTGAAAACTCTCAAGTGGTACGGAGACTCACGATGACAGCGGGAGGTACCGGCAGGATGGTGGAGGAGCCAAAATCGGCTGCCGACTACCTGCAGGCGACCCGCCAGGTGGGCTTTGACGAGCTACTGGACGCCAATCACTCCGGCGCCACCGCGTGCCCCCTGCCCAGCCAGGCCGACTCGGTGAAGACCGCCCGGGACGTGACACGCTCGACGCTCCACGACTGGGGGCTGGCGGAGCTCAGCGATGACGCAGCGCTAGTGGTTTCGGAACTCGTCACCAACGCGGTCCGTTACGCGCTGTGTCCGCCCAGTCAGACGCAGATCACCCCGATCACGCTCGTCCTGGTGCACCTGTCGCCCCACGTGCTCCTGGCCGTGACGGACCCGAGCGACGAGGTCCCGACCCCCAAGGAGCCCGACTTCATCTCGGAGAACGGCCGGGGCCTCTACATCGTGGAGACCTACAGCCAGGGATGGGGCTGGGACCACCTCAACTGCGGCGGCAAGGCCGTCTGGGCCTTCTTCAGCCCCCGCCGCTGACCTTCCCCGGCGCTCACTCTCCGGGCTCGCCCGTTTTTTCGGCCCTCTTTCTGCCCCCGCCGCAACGTTTCCGGCGGGTGAATCGGTCGCGTGCGCGGGATCGGCCACTCGCGGCGGGACCGGTCGTGGACGGCACCCCCCGGTCCGCGTCTCGTACGCCGGTCGTACGCCGGCCCACGTGTCCGCGCGGCGTGGAGCTCTCGGCCCCTTTACGCGAAGAACCGGGCATCGGTCTGAACCGATGCCCGGCATGCGTCGGGGTGACAGGATTTGAACCTGCGGCCCCCTGCTCCCAAAGCAGGTGCGCTACCAAACTGCGCCACACCCCGGTAAGTCGAGTGCGCGCACGCTCCGGAACTCCGGTACGCTTACGCCCTGACGAACGGATGAAGTCTAGACCAGACTGACGCCGGCTCGCGCGGACGTAGCTCAATGGTAGAGCCCCAGTCTTCCAAACTGGCTACGCGGGTTCGATTCCCGTCGTCCGCTCAGATGATGAAAGGCCAGGTCAGCCCATATGCGGCGACCTGGCCTTTCAGCTTTTGCCAAAACTTCGGGAACTTCCGCGCCCATTGCGTGCCCGATGGTTTCCCGGCCCGTTTTCCGGGACTTTCTTGAATTCCTTCCCGGGCGTTCGGACGATGGCCTGGTCACGGTCCCGCCGGCGTGCCGGGAGTGGGCGCCGCCCGTGCGGAGGAGTGCCCCACGCGGGCCTCCGGCCTTTCGGCGCCCGTCCCTCCGTCCGATGCCAAGGTGTTACCGATCCATCGGAGGTCAACGGGGTTCCCGGCCGGTTTTCCGGCCTCATCGCCCGCCTCGGACGACCTCGGAGCGCATAGTCGCCGGTGGCCTCGTAGACATCCTCGGACGGGCTGTGTGTCACGGTCTCCGTGGAAGTTCCCTCCTGGTCGTTCACCGGCTGGCGTGGCGGCTCCGGCGGGATCGCGCGCGTCGCGGAAGATCGTCGCCGGGGCCGCGGGGACGAGGCTGCCCGACGGGCGGAACCGTGGTGTGATGGCGGCGTGAGCCGTGCCGTGGAGGAGAGCAACCGACGCATGCTTCGGGCGCGGGACGCGATGGACCGCGCGTACGCGCAGCCGCTGGACGTCCCGGCCCTGGCCAGGATCGCCCATGTGTCGGAGGCGCACTTCACGCGCACCTTCCGGGCCACGTTCGGCGAGACGCCGCACCGCTACCTGCAGCGCCGCCGGGTGGAACGGGCGATGGCCCTGCTACGGGACACCGACCGCAGCGTGACGGACATCTGCTTCCAGGTCGGCTTCGGCAGCCCGGGGACCTTCAGCCGCACGTTCCGCGACATCGTCGGCCGGTCACCGAGGACGTACCGCAGGGAGGCGGCGGCCGTGGGCGTGCCGACGTGCTTCACGATGGCGTGGACGCGGCCGAACGAGTGACCGGCATGACCGTCCGCGCCGCTCGTGGCGTCCGCCTACTCAGCGGTTTTGGATAAGTTTTCCGCCGGCCCGCCCAGTAACGTGATTCGCATGTTCACCGCAATCACGCACTCGCAGATATACGTCCTCGACCAGGACGAGGCCCTCGACTTCTACGTCGGCAAACTCGGCCTGGAGGTCAACGCCGACATCGACCTGGGCGGCATGCGCTGGCTGACCGTCAACGTCCCCGGCCACCCGGAGCGCCAGATCCTACTGGAGAGGCCGGGCGGCCCGATGATGTCCGAGGAGACGGCGCGTCAGGTCCGCGAGCTGGTGACCAAGGGAGCGATGGGCGGCCAGCTCATCCTCAGCACGGACGACTGCCGCAAGACGTACGAGACGCTGCTGGGCCTGGGCGTCGAGTTCACCGAGGAGCCCACCGAGCGGCCGTACGGGATCGACTGCGGCCTTCGCGACCCCTTCGGCAACCACCTCCGCTTCACCCAGCTGAGGGCCTAGTGCCGTGACCGGGAGGGTGTGAGCCGCCCCTCCCGGAGAGAAGGGCCCGCGTCCCGGGGGCCGGGCGCGGGTTCACGAGAAGGCCTTGCGCCTCAGGGCCGGGAGGCGCCGGGCGGTGCGCGGGAAGGTCCTGAATCCGGCCCGGGCCACCGGGTTCTCGTCCACGAACCGCCGGGCCGCCCTGAGGGAGTCGCGCACGGCCGCGAAGCCGTACTCGCGCATCTCCGTCTCGCAGGCGGCGATGGCCGCGACGGGGTCGCCGCCGCCGGTCAGGGCGCCGGCGAGGGCGCGGCAGAGTGACCGGGCGTCGCGCAGGGCGATGTCGGCGCCGATGCCCCGCGTCGGGGTCATGCTGTGGATCGCGTCGCCGAGCAGGGTGATGGTCGTGGCGGGCCGGGGGCCGATCGGCACCGGGGTGCGGATCGGCAACGGCGAGACGGTCTCGGGGGCAGAGACAGTGACCAGCGTGCGCGGGTCCGGGTGCCGGCCCGCGGCCATCCGGGCCACGGTGTCCCCGAGCCGCTCACCGCTCATCGCGGCGAGGCCGCCGGGGAAGCGGCCGGTCTCGGCGCCGAAGGCCCACATGCCGTAGCCGCCGGTGTTGTCGAACAGGGCGCCCTCCCGCTCGGTCCTGCCGATCCCCGGCGGCGGCGGCAGGGCCGCGCTTCCGAAGGCGCCTTCGAGGACGCCTTCGAGGTCGTGCGGCGCGATGAACATGCCCCGGCCCCTCGGCAAGACGACCAGGTTGACGGCCTCGTACAGACCGGGGCCGACCAGGGTGCGCGTGGCGGCATTGAGCGGGGACTTTCCGGCGATCGTGGCGATGCCGGTGTCGACGCGGCGCGCGTGCGGCAGGTACTGGTGCCTGACGCGGGAACGGAGTGGCGGAGCGGGGAGAGCACCTTCGCCGAAACGTCGCCTTCGCCGTCGCTGCCCGAACCGGTGCGCGGCTATGTCGCCACGACCGTGCGCGACCGCGATCTCGCCCGGATCCTCATCTGGGACGGGCCGCAGGACGGCGGCGAGGGGGACTCCGCGCTGCCGAAGGACATGCGGGGCGACGTCGAGGACATGCGCAGGCGACAGGCGGAGGGCGAGTTCCCCGCCGACCTCGATCCCGCCTGCCTGCTGCCGGCCCTCTTCTCCGCGGCCGACGCCGGGGTGACCTTCCCCCGGCCGGCCCGCGCGATCTGCGGGGAGGACCCGGCGTCGGAGGAGTTCGGGGAGCGGTACGGGGAGCAGCCGGCGCGGCTGCTCCGCCATGTCGGCGCCGCGAAGTCCTAGTTCGTCTGGAAATATCGGCAAATCTCTGTTAAACACGAGGTTTGCATATAGATCATTCTTTACAATCCTCCATACCAGTAGTCAAAGGGCCCCCTGGAGGGAAAGTGACGGAGTTCGACGGCGTCATCGTGGGCGGGGGCCATAACGGCCTCACCTGTGCCGCCTACCTCGCGAAGGCGGGGTTGTCGGTCGCGGTCGTCGAGCGCAACGACGTCGCGGGCGGCGGGTGCAGCACCCAGGAACTCACGCTGCCCGGGTTCCGGCACAACACCCACAGCAGCTACCACTTCCTGGAGGAGGGCCCGGTCCCCGCCGACCTGGAGCTCCAGCGATACGGCCTGCGCTACGTCTACCCCGAGACCCAGCACGCCACGGTCTTCAGGGACGGCCGGGCGATCACGGTCTACACCGACCCCAAGCGCACCGCCGACTCCTTCGCCCGCTTCTCCAAGGCCGACGCCGCGCGCTGGCTGGAGCTGTACGAGCGCTACGCCGAGGCGGCCAGGGGCCTGGTGAACGGCTTCCTGTACTCCAGGCCGCTGCCCCCGCCGGTGGTCGCCGAGCGCCTCAAGGGCGACCTCGGCCGCGACATGCTGAGCTACATGCCGCTGTCGCTGTACGAGGCCGTCGACAGGAACTTCGAGAGCGACCAGGTCAGGGTGCTGTTCAAGTCCTTCCTGCACGCGATCTCCATCGAGAACGTGCCCGGCACCGGAAGCTTCTTCCCCCGGCTGCTCTCGCGCATCGCGAGGCTCGGGGTGCCCGTGGGCGGCGCGGGCAACGTCGCGACCGCGCTGCGCGCCGTCATCGAGGAGCACGGCGGCACCGTGGTCACCGGCGCCCACGTCGAGCGGATCCTGGTCGACGACGGGCGGGCCACCGGGGTGCGGCTCGCCACCGGCGACGTGCTCACCGCCCGCCGGTTCGTGGCCAGCGCGGTGGACGCCCCGCAGACCGTGCGGCTGGCGGGCCCGGAGAACTTCGGCGCGGAGATCGCGGCCAAGGTCGAGGGCTACAAGTGGGCCGGGCACAGTCTCGTCACCCTCCATCTGGCGCTCGGCGAGGCGCCGCGCTACCGGGCCGCCGAGTTCGAGCCCGACGTGGACCGGGCCTTCCTCGTGGTGCTCGGCGCCGACGACAGCGAGCAGCTCGGCCGCACCTTCGACCAGATCCACCGGGGGGAGCTGCCCGACCGGCTGGCCGGCAACGGCGCGTGCCCCTCGCTGTTCGACCCCTCGTACGCGCCGGACGGCAAACACGTGGCGTTCTGGTGGCCGTGGGCCCCGTACGACCTCGGGGGCGATCCGGCGAGCTGGGACACGCGGCGCGAGGAGGTCGGGGAGCGGCTGCTCGCCGAGTGGGCCGAGTACGCCCCCAACCTGGCGAACGGCGCCGTCCTGGGGAAACGGGTCTTCACACCGCTCGACATCGAGCGGCACTGCGTCAACATGGTGCGCGGCAGCCATCATGTCGGGGCCTACGAGCCGTCCCAGCTGGGCGGCAACCGGCCGGTCCCCGAGATGGGCCAGTACCGCACCCCCGTCGACGGCCTCTACCTCTGCGGCGCCAGCAGCCACCCGGGCGGCTCGGTCTCCGCGGCGCCCGGGTACAACGGCGCCAACGCCATCGCAGAAGACCTCGAACTGGAAACCTGGTGGACGCCGGTTCCCGCACCCCGGTGGAGCGAGTGAAGTCCCGTTTCGTCACCAAGAATCCAGCCACGCCAGGGTTCAGGATGGGCAGTCCCGCGTCCATGCACGAGCAGCTGTCCCTGCTCAACGCGGCCAGCAAGCGCATCGGCAGCACGCTCGACATGTTCGAGACCGGCAGGGAGCTGATGGACGTCGCCGTGCCGCGCTTCGCGGACGCGGCGGGCATCCTCGTCCAGGACCGGCTGGTGACCGAGGGGGAGTTCCCCCAGGAGACCACCGACGGCTCGGCGCTGGTGCGGCGGATCGCGGTCGGCGTGGCCGACCCCTCCCCCGGCGAGTACGCCAAGGCCTTCCCCGTGGACGAGGTGGCCGTCTACGAGGCCTGGACCCCCTACGCCCGGTGCATGGCCACCGGCAACCCGATCCTCTATCCCCGCCTGGGGCGCAGGACCGCCGAGGAGATCGGGCGGTTCTGGAAGCGCGACACGGTGTCGAAGGTGCTGGAGGACAGCTCGTTCCTGGTGGTGCCGCTGAAGGCGCGCGGCCGGGTGCTGGGCTTCGTCATCTTCACCCGCAGGCCCACCAGCCAGCCCTTCGACGAGCAGGACGTCAACCTGGCCGAGGAGCTCGCGGCCAGGACCGGCGTCTGCCTCGACAACGCGCGGCTCTACAACCGCGAGCGCCGCACCGCGCTCACCCTGCAGAGCAGCCTGCTGCCCGTCGACCTCTCCCAGCCGCTGGGCCTCACGATCGCCTCCCGCTACCTTCCGGCCAGCGACCTGGTCGGGGTGGGCGGCGACTGGTACGACGTGATCCCGCTGCCCGGCTGCCGGGTCGCCCTCGTCGTCGGCGACGTGATGGGGCACGGCATCAGGGCCGCCGCGACCATGGGCCAGCTCCGCACGGCCGCGCGCACGCTGGCCAGCATGGACCTGAGCCCGGCCGACGTGCTGTTCCGGCTCAACCTGATGAGCCAGGACCTGGACGCCAGCCAGATCGCCACGTGCGTGTACGCCACCTACGACCCGGTCACCCGGCGGTGCGCGATGGCCTGCGCCGGGCACGTGCCGCCGATCCTGGTACGGCCCGGCGGCGAGACCGAGCTGCTGGAGCTGCCGCCGGGGCTCCCCCTGGGCATCGGCAACGAGCCGGCCGAGATGCGGGAGTTCACGCTTCCCGGCGGGACCGTGCTCGCCTTCTACACCGACGGCCTGGTGGAGAGCCGCGACCGGGACATCGAGGAGGGGATCGGCGCGCTGCGCGGCCTGCTCTCCGGCGCCGACCACGACCTGGAGGAGGTCTGCGACCTCACGATCAGCGCCCAGCGCCCCGGGCACGAGCGTGACGACATCGCCCTCCTGCTGGCCAGGGTGTCGGAGCTGACGGAGAACGAGTTCGTCGAGACGTCGCTGCCCTCCGACCGCCGCTCCGCCTCCCAGGCCCGCCGTTTCGTCCGGACCACGCTCGACAAGTGGGAGCTGTCCTCGCTCTGCGACAACACCGAGCTCATGGTCAGCGAGCTGGTCGCCAACGCGGTCGAGCACGGTCAGGGCGAGGTCGAGCTGCGGCTGCTGCGCGGGCCCACGCTGGTCTGCGAGGTGTCCGACAGCTCCGCGTCCGAGCCGGTGATGCGGGAGGCGTCCACCACCAGCGACACCGGCCGCGGCCTGCATCTCATCAACTGGCTCGCCCACCGCTGGGGGTCCCGCCTCACCCCGAAGGGAAAGATCGTCTGGATCGAGCAGCGGCTGCCCTGACCCGGCGGCCCCGCTCCGGCCCCTCTTACGGCTCCGGCGCCGCCTCCCGCGGCACCGGAGCCGTGCTTTCTAGCGGCGTGCCCCGTGTCGCCGGGGCCCGTACGACCAGGCTTCGAAGCTCGTGCGGCGGGGCCCGCGCCGCCGTGGCGTTGGGGCCCGTACGACGGCGAGTCCCCCGCCGCGCAGGTTCTCGCGGCGGGGGGCTCGGTGGTCCGGCGCGGTCGCCGGGCGGGATTCGGCAGGGGATCGGGCGGAGGGTCAGCGGACCTCGTAGATGGCGGTGGTGCCGCTGATCTCGTTGCCGACCACCAGGAGCGGGCGGCGGGTGGGGCTGTCGGAGGCGGGGACGAACAGCACGCCCTCGGGGCCGACGTCCCCGGCGGTGCCGTCCTCGATCGAGCCGGTGAGGTCACGGGTGTTGACGTACCCGGCCAGGCGCGGCGCCCGGGGGTCGCCCAGGTCGTAGGCGACGATCCCGCCGACCCGCTCCAGCCCGGCGAAGGCGTAGGCCCGGCCGCGCACCTCGCCGACCGTGACGCCCTCGGGCTCGGGGCCCTTGTTGTCGCTGCGGCTGTCGAAGGAGTCGTCCTCCTCGTTGTCGGCGTTGAAGGCGGCGGGCAGCTCCTTGGCGACGAGCCGCTCCAGCTGGTCGCCGGAGTCCCAGACGAGCGCTCCCGAGGTGGACCTGATCGAGATCGAGCGGGCGCCGAACGCGCGCAGCTCGGTGTAGGCGCCGCTCGCGTCCTTGGGCGAGTCGGCGGCCACGTTCAGCCGCCCGAGCTCGGTGTCCTTCTTGAGGTTCTCGGCGTCGGGCAGCGCGAGGGTCAGGTCCTTCACCCGCACCTCGTCGGCGTGGCAGTCCCAGTCTCGGCCGTCGCCCTCGTTCGCGGTGACCAGGTAGGTCCGCCCGCGGTCGCGGAAGTGCGCGATCGCGTCGGGCTGGTACATGCCCTTCACCGGCCGGGGCCTGATGTCGATCTTCCCGTCCTTGTCCGAGGCGTCGAACCCGGTCTTCGACCAGTCCTTCAGCCCCAGCGGGACGACGTCGCGGACCGAGGCCCGGTCCAGGTCGACGATCGCGAGCGCGTTGTTCTCCTGGAGGGTCACGTAGGCGGTGTCGCCCTCGACGGTGACGTACTCCGGCTCCAGGTCACGGGCGGCGGTGGCACCGGGGCCGGTGATCCGCACCCCCCTGGCCCGCAGCCGCTCCGCGTCGAACTTCGCGAACCCCGCGGTCCGCACCGTCCAGCGCTTCAGGTCGACGACGCTCACCGAACCCTCGGGGTCGGCCACCTCGCCCTCGCAGTAGGAGGTCGGCTCCCCCTCGTTGGCCACGACCACCCGCTTGCCGTCCGGGGTGAAGGTCAGCATGTCGGGCAGCGCGCCCACGGTCACCTGCCTGAGCTTCCTCCCGCTCCGGGCGTCGAAGAAGGCGACGGTGCCCGGGTCGGTCTTGACCGCGGCCTGCTGGGCAACGGCGACCAGGCCGCGGCGCACCGCGACGCTGTTGGCGCCGGGGGTGGCCAGGGTGGCGACCTTGCGCGGCTTGCGCGGGTCGCGGATGTCGAGCACGTCGACGGTCCCGGCCTGCGCGTTCACCACGAAGACCCGGCGGGTCGCGGCGTCGTACGCGGTGATCTCCGAGGCTCCGGCGGCGACGGTACCGGTGGTGTAGCGGCCGAGGAAGGTCAGTTTGATACCGCCGTTGGCGGACTCGGCGGTGGCCGGGGTCACGGAGGCGGGCAGGAGGAGCAGGCCGGTGACCGCCGCGGCGGCCGCCCGGGTGAAAGTCGTGGTGCGCATGAGACGAATTTTCACGAAATATCGTGACTTCCTACTGACGTCGAGATGACCACGGAATGAAGCCCCACGGTCAGATGTACCCCGGACGTACCCACCGCCGCACTCCGGGCATGCCGGTCATGTCCGTTGACGCGATGACTACTGGCGGTCCAGGGGTTACGGTCAAGATGAGAGCCGGGAGGAAACCCGGGAGGGCATCGGGAGGGGCATGATGACCATCGACGTACCCGAGGCTTACCGGCGCGCGCTGGACGACTTCGGCGCTCTCGTCCACCGGGTCGGCCCCGATCAGTGGGACAACCCGACGCCGTGCGTCGACTGGGACGTGCACGCCCTGGTCAACCACGTGGTCGGCGAGAACCTGTGGGCACCCGTGCTGCTCGCCGGGGGGACCTCCGCCGAGGTCGGCGACGCCTTCGAGGGGGACCTGCTCGGCGACGACCCCATCAAGGCGTTCGACACCTCCGCCGTGCCCGCCGTCCAGGCGGCGACGGGCGTCCACGCCCTCGACAGCCTCGTCCACCTGCCGTTCGGCGACGTGCCCGGCCGGGAGTACGTCACCGAGCTGTTCGCCGACGCGCTCATCCACACCTGGGACCTGGCCCGCGCCATCGGAGCCGACGAGCGGCTCGACCCCGAGCTGGTCGAGGCCTGCGCCGCCTGGTTCAGCCACGCGGAGCCCGGTCACCGGCAGGCCGCGGGCGCCGGAGAGCCCCCGGAGGCGCCCCCCGGCACCGATGACGCCGACGACGCCGATGACATCGACGACACCGCCGCCTACAACGACAACGACATTGACGACACCGACGCGCAGGCCCGGCTGCTGGCCTCCTGGGGCCGTCGCGCCTGAGCGTGCGTTCCCCGTTCCCCGGGCGCCCGCGCCCGGCTCACGCGGGGAGGTCCGGGCCGCTAGGCCGGACGCTTGCCGTGGTTCGCCTTGCGCTTCCTCCGGGCCTTGGCCTTACGCGCTCGCCTGCCCATGCCGACCACCCCTTCCCTGAGGTTCTCCGAGGTTCCTCCGGGCCCCGCGAGGTCCGGTCCCGTCTCCCGCTCTCCCGGTCTCCCGGGGGCCGTACGGGACCCGATCTCACCGGCTCAGACCTTCACATTCCTCCCGGAACGGCGCTCGCACAAGGCCCGGACGGCGATCCGTCCCGCTCCGGTGAACCGTGTTTCCCGTGCCTTTCCCCGGCCCTTCCCTGCCTCTTCCC
The DNA here is from genome assembly GCF_040295985.1 of Streptosporangium sp. NPDC002524. Taxonomy (NCBI): domain Bacteria; kingdom Bacillati; phylum Actinomycetota; class Actinomycetes; order Streptosporangiales; family Streptosporangiaceae; genus Streptosporangium; species Streptosporangium sp. NPDC002524. The sequence goes on along the minus strand of NZ_JBEOWK010000038.1, from coordinate 46,154 downwards.
CGGCCCTTCCCTGCCTCTTCCCCGGCCCTTCCCTGCCTCTTCCCCGGCCCTTCCCTGCCTCTTCCCCGGCCCTTCCCCGGCTCTGGCGTTCCGCGCCCCGCCCCCGCGGCACGGCACCGGCCGGTCCTAGGCTCCGTCACATGAGCGAGAAGCTGATGGCCCGCTGGCGATCCCTGGCCGGTCTCGGGGCCGACCCCCTCGGCAGCGAACTGATCACCCGGTACGACGAGCCGCACCGCAGGTACCACACGACCGCCCACCTGGAGGCCGTGCTCACCCACGTCGACGCCCTCGCCGGCCACGCCGAGCATCCGGACCTCGTACGGCTGGCGGCCTGGTTCCACGACGCCGTCTACGACCCCCGGCGCGGCGACAACGAGGAGCGGAGCGCCGCGCTGGCCGAGCGGGCGCTGCCGGAGCTGGGGCTGCCGGCGGAGGCCGTGGCGACGGTCGCCCGGCTGGTCAGGCTGACCGTCACGCACGACCCCGCGCCCGGCGACGCGGACGGGGCCGTGCTGTCCGACGCGGACCTGGCGATCCTGGGCGCGTCCCCCGAGGTCTACGCCCGCTACGCGGCGGCCGTGCGCGAGGAGTACGGCTTCGTGCCCGACGACGCGTTCAGGGCCGGGCGGGCCGCCGTGCTGCGCTCGCTGCTCGACCTTCCGGTGATCTTCCGTGTCGCCGATCTGGAGGAGGCGGCGAGGGCGAACATCGCGGCGGAGCTTGAGCGACTGTGAGCGGCTAGTCACCAAGACCAAACACCGTATCGCCTGCTGACCGTGGTAATTTGGGGGAATCTGGTGGATTACGGGGAGTGAGGGGGCGAGGCATGCTTGCCCAGCAGCGGCAGCAGGCGATCCTGGAGCGGGTGCGCGGCAGCGGCGGGGTCAGGGTCGCCGATCTCGTCCGCGAGCTCGGCGTGTCCGACATGACGATCCGGCGCGATCTTGAGGTGCTCTCCGAGCGCGGCCTGGTGGAGAAGGTGCACGGCGGCGCCACCGCCGCCGGGCCCGGCTCGACCGAGGAGCCGGGCTTCGCCGCCAAGTCGGCGCGCCAGCAGGCGGAGAAGGAGACGATCGCCCAGCACGCCGCCCGGCTCGTCCGGCCCGCCACCGCGATCGCGCTCTCCGCGGGGACCACGACCTGGACGCTCGCCCACCACGTGGCCGACGTGCCCGAGCTGACCGTGATCACCAACTCGGTCCGGATCGCCGACGTCTTCCACCGTTCCCCCCGGGCCGACCGCACGGTCGTGCTGACCGGCGGGGTCCGCACCCCCTCCGACGCGCTGGTCGGCCCGATCGCGGTCGCGGCGATACGCGGGCTCCACGTCGACACCCTCTTCCTCGGCGTGCACGGGATCAGCACCCGCGCCGGGTTCACCACCCCCAACCTGATGGAGGCCGAGACCGACCGTGAGCTGGTCGCCTCGGCGCACCGTCTCGTGGTGACCGCCGACCACACCAAGTGGGGCACGGTCGGCATCAGCACGATCGCCCAGCTGGCCGAGGCCCACATCGTGGTCACCGACTCCGGCCTGACCGAGGAGGCCCGCGAGGAGCTCGCCGCCTCGGTGGGCGAGCTGATCGTCACGGAACCCCAGCGAGAGAGCGAGATCGCCGGCCGATGAAGCGTACGACCACCCACCTGGCCGACGGCCGGGAGCTCATCTACTTCGACCGGCGCGACGACGCCGACCGCGGAGCCGTCGACCGGCGTGACCTGCCGCCCCGGCCCGCCGCCTCCGAGCTGCGCTACGACCCGCTCACCGAGGAGTGGATCGCGGTGGCCGGGCACCGCCAGGACCGTACCTTCCTGCCCCCGGCCGGCGAGTGCCCGCTCTGCCCCTCCACCCCCGGCAACCTGACCGAGGTGCCCTCCCCCGACTACGACGTGGTGGTCTTCGAGAACCGGTTCCCGTCGTTCTCCGCCCAGCCGGGCGAACCGAGGGAGATCGGCGGGCTGAGCGAGGTCCGCCCGGGGACCGGCAGGTGCGAGGTGGTGTGCTTCACCTCCGAGCACGACTCGTCGTTCTCGCGGCTCTCCCCCGAGCGGGTCGAGCTGGTCATGGAGGCCTGGGTCGACCGCACGGCGGAGCTGTCGGCGACGCCCGGCGTGGAGCAGGTGTTCTGCTTCGAGAACCGGGGGGCGGAGATCGGCATCACCCTGGCCCATCCGCACGGCCAGATCTACGCGTACCCCTACGTGACCCCGCGCACCAGGCTCACCCTCGGGGCGGCCGGGCGCCACCGGGAGCGGACCGGCGGCGACCTGTTCGCCGACGTCCTGGCCGCGGAGCGGGAGGCCGGGGTGCGGGTGGTGGGCTCGAACGAGCACTGGACGGCGTTCGTCCCGGCCGCGGCGCGCTGGCCGGTGGAAGTGCACCTCTACCCGCACCGCCGGGTCCCCGACCTGGTCGCGCTGGAGGCCGAAGAACGCGTGGCGTTCGGGCCCCTCTACACCGACGTGCTCCGCCGCCTCGACGGGCTGTTCGGCGTGCCCATGCCGTACGTCGCGGCCTGGCACCAGGCGCCGGTCTCCACCGGCCGCAACCTGTCGTACGCGCACATGGAGCTGTTCAGCGTCCGCCGCGCGCCGGACAAGCTGAAATACCTCGCGGGGTCGGAGTCGGCCATGGGCGCCTTCGTGAACGACGTGTCGCCCGAGGCGACTGCACATCTTCTGCGCTCTGTTATCACGAACTGATTACCGCTCGGTCTCGTCTTGAGGTCGCGTGACCTGCTGTTTACCACTACTATCCTTCCCACATCGGCTGTAAACGCTGATTTGCCTAATCCCGGGCACCTTGCCCGGGAGCCGGGGAACCACCGCACCTGGGGTGAGACCACTTCGGTGGAAGGGCTTCCTCCAGCCCGAACCCGTCAGCTAACCCGGTAGGCGGAAGGAGAGGAGAGTTCGTGGCGGCCCCGTCCCCCACGTTCCGTCGGCGTGCCGCTCTGGCCCTCTGTCTGAGCTCGATCGTGGCGTTCACCGTCGGCGCCCCCACCGCGGGAAGCGCCGAACCCAAGCCGACCGAGGCCAAGCTCCGCGCCGACCTGGCCAAACTCGGCAAGAAACTCGACGGGCTGATCGAGACCTACGCGGCCAAGCGCGAGTCTCTCAGGAAGGCGCAGAAGGCCGAGGCCGTCGCCAAGCAGAACGTGGGCAAGGCCGAGGAAATCTACGTCGAGGCCAAGCGGCAGGTCGACTCCATCGTCCAGCTCCGCTACCAGACCAGCAGCAGCGGGGGGCTGCCCGCGCTGATGTTCTCCGGCGACATGGGCGCCGCGGCGGTGATGGAGCAGCTCACCGCCCAGCAGAGCGCCTACCTGGAGGGCTTCGCCGGCAGCCTCGAACGCAGGAAGAAGGCGTCGGAGACGGCGTCCAGGCTCACCGACGAGATCCGCGACGAGGCCAAGGAGGTGGAGGGCCAGCGCGAGAAGGCCGAGGACGTGATCCGCGACGTCAAGGACAAGCTCGACCGGCTCGCCCCCACCGGTTCCGGCCGCCGCTCCGACGGCAGCTGGGCCCCGCAGCTGCCCACCGGCGCCGACAACATCACCGACCGCACCCGGATCATGCGCGACGCCGTCATGCGGCGCTTCAGCCTGCCGTACTCCGTCGGCTGCTACCGGTCCGCCAACGACGGCGGCGAGCACCCCCTGGGCCGCGCCTGCGACTTCATGATGAGCACCGGCGGCACGATGCCCTCGGCCGCCAACGTCGCGCTGGGCGACGAGATCGCCGCCTGGGCCATCAAGAACAAGGCCAGGCTCGGCGTGAAGTACGTGATCTGGCGCCAGCGCATCAACCACGGCTCCGGCTGGAACTTCATGTCCAACCGCGGCGGCGTCACGGCCAACCACTTCGACCATCCGCACATCTCGATGTACTAGCGCCACGAGGGGCTGACCTGCGGTTTCTCCATCGGACGCCCCTCTCAGGGCACATCCAGGGCACATCCCGGATCTGCGGCACTCCCCCAAGCGCCGTCGATCGCCCTGCGCATGCGGTCCTCGCTGGACGGCATGAGGTGTGTGTAGGTCCGCAAGGTGAAGCCGGGATCCGCGTGCCCGAGGAACTCGGCGACGGCCTTGATGGACACGCCGTCCTCCAGCAGCACCGAGGCGAAGTGGTGGCGGAGCATGTGGAAGCCGTTCTCTCTCGTGGCCGGGATGCCGACCTTGGTGAGGACCGTCTTCCAGGCGAACTTGTTGAACTCGTTGCGGGCGATCACGGTCTTCTGCCGCGTGCTGAAGAACAGCCGCGCAGTGTGCGGTGAGCCGTCCAGCGTGCGCCAGGGCAGCGTCAGCTCCGGCGGGTCCACGGCCTCGATGTGGGCGGCGAGCCGCAGCGCCACGCTCTCCGGGAGCGGGACGTCACGCAGCTTGCCCCCCTTCGGGGGAGCGAAGACGCGCTCTTGCTTGCCACCGAGCAATTTGACCTGCCGGCGTACGTGGACGACGCCACGCAGGAAGTCGACGTCGTCGACGGCCAGGCCGAACGCCTCCCCCTGGCGGAGACCGAGACCGGCGGCGGTCAACACCATCACCTCGTAGTGCTGGGCGATGCCGTCCGCGACCGCCCGCACCTGCTCGACCGTCCATGGAGTGATCTTCTTGGCCTCTCCCCTGGGCGCCTTCACCGATCCCGCGTGACAGGGGTTCTTGGAGATGAGTTCGTCGTCCACGGCGGCGTTGAGAACGGTCGAGAGGTGGAAGAAGACGGCTCGCGCGTAGTTCGGCGAGAGCTTGACCTGAAGGCCGCGGCTGAAAGCCTGCAGAACGCTGGGACGCAGGGAACGCAGCTCCCGCTCGCCGAGGGCCGGATAAACGTGCAGACGAAGCCGGAGTTCGACGAGCTGGTAGGTGGACCGGTCGAAGGTCTGCGCGGCGAGCCATTGCTCGCCGTACTCCCTGACAGTGATCTTTCCGGCATTGGGATCGATGTAGGTCCCGCGGTTCAGGTCACTCGTGACCTGCGCGTCGAACGCCTCCGCGCAGGTGTTCGCGTCCTGGCCGGCCTTCTTGGCGAAGTTCCTCTTGCGCTGGCTTCCGGACTCGTCGCGCCAGCGCACCTGCCAGCGGTCGCCGATGCCGTACTCGGAGCTGCGGACCTTCTTCGTGGTGCCGTCAGGCTGTTTCACCATCTTGTGCCAGCGGTCGTAGACGGTCACGGCTGCCTCCGCACCCAGGCCACGACGTCTTCCGGTAGGTAGCGGACGTGACGGCCGACCTTGTGACTTTCCGGACCGGTGCCGAGGTGACGCCACTGGTAGAGCGTGGCGACGGGTACTCGGAGGAAGCGCGACGCCTCAGCCACGCCCCAGAGACTGTCATCGAGGGTCATGCGGCCCCCAGGGATGCGGCGTACCGGCAAGGGCGCTCACCAGAAGCGCATCACCGACGGAGAACCCCTTGCCCGCGTACTCCCAGTTGGAGATGACGAGGACAGTGTCCTCGTCGAAGAGGGGCAGGCGTCCGGTGGTGATCTCCTCGGTGCGGGCGAAGTCACGGCGCTCGTCGCGGATGGAGCCAATGGTGATGGAGTAGTGGCGCGAGCGGGTGGAGAAGTGGCCACGGAAGCCCAGCATGTGGGCCCAATGGGAAAGACGGAGATCGGCCAACTCGTCCAGGGCGCCCAAGCGCTGGCATTCGGCGATCAGGCGGCGAGGATGGTCACGGAGGTTGAAAGCGGCCAGATCGTCGAGGGGGTTGATACGTCGGTCGAGGGTGCCGACGCACTCGGCGGCCTTGGTGGCGTACTTGGCGATGTAGCCGGCCACGACCTGGTCGGAGAGTTCGCCGTCCATGGTGATCTGACGGACATCGAGCTGCCGGCCCCAGCGCAGGATGCGCGCGGGTTCGTCGCCTGCCGCGGGAACGGTCACGGTCACCGCTCGGACAGCGTGCTGCACGGCATGCGTCAACATCTCCGCCGTCGCCCAGGCTGGAGGCGGTGAGCCGGGTCCGTCCGGGCCGTCGAGGCGGATGACGGCGTGGAAGTGGACGACCCCGCGCTTCTGGTACTCGGCGACTTTGGCGAAGGAGATCGTCAGGCGCTCGCGCAGCTCCCGCAGGGTCAGACCAGCCGTCTTGGCGACGCGTCGCCGCAGAGCGTCGGTGAAGCGCTGCCAGAGCTTCGGGGAGACCGCGTTGAACAGCACCGAGCCGGTGTAGTCGTAGCAGTCCGGGCACAGCGGCTCACCGAGACACGATTCGTCTACGCCATGTCGGGCGGTGCAGGACATGACGCCCCCGTGCGGGCAGGTCTGCGCGTCGCGGCGGGCGTGGCAGGGCAGGGTCTTGCCGTTCTTCTCTCGCCGGGTGTGGACGACGCCGAAGGAGGGAGCGGTCAGGGTGATGAACAGGCACGGGTGTGCGGTCACAGAGGTTGGGACGCCCTTGCCGACGACCAGGCCCGCGCGGATCAGTTGGTAGGTGTCGGTGCGGTAGACCTCGGCGCAGGCCGGGCAGCGGGAGGCTCGGCGGGTCTTGCACGGCAGGTGCAGGACACCTTCGGGTTCGGTGGCGGTGGTGTAGCGGTGCAGGAGCCGGCCGGTGGCGCGGTCGACGTGCAGGACGCGGCCCCGCATGTGGATGGGCTGGCGACAGCCGCCGGTGGCGCGGAGCCGGGCGGCCCAGCGGGGGTACTTCGGATCGTTCAGGCGGGTGATCATGCCTGCGATCGCGTGCGTGTCGGGGCGTGTTGTGGGCAAGATGGTCTCCTCCTTTCACTCGTTGGGTGAGGGGGGATGGCCCCCGACCTGGCAGGCGTCTTGGCGGATGTACGGCCAGGCCGGGGGCGCCGATGGTTTCAGCAGAAGCCGAGACCGTCGCAGGACTCGCAGGTGATGCCGTGGCTGTCGAGGCCGGTGGCTCCGCACTCGCAGCACCGCCACCGCTTGGGCGCGATCAGCGCGGGCGGTTCCTGCTCGCCGTCGTGCGCGGGGGTGAGGTCTTCTTTCATCGGGCGGCCTCGGAGGTGGTGCGCAGGGTGCGCAGCAGGTCGGAGGCGAGTTGGTTGGACACGCCTAGGCGGGCGCGCAGGGTGTCGCGGCTGATCGGCTTGCCTTGGGCGTTCTGGTACTCGGTGGCCACGCGGCGGGCGTAGTCGACGAGTTCTGAGGACGGGCCGTCCGCGGCCTCGTCCTGGTCGTCCTGGGTGGCGGGGACGAGCGCGGGCACCGGAACCGGCTCGGAGGACGGGGCCGGAGACGGTTCGGGACGAGGGCCGGAGGCGCGGCGTTCGAGCATGGAGACGGCGATCAGGAATGCGCCCGCCGGGGTGGCGGCGGTGATCCAGCCCCAGGCGGAGGCTTCGGCTTGGTGGAGGTTGGCGGACAGGGACAGGACGATGCCGAGGATGAGGACGAGGGTGGGCCAGGAGGCCAGGCCGTCCCGGACGCGTCCGGTTTTCTTGTCGCGCTGGCGTTCGCGGGCGGCCATGACACAGGTGAGGTCGACGCACACGGCGACGGCCCAGGCCATCCAGCCGCTCTGTCCGTGTTCGGTGGCGGTGTCGCGGATGTGGGTGAACGAGCCGGCCCCGGCGATCGCGGCCAGGACGATCACTGGTCCGGAGTCGAGCAGGACGGCGAGCAGGTTTCGCGTCATGGTTCCTCCCTTCAGAAGTCAGTGGGGACAGGGGATCAGGCGGGGACGTCGACCGGTTGGGCGGCGGTGAGGTCGTCCCAGGACGGGGTCAGGTGGGCGTAGGTCTTGGCGGCGTGTTCGGCGGTGTTCTCGGCGACGTAGAAGGAGCGCGCCCGATACCACTGGCCATCTTGGGAGGCGACGATCGCAACGCCGGGGGTTTCGGCGGGGATCGCGCGGGCGGAGACCAGGGCGGCGGGATCGAGGTCGCCGAGGGTCATGGTCGCGGTCTCGGGGTCGTTGACCCGGTGACAGATCCGTCCCGAGCACTGAGCGCGCAGCGCGGTGACGCCGGGGCCGAGGTCGGAGCCGATGCGCTGGCCGGAGCAGAACAGATAGATCCCGAACGCGCGACCGAGCTGTCCGATGCGCAGCAGCGCGGTGGAGGTCCTGGCGATGTCGTCCTTCTCGGACTTGTCGGCCATCAGATACAGCTCGGCCAGCTCGTCGACGAGCACCACGACCGGGACGGGGCGCACCGCCGCAGGGAGTTGCCAGATGTTGCGAGCGCCGGCCATCCGGCACAGGCCCATCCGGTCGATCATCATGCCGATCAGGTCGGCCAGCAGCCGGGTGCACTCGGAGCGCTCGGTGGCCAGCGCGGACAGGCGGGCGGCGTAGGGGGTGAACTCCACGCCGCCTTTCAGGTCGAAGCCGACCAGCGCGACCGGTTGCGGGGCCAGGCCGACGAGCAGGGCGTTGGCGAGGTTGGACTTGCCGGACTGGGTGGCTCCGGCGTTGATCCAGTGCGGCACAGTACGGAAGTCGATCACCCACGGTTTGCCGGTCTCCAGCCGTCCCACGGTGACCTTGAGCAGTTCGGTGGAAGGCGGCAGCCGGTCGACCTGGACGAGGGGGTCGCGGATGGTGGTGTTGAGGACGAGGCGTCCGGGGCGGGGTGAGGAGACGCGGACGGCGTGTACGCCCCAGGAGTGGGCGAGGCGTTCGGCGGCCTGGGCGTAGTCGTCGGGGATCTGGCCTTCCAGCAGGCGCAGGGTGGCGCGCCAGCCGTGCCGGGTCGGCATGGGCAGCCACATCCAGGGTTTGGTGTCGACGGCGACCCGGCGAAAGCGGCGCCGTACTTTGACGGTGCCGGTGGAGACGAGGGCGCCGGGGGTGAGGGTGAAGGCCCAGCGCGCCCGCTTCTTCGTCAGCCCACACCCGAGGGCCACTTTGCGCCAGGTGGCGCGGACGCTGAGCGCGGTGAGCGGGTAGGCGGCGACCAGCCAGAACGACCGGCGATGCAAGCGCCGCCACGCCCACAGAGTGACCGCGATGCAGGTCAGGACGATGAGGGCGAGCCTCAGGGAGTCAGGCACCCTGGTCTCCTGCGGGGATGCCGGAGACGGGGACGATGGAGGTGGCCTTGTAGCTGATGCCCCATCGCGAGGCGCCGTTCTGCGGGATCTCCCAGACGTAGCCGACCATCGCGGTCGGCACGACGTCCTGTCCGGGAGCGATCGGGGGTTGTCCGGAGGTTCCGACCTTGACCAGTTCGATCCTGCCCAACTCGTCCTCGGCGAGCAGGACGGACTCGTAGATCTTGTTGCCCTCCTTGTCTGTCTTGATCTTGCCGGTGTCCTGGTCGACCACGCGAGGGCGGGCGGCTTTGACGCAGGTGAAGCGGAGTCGGTGGACATCGACGGGGATCGGTATGTTGCGCATGGATGTACCTCCTTATTTGGCTAGGACAACATAGTCAGCCTAGTTGGAATGGGTGTCAATGGTCGCGTGGTTGGCTTGGTCGCGCCTTTGTGCTGAACTAGGGGGCACTCGCGACAGAAGAGGGGCGATGGTCAAGAACACCGGGCGACCCGGCTATCTGCAGATCGCCGACGACCTGCGCAAGCAGATCCGGCGCGGCACCTTGGCACCCGGAAATCCGCTGCCGTCCACCACCCAGCTCGCCACGACGTACGAGGCGTCGCTGAGCGTGGTGAAACTCGCCGTCGGGGTGCTACGAAACGAAGGGCTGGTCATCGGCCAGCAGGGCAAGGGCGTCTTCGTCCGCGACGACGCCGCACCGGCTTTGCCGCCGGCTGCGGAGGAGTTGGCCGAGATGCGGGCCACGCTGCGGGATCTGTCGCAGCGCCTGGAGCGGGTGGAGTCGAGGTTGGCCGAGCGCGAGTAGGTCGCCACTCATCCGCGTACATGGCAGCCGGTGACCCGCCGCGCCAGGCCCGCCGCCCGGGTCGGAGGAACGCCACTCAAGGACATCCGCCGGTCCTCCTGGCGCATGCCGACCATGACGAGCACGTAGCCGACCAGCACGGCCGCCCCGAGGACGAGTCCGATGATCAACGGGATCGTGGTCACGTCCAGCTCACCCCCGCCTCGGCGAGGTTACGCGGACGGCCGGCCGGGCGCCTGCTCTGCCCGCGCCGCTTGCTCGTCCGGCGCTTGGCCGCCTGCCCCTGACGCCGGATCCACCGATCCCGGGCCAGGCACTTGCGGCAGGCGATCCGCCCCTCCTCCAGGGCCGCGCCGCACACGCAGGCGGGCCTCTCGCCGATCGGCCGAATGTCGTTGATCACTGTGTCTCTCCTCTCGATCGCTGCTGTTGCTGCCTTGCGATATCGAGAGTGCGACAGAGAGGCAAGACGAGATCACTACAGGATGGGACATGTTCAGGACGTCCGGTCTACGATTGCCACGTCCCTGGACGTCCCTTCTTACGGGCAGGTGAGATGGCGAACGAGCGGTTGCGCACGGCATTGCTGGAGCGGGGAACGACGATCGCCGAACTGGCCGAAGCCATCGAGGTAGACGCCAAGACCGTGGAGCGGTGGATCACCCAAAACCGCACCCCCTACCGCAAGCACCGCTTCGCCGTCGCCAAGTACCTCAATGCCGAAGAGGCCTACCTGTGGCCCAACGCTCTGACGCCCAAGCAGGCCGCCGCGGTTTCGGAGACCGAGATCGTCACCGTCTACCCGCACCGCTGGGCCGTGCCCCGGGACGCCTGGGGACGTCTGTTCTCCGCCGCCAGAGAAGAGATCGGCGTGCTGGTCTACAGCGGCACCTTCATCTCCCAGGACACCGGCCTGATGCGCCTGTTCGCCGACAAGGCAAAGGCGGGCGTACGGGTGCGCATCCTGCTCGGCGACCCCGACTCACCCGAAGTCGCCCAGCGCGGCGCGGATGAGGGCATCGGCGACGGCATGGCCGCCCAAATCAGGATGTCGCTGGTGCTGTACCGGCCGTTGCGCCGACTCGAAGGGGTGGAGATCCGGCTGCACCGCACGGTGTTGTACAACTCCATCTACCGCGGTGATGACCAGCTTCTGGCCAACACCCACCTGTACGGCATGCCCGCCGGAGACGCACCCGTCCTACACCTGCGCAAGGTAGTGGGCGGCGGCATGGTGTCGACCTACCTCGACAGCTTCGAAGCCGTCTGGGCCGGCGCCACCCCGGTAGAGTCCTGACCCATGGCCCGCCGGATCGACTTCTACGACGACCCCTCCGCGCCCGCACCCAACAGCCTGGTTCCCTCGGTTAACGTCGTCGTCACCAACGACGCCGGGGACATCCTGATGATCCACCGCACCGACAACGACAACTGGGCCGTCCCCGGCGGAGCCATCGACCTCGGCGAATCCCTCCCGGCCGCAGCCATCCGCGAGACGCTGGAAGAAACCGGCATCACGTGCGAGATCACCGGCATCGTCGGCACCTACACCGATCCCAGGCACGTCATCCTCTACACCAGCGACGGCGAAGCCCGACAGGAATTCTCCATCGTCCTCACCGGCCGCCCACTCTCCGGCGAACCGACACCGAGTGACGAGTCCCGCGAAGTGCGATGGGTGCCGCGCGAGAAGGTCGACTCACTGACCATGGACCGCTCGATGCGCCTGCGCATCGGCCACTACCTGACCGGTGGAGCGGTGCCTTACATCGGCTGAGTTCTCTTGATCGCATCCCGTACCGTATGGCCCATGAGTGCCCTAGACGCCTCCCGTTACCCTTGGCTCGATTTGCTCCACATCGTCAACCGCGCAGTCCATGAAAGGAATGGGCAGAGCGTGGCGTCCACGCCGCCGGAGTCGGCGCAGTTGGTGGCCGAGCATCCTCCCCCCGGCTGGCTGGGCGCGACCGGCGCCAGTGAAACCGAGCTCGCGCGGCACGAAGAACGACTTGGCGTGCGCCTGCCGCCGAGCTACCGGGAGTTTCTTCAGGTCACCAACGGCTGGGACAAGAAGACCTACTCCAGCCTCCACCTGTTGCCTGTGGCCGAGCTTGGCTGGACTCGTGACGTCGACCCCTACCTCGCTGAGGTCTGGGGCCCCAAGCCGAGCTCCCCGGACATCTCTGACGAGGACTATTTCGTCTATGGCGCGGGGCAGGACCCGATGCACATCCGCGACGAGTACATGCCCGGCACCCTCTACATCTCCGAATACCTCGAAGGCCAGGTCTACCTGCTCAATCCCCACATCGTCATGTCCGATGGCGAGTGGGAGGCGTGGTCCTTCGCAACCTGGAAACCAGGCGTGACCCGCTTCCGGTCGTTCTGGGATCTGATGGCGGACGAGTTCCGCGACTGCACATCCTGACCAGTTAACCGCGCCGTCGATGGTGAGCGATGGGTCTCACGAAGTTCAGTGGGTGCTCCGTGGCCAGGTCAACCCACTGATCACGGACCGCTTGATGCGCCTGCGGATCGACCACTACATGGCTGACCGGGCCAGCACTGTACAGCTCGAAGCAGGGCTTACAGCTCTTGCAACGCAGCCTGTACGGCGCGCACGGCCGACGTAATACATGGTGTCGCGTTGGTGATCGACCGGCTCACCAGATGCTCGGGACCGTACCGGGAATGGATCTCCGCCAGCCGAACATCGACCTCCAGAGGGAGCCCGTCCGGGCTGGTGGTCATGTCGCAGTAGGTCAGTGCCTCCACCAACTCCGGACGCTCCCGGTTGAACTCCTCGTTCAGCACGTCCAGCAGGCCGCGCTCGGTGGCCTCATAAACCGCGCACGAGTGATGCGCCACCAACCGGACGATCTTGTCATCGGCCTGGTGCACATCGCGCAGGTAGCGGGCACCGTCGATTGGATGAAACCCGGTGTCGACCAGCTGCGGCGCGTACCCGATGTCGTGCAACCAGGCCGAAGCGGTCAGCAGGTCGGATTCCTGCCCGAGGATCGGCGCCAGCGACTCGGCGCGCGCGGCCACCCCTTGCGTATGCGCCCACCGGCGCGGCAACGGCTGCTCCAGCAGCTCTTTGGCCAGGTCACGTGCCCACTCAGCTTGTCCCATGCGGTTCACGATAGACGCCGTCCCCCGAGGCGAATCCAGTACGCAAACCGAGACGTCCCAGGACGTCTCAGTCCGGGAGAGGACGGACAAACCGGCCCTTGCCATGCGCGGTCACGATCAGCCCCTCGCGCTCCAGCTCATCCAGGGCATGGCGCACCGTGTTGCGCGAAGCCGTGTACTGCCGCCGGAGCGCGTTCTCACTCGGCAACGCCGCCCCGACGGCCAGGACGCCGCCGAGGATCTGCGTCCGCAGATCCCCCGCGATCACCTGATACCGGTACTCCGCCGCATCATCCTGACGCCCCTCCTCCTTCACCACGCGCCCCTTGCCGGGCATCGTGACGATCAGCCCCTCACTCTCCAGCATGGCCAGACCGCGACGGACGGTCGTGCGGGCCACATGGAACTCCGCGACAAGGGCCGCCTCGGAGGGCAGAGCCCCGCCGGCCGGATACTCGCCGGAGGTGATCTTTTCGCGGAGCCGGTCGGCGATCTGGGGATAGACCAGCCCGCCGGTCAGCCACCTGCTCGTTTCAGAGATCATCGACTCAGGTGCGGTACGCGTCGGCGATCTTGTTCAGATCCACGGTCAGCGGCTCCTGCTCGCCTTGTCGCCAGCCTTCCCGGGCCGCGGTGGAGATCCGTTTGGCCGCACTCGCCAGGCGCAGCGAGGAGGTCCGCTCGTCCAACTGGTCGCCCCAGTAGAACCAGTGGAACGCCGTCTGGACATAGACCCGTCGGATACGGAAGTGCCGGTCGACGACCTCCAGGCAGGGCTGTCCGGTGTTGTCGACGATCAGGACGGTGGTGATCTCCAGCGAGGACAGCTGCTCGCGCAGCAGGGTCAGCAGCTCCTGCTGGTGGGCGCGCTGTCTTTCTCGTGCGGTGGTCATGGATGTGCTCCTGTCAGCGTGAAGGGCGTAGTCCCTTGGGTGGGAGCCCGTGCCGACGAGCTTCGTCTTCCGGGGTCGGAGATCGACACTGCAACTTAGGGACGTCTAGGGACGTCTTATGTTAACGTCGCAGGCACTGACCGTGCCACGGGAGGTGCCATCCCATGAACGAGAACCTGCGCCACGCCCTCATCCGCGCGCGGCTCCAACCCCTCGACGTCGCCACCCACCTGACCGTCGACCCCAAAACCGTCACCCGCTGGCTGGCTGGCCGCATCCCCCACCCCCGCCACCGCCTGGCCGTCGCCGACCTCCTCCACGTCGACGAGAACGACCTGTGGCCCGACAGCATCCGCCAGCGCCGAGGACTCTCCAACGAGATCAAAGCCGTCTACCCACACCGCTGGACCGTGCCCGCAGACACCTGGCGCAGCTTCTTCGAATCCGCAAGCAAGGAGATCTGCATCCTCGTCTACAGCGGACTCTTCCTCGCCGAAGACGCCGGACTTCTCCGGATCCTGGCCGAACGAGCAGCGGTCGGGGTGAGGGTCCGCATCTTGCTCGGCGACCCCGAGAGCCCGCACGTAGCCGCCCGCGGAGTCGAGGAGGGCACCGGTGGCGATGTCATGGCCGCCCGGGTCGAGAACGCGCTCACCCTCTACCGGCCGCTCCAAGATGTCGACGGAGTCGAGATCCGCCTGCACCGCACGGTGCTCTACAACTCCATCTACCGCGCGGACGACGAGCTCCTGGTCAACCTGCACGCTTACGGCACCCGAGCCCCCGAGGCGCCCGTCATCTACGTGACACAGACCGAGCGCGACAGTACGGCGACGACCTACCTCGACAGCTTCGAACGCGTCTGGAGAAATGCCATGACGGCCAGCAAACACACCTGACACACAAACAAGCGTCGCAGGCTTCGATCGTCCTCGAAGACCAGGCGATCAGTCCCACCACAGCACGACAGCTAGACCACGACGTGCAGCTTCGGTGTAGAAGGCGAGCAACACAGCAAAGCACCGGGTCAGATACGCCTGCGGCTCCTCCACACCTGGCAGCATCTCAACGGCCACAGCTGACGTTTCAGCGCCGTGCGATGAGAGAGCGGCCACCAATATCAAGTTCATCTCTCGCAGCGCCAGGGCAATCGCGGCGACGGCGACAGGGCTCAGGAAGGTAACCGGTTGTCCCCATACGGAGCCCGGGTGATCCCGGTAGGCGCCGTTCACTTCTCCGTCTCCGCTGAGCGCACGCCTCAATACGGCAAGAGCATCGTCGGCACAGGTCAGAGCACAGACCCGCAGCAGCGGCCCGGGAGCCCAATCCAAATCAAGGTGATCAGGCTGCGGAGCCATCACAAAGGAACAAAGCCGGTCCAGCTCATCGACCGACTGCCGGCAAACCTCAAGTTGCGCTGCCGAGATCCTGGCAAGCTGCTGCGTCACTGCCACGATCGGCAGTCTGACAGCCCTCGTTCCATGATCGAAAGAAACTTATCTGTCCGTCTTTAAAGGCGGCCCGCTGCGCGGTCCGCCGGGCGCGCCGGTCGGCAAGCGTGCCCGGCTGCGGCTCTTCGGCCGGGGCGGGCCCCCCACCCCCCCCCCCCCCCGGGGGGAAAACTTGGGAGTTGGTGGGGGTGCGCTAGCTCAAGACGGATCTCGGCGTACGTGGTTTGGGCGATCGACTGCCGCGGCCTTCGTTCCTCAAGCCTTGCCACCGGGTGAGAGGGTGCGGCCCGACGGTCATACCCAAACCTCGGGCTTTCGCGGCCCTCTAGGGTAGGTGGATCATTCGTCGGGGCTCTCGCAGAATCGCGCGGGCGGCCGAGGCGTCAGCGAGTCGCTCAGCAAGAACGACGTGCGCCATGTCCACGGGCAACGCGGCGCTGAATTTGAGACCATTAAGTGCTTGCTCATCGACCTGTGGCAGCCTCAAGTGCTCCTCCAACGGGTCAAGCGTGGCATTGTATCGTAGGCGCACGCTTAATGGATCTGCGCGCTGCTCTTCGCGGGCAATACCTGGCATCGAGGCGATGAGCGTAGCGTTGGCGCGTGTGCCGCCCCAGGTCCACCAGCGGGCATCGCTGTCACCCGAGCGAAGCAGCACCGTGCCGTCAGGTTGGGCGGTGTGCCGCAGTTCATCACGGATCCGGGCTAGACGCTGGACGGCTCGCGTGGTCAACCGCATCGGAGGGGTCTCCCCAAGCACCACAGTGCGCATAGCGCGTGTGAGGCGAAACGACCGGTCGGGGCCTCTGTCTCCGGTCAACCAGCGAATTTGCCCCCCCTCGTCCACCTGTTCCACGAAACAACGCTTGCGAGACCAGTCGACCGCCGTGACTTTCCAGCTGCGCCCACCGAGCAGCAGGAGCCGCTGTCCCTCAACTGGTTCGGCCAGCACCGAAGGATCAACGGTGCCTACCTCGCCGCGCCCTGCGATCACGGTGAACTCCGGCGGCGCAGTGAACACGGCGGTCAGCTCCATGAAGTGGCGCCGGCCGAATCGTTTCTCGGCCTCCGGACCAATGAAGAGCAGGTTACCGTCACGCTCCAGGAATCCCTGATCGACGAGGTGGGCCAAGACGGGCTCTGCAGCGTCAAAGAAGTCCAGACCGGACCACCAAGAACGCCATAGATGATCGCCCACGGCATTCTCCTGCAGGCAGAGCGCCAGCAGCTGCTGCGCCACGATGTGCATCGGGGAGGGCGGCGGCTTGACCGGCTCCACCCATCCTTTCGACCAGAGCAGCAGCAGTCCGGCGGCGTGGAGCAGGCTCTGGTCCGAGAGGGTCAGGAACAGGCAGTTCGGTGTGGTCCCAGGCCGCCGCCCGGTGCGGCCAAGCCGCTGGAGGAACGAGGCGACGGTAGCTGGCGCGTCTAGCTGGATCACCCGGTCGAGGTCACCGACGTCGATACCGAGCTCCAGGGTGCTGGTCGAGACGATCACGCAGTCTCGTGCCGAGGCGAATGCCTCCTCGGCCCCGCGTCGCTCGTCCAGCGCGAGGGACGCGTGTGACAGATATGTCGTCACGTTGAGCGCCCGCAGCGCGGCGGCGAGCTCTTCGGCGCGT
The DNA here is from genome assembly GCF_040295985.1 of Streptosporangium sp. NPDC002524. NCBI lineage: Bacteria > Bacillati > Actinomycetota > Actinomycetes > Streptosporangiales > Streptosporangiaceae > Streptosporangium > Streptosporangium sp. NPDC002524. The sequence continues at coordinate 29,267 of NZ_JBEOWK010000038.1, read as the reverse complement.
TTGCGCGAGTCGCAGAACACCAGACGCTTCTCCCCCTTGTGGAGCGCGGCGATCACCTTGGCTGCATTGGATACCGAGCCGACGAAGTCCAGCTCGAGGTCGGCAAGCGGCGCAGCGCTCCATCTGGGAGGAGCGGCGGGAGTATCGGTGTCACCGTAGGAGGGATTGACGACCTTGGCCGGCAAGATACCCCGGTTGCCCCCCTGTAGCCAGTCCAGCAACTCGTCCGGATTGCCCACCGTGGCCGACATCCCGACCCGCTGGATCGGACGCCCGGCGAGCCGGGTGAGGCGTTCCAGCACCGACAGCAGGTGCCAGCCACGGTCGTCGCCCGCAAAGGCGTGCACCTCGTCCACGATCACCGTGCGCAGGTCCCGGAATAGGGTCGTGTGCTCCACCTTTGTGCTCACCAGCATGGCCTCGAGCGATTCGGGCGTGGTGAGCAGCAGGTCGGGCGGTTCCCGAAGGATCGCCGCCCTCTGGCCCGCCCCCACGTCACCGTGCCACAGGGCCACGGACAGCCCCAGCCAGGAGGCGTACTCACCGAGCCGGGGCTGGAGGTTGTTCAGCAGCGCCTTAAGCGGGCAGACGTAGATCACGCGCAGACCTGGGGAGTCCGCCCTGGCCAGAGCCGACAGGACCGGGAACGCCGCGGCCTCGGTCTTGCCTCCCGCCGTGGGCGCGAGCAGCAGACAATCCGCACCGTCGAGCACCGGCCGGACGGCCGCCGCTTGCAGGGGCCGCAGTGATCGCCAGCCGAGGGTGTTGACGATGTGGTGGACCAGGGACGGGTGGAGCTCGTCCATGGCTAGAGGTCCAGTTCGACGTCGTCCGCCCGGGACGCCACTGCGTTGCGCTCGACCTCGCTCAGCTCGTCGGACGACAGCGTCAGCGCGTAGTGTCGGCGCGGATCGAAATCCGTGAACTCCTCGACCCGATCGAGCACGTCGGCGACCAGCTTGCGGAGGAAGATCCGGGGTGCGACACCGACAGCACCGCCGAGTTCGCCGGTGACAGCGGTGGCGAGCGAGGCGATGTAGGCGTCGTCCACCGATGACAGGATGCGATCGGGGGCATCGGAACCGGCCGCGTAGAGGTCGCGAACGATCCGGCCCAGTTTCTCCAGTTTCTCCTGGTCGAAGCCCCCAAGGCGCAGCTGGACGGCTCGTGGGGAATCAAAGCGCGGATCGGTGGCGAAGTCGGTGGCGAGCCGCTGGGCGAGCGGAGCCAGCCTCCGCACGCCCTGATGCCCGTCGAAGAACTGCGGCGTCCCAGTGATAACCAGGAACAGCCCGGGGAAGCGACCGGAGTCGATCTCGTCGATGAGCTGACGCAGCGCGTTCAGCCCTTTCTCCCGCACGTCGCCGCGCACCCGCTGGAGGGTCTCGATCTCGTCCAGCACCACCAGCAGGCCGGGATGCCCGCAGTCGCGCAGGATCGTCAGCAGGCCCTGCAGACACCCTAGGGCGGCGAAATGGTCAAGGTCACCCCGCACGCCGGCGAACCTGCGCGCGGAGGCGGCTACGTTCGGCTGGCCGCCCAGCCAGGCCAGCAGCGCCTCGGCCGTCGCCGCGTCACCGGAGATCATGGCGCGGCGATAGCCGCGGAGCGCCGCCGCGAAGGCCGGCGTCGTACGCGCGACGGCGGCGAGACGTTGTTCGAGCAGCGTCTCCACAGTCTCGGCGAGGTCGGCGTCCGGCGTGGCGGCCAGGACCTCCTCTTCGAGGGTGTAGAACCACGCGTCGACCACGTCGCGAAGCGCGCTGGGCGGATGCGCGGCCGTGGCCAGCCGCTCGGCGAGCCGCCGATAAACGGTCTCCAGCCGGTGCAGCGGCGTCTCGGCCTCGGAGATCTGGATCTCGCTGGTGGCCAACCCGGCCCTGCGGGCCCGCTCGGCGAGCCATCGGGCGAAAAAGGTCTTGCCGGAGCCGTACTCGCCCCGGACCGCCTTGAAGGCGGCCCCCCGCTCGGCAACCTTGCCGAGCTCCTCGTTGAGCGCCTTCTCAAATCGCTCCAGCCCGACCGCGAACAGATCGAGACCGGCTGTCGGGACGGTGCCGCGCCGCAGCGCGTCAATGACCTCGCGGCGACGAGCGGGACTGACCGTGGGCCTCACGTGCGCTCCCGGAGCCCGAACTGCGTCTTCAGCAACTCGGCGTCGAGCGTGACGGTGCGGCCGGCGTCGATCACCGTGAGGATCGGATAGCTCTCCACGTTCAACAGAGTACGCAGCGTGGCGAGCAGGCCGGGCACGCGAACCGGCTGGGTGGCGGTGATCTCCGCGACAGCCTCGACCGACAGGGTCCCCCCGGCGTCGACCAACGCGTCGACGACCGAGGCGACCAGGTCGTCCTTGGGCGGCTTACGGACGTATCTGCGCTGCTCGCGATATGTCTCGGTGTCGACCGCCTTCCCTCCGAGCGTGGGGACGGGTGCAATTTCGGCGACGGCGAACAGCGCGTCCTCGTGGGAGGGTGCCTTCTTACGCTGTCTGATCTCGGCCTGCGACGCGGCGGGCGCGGCGGTCTGGACGGGCGTACTGTGTTCCCACCAGGCCGGGACGGCGCGTTCCGGGGAAAGCAGGTGCCAGCCACGCGGCAGCGACGCGTCCGCCAAGGGAAGGAAGACCAGCACCGGGATGGTCATCTCCGCCAAGGCGGCGCCGCCGTGATACCCCGCCTTGCGGGGCGTATAGCGGATCGTCTCGCGCCACGGCACGACAACGGTGCCGCCGCCGAGGAGCACCCGGGGCCCGCTCAGCTCGATCTCGCCGTCCTTGGCGGGGATGTTCGCGCTCCGCCAGCGGGCGGAGGTGGCGTCCTCGCCCGAGGGCAGCCCTCGCTCGCGTTCCAGCACGTGGCCATGGTCGGACACCAGGACGACCGGGCGCCCACGCAGGCGCGCGGCCGTGAGAAGCTCAGGCAGGTACGACACCTCGTCGACAGCCCACTCGGCCCTCGCCGGGCCGCGGTCGAGCGAGTCGTCGATGGTGTTCAGGACCACCGCGACCACCTGGCGTTCGTCGCCCTCCGCCCGGCTGATCGCGTCGTTCACCCGGGCCGACAGCCGGTGGGCCGTACCTCCGGCCAGGTCGCCCTTGTGGAACAGCACCGCGTCAATCCGGTGGCGCCGCCAGAAGGCGGTGAACCCGGCCTGCTCGATGTCCTGGCCGCCGGTTGTCAGCGACGCGCAAAGCAGGCTCGCCCGGCTGACAGTGGTCACCGACGGGATGGCGGCCAGGGCCGCTTCGCGGCCCGATGCCTCACGGGCCGCCTCCACCCAGCCCGCCTGGCGGATCTGCTCGGCCAGCCGGGAGGCGGCAGCGCTGCTCATGCCATCCAGGACCAGGACCAGCGGCGCCGGGTCGGTGCCGCGCGCGAGCGGGAGCACGACCCGTTCCATCGTGTTCTCCGCGAGCAGCAACCCCTCGGACGGGGCGGCGGCGTGGGCCCAGGCGGCCAGCCTGCCGGCGAAGGCCTCGTCGATCCGGTCCCGCAAGACTCGGGCCCAGTCGTGTACACGTGCGTACGCCTCCGCAGTCGCAGGCGACGCGGAGGGGTCGCCGAGCCATAGCACGGCAAGGGCCCGGTCGAGGAAGCCCAGCGTCCGCACGTGCGCCTTGATACCGTCGGCAACCGTGGCGGGCGGCAGGTCGGGCGCGGCGATCCAGCGGACCAGACGCACCGCCATCCGGGCCGGGTTGACCTCCTCGGCACGCAGGACCGCCAATTCGTGATCCTCGACGGCGCGCAACGCCTGCTCGACGGCGTCCAAAGCCCGCTCGTATCCCTTGGCGGAACGCGATCCTCGTTCCCGGGGTGTTTCGGGGAGCAGCGCCGCCAGCGCGTCGATCCGGGCGCGCAGCCCGGAGGGGAGCACCGAGCTGTGCCCGGCCAGCGCCCCGGCTCCGAACAGAGCAAGCAACTGATCGGCGCGGCGCAGGACGAAGTCGAGCAACTGCCCGGTCGCCGCCGCGGCAGGGTCGGTGTCGGCTGCCCTGGCGATCCACAGGGTGACCACGCCGCGGGCGGCCTTGGCGAGCGCCAGCAACTCCCCCCGGTCGGCAGAACAGCCGAGATGGGCTTCCGCCCGGCCCTGAGCCCGGCCAAAGGCCATCGCCCGGCTCTGGGCCGCCGCCGGGTCGCCGGCCTTCGGATCGGCCTGTGACAGGTCGGGATTCCACAACATCTCGGCGACCAGCGCGAACGGCAGCGCGTCGGGTCCGTTCCCGTTGCGGATCAGCGCGAACAGCGGGTTCGCCGCGGGACCGGCCGTCCTGACCAGCCAGTCCTCCAGCCCCGCACGCTCGTCCGCTCCCAGTTCGTCCAGCCGGATCACGTTGGCGCGCTCCAGCGTCCAGGTCAGCAGGTCTGTGACATCGGGCGCGTCGGAGGTGAGCCCGAGCCGATGCTGGACCAGGCAGCGCAGCGCCGTGTCGTAGTCGAGCATCGTGCCGGGCACCTTCAGCCCGTCACGCCTGCCCATGGACAGCAGGCCCTCCGCAACCCAGTCCAGCTCACGCAGGCGGGGGTCGCGCTCACGGGCGCCGAACCGCTGCAGCACGATTTCCCAGCGGTGGATCCGCAGCGTCCGATGCTTCACCGCGCGGCTGCGCAAGGTGTTCCCGAGTTCGTCGTCGGAGCGGGGCGTGACGATGACCAGCAACCCGCCTGCGTGGCCGACCTCGGCTTCGAGCACGCTGAGCACCGACGGGCAGTCGGCCACGCGCACCTGCCGCTCCTCCACCTTCAGCTCGGTCGGCGCGCCCGGCTCGTACCTTCCGTGCAGCAGGATGATGTCCTGCGTGGGCGGCTGGGTGAGGCGCAGCAGGCTCCGGACGAACTCGCGGACCACCAGGTCGTTGAGGAGCGGGGCGTCGGTCACTCGCCACTCACCAACCGCCAGCTGATCTCCACTTCGGCGTCCGGCCAGTCTGCGTACATCCGCCGCAGCTCCGCGACCAGGTCGTCCAGCTTGGCGGCGCGCACCCTGCGCGTGCCGCCGCCGCGCCGGGCGGCGCCGCCCGGCCGGCCGTCGTCCGCCAGGCCGGTGTCCTCGGACTCAACGATGATCGGCACCTGGTCGGCCGACGTAGGTCCCTGACCCTGCGGCGAGGTGCCACCGGGGGTAGCGGACGGTGATCCGGAGGTCGTCGTGACCGGCCCAGGTCGGACAGTAGTGTTGCTGGCCTCCCGGAGCAGCGAGATCGCCGAGGCCCGCACGTTCTTGAGGACGGGGGGAAGGGAGGAGCCGACCGACTCGTCGGCGCCAGCGATGTCCACGAGACCGCCGAGAACTCGCCGCGCCTCCGCTCCGATATCCCCCTCCCGCTTGCTGAGCTCGCGCAGGTCGTCGATCAGGGTCCAGTCCGTCTCGTCCTCCAGTGCCCGCCGCACGGCCTCCGCCTGCGCCATGCTCGTTCCGACCGTGTCATCGCTGGCGGGCAGGGACTCACCGGCGAGGAAGCGGATCAGAGGTGTGGGCTCGTCGAGCCTGCCGATCCTGGCGAGTAGGTCGGCGGCGGCCCGCGCGGTGACCAGGCGCCCCTCCCTGGCCTCGGTGTCGAGGCCCAGTTCGGGCGCCCGCTTCTCCAGCGCACGCACCAGGCCGGTGGCCGGGTCTGCGAGGCGTCCGGCGCTGTCGCGTACCGCGGAGGCGAGCCTGGCGACGTTGGGCGCCGAGTAGACGTTACGAGTGGGCACGGCGAACAGGTGCTGGGCGCGCGTCAGCGCGGTTTCGAAGTCGTCCCGGCTCGGCAGCTCCTGTGCCCGCAGCGAGTAGGTGGTATCGATGCCGTCCAGCGTGGGGGCGGTAACTCGTGTGCCATGCCGGATCCACACGCGGTTGTCGGTGAGGGCGTACTGGACGACGACCAGATTGCGGACCATACGGTCGGCGCCGCGCAGTTCGGTCTCCTCCAGCCAGGCCAGCAGGTCCTTGACGTCGAGCACGGGGAGGTTGCCCGCCCGCTGGTTGATCCGGTCGCGCCACTCGGTCCCGAGTTGGAAGAACGCCTCCTGCTGCATCTCGCCCAGCCGCAACGGATGAGCGATCTTGGACATCACCTTGCGGGAGCCGCGCTCGACCTCGGCCCGGCCTCCCTCGGCGGCGACCACGGTGATCACGTCGAGCACGGTGCGCAGCTCGGCCGCACGGATCGCCGTACGGGTCTTGTTCTGCGGGTCGAAGTCGGGGTGCTTGGGGTAGAGATGGTTGAAAAGGTTGTCGGTCAGGTAGAGGAGAGCGTCGGAGAAGCTGTGGCCGACGTGCAGCCGGGGGCGGTGGGTGGCGTCCATGCACACCACGTGTTCCTCGATCTCGGTGCCGATATTCGCCGGCATCGGCTGCCACGTCCCGTACGCCTGCTTGAGCACACCTTTCAGCTCCGAGGTGAGCGAGTCGCGCAACCACTCGATCTGGTTTCGGGCCTTCTGCCGATCCGCCGAGGACAGGCCGGAGGCGTACTCGTTGATCCGCCGCTCGTTCCCCAGCAGGAACCGCAGCTTCAGTAGCCGCCCAAGGTCGTCGCGGCGTTGGTCGGTAATGAAGGACGGTAGCCAGCAAATGACCGGCCCGTTCTTGCCCCGCTGCTGCAGCTCGCCGATCCGGGAAAGGTCCTCATGTGGGCCGTGGGTGCCGGTGTCGAACGGGAAGTCGAAGACGATCCGCGCTTCCTCCGGCGAGTCGGTGTCGAACTGGGTGTCGGAGAGCGATCCGGAGTCTCTGATATTGCCGAAGACCAGCCCTACAGTGCGCTTGGTGCCTCGCCACACCACGTCGATGTGCGGGTTGAACGACTCCCGGTCGGCTACGTCGAACTCGCTCCACAGCAGGTCCCTGACCAGGATCTGCCGGTTGCCCTCGGTGTCCACGTTCGCAGGCAGCTCGCTGAGGATCGCATCGATGTTGATCCCGGTGAGATGCAGGCTGAAGACCGGGGTGTCGCTGTCTTTGGTGTAACGGATCTCGCCGAACTGCCCGGAGAGCTGCTTGAGCCGCTCCACGACCTTGGAAGGCTCCATCCCTTCGACCCGGGTGCGGATCGAGCCGTAGTTCAGCGCGGCCACCTTGCCGGCAGTGAGCTTCTTGATCGCCGGAACGTCGGGGGCCAGCGCCGCGAGCAGCAGTGTTTTGATCAGCCTGTCGTCCATCCGGTACGGATGCTGATGGTCAAGGCCGCGCAGGCTGGCCGCGGTCAGCCCGTGGGTCTGCAGCAAGAACGGCCGGACCTTCTTGTCGTAGAACTCCTTGGCCGCCTCGAACTCGTGCTTGAGCCGGTTGGAGAACGGCTGGACGGCGCCGTCGGACAGTATGTCCCACAGGTCGCCGAGCGGGATGAGCTGCCCTACTTCGAGGTCGTCCCGGCGGGCGACGAGCATCTCCCGGAGGACCTTCAGGCCGGTGCGCTCCCGCTGGAGAGCGCCGGAGATGGCGATCAGCGTGTTGATCAGCGCGGGGCTGAACGGATAGAACTTGCGGAACGCGCCAGCGTCGGCGTGGGTCAGCCCGCTGGCGTCCAGCAGGGTGTCCCAGACCTCGGAGCGGTCGCGGGGCAGCTGGGCGAACGCCTCGTCCAGGACCCTCCTAGCGGCGTCGTCCTTGGGTTTGAGCACCCGCTCCTGGGCGATGTCCGGCAGGTTGTTGTCGGCGAGCGTAATGGTGGAGAAGCTGCGTTCCAGGTATTTGATGGTGTCCTCGAGGCTCACCACGTCCGCGCCGGCGACCTCCTTGCCGACCAGCTCGGCGATGTCGCGCTGCCGGGCGATGAACGACACGATGGGCACCGGCCTACCCGCGTCCCCGCTTTCGACCAGCTTCACCAGCTTGTTGGCCTCGGTGGTGACGAACTCCAGGTTCGCCAGGTGCCCGTTGAGCCAAAGAATCAACTCGTCGAGGAACAGCACCACCGCGTCGTATCCAAGGCTCTTAGCATGGCGGCTGATCTCCGCCAGGCCGGTCTCCAGCGGGACGAACGCGGTGCGGTCCCCGTGGACCGAGCCACCGTACGCCGACAGCAGGCTGTCGAGCAGCGCGCTGATCAGCTCGCCCCGCAGCGGGTCGCCGGGCGCGGCGCGGAAGGCGGCGTCCAGTTCCGCACCGGTCCACGGCGTGCGAGCGACGGACGGCTCCGTCGCCGGGGCGTCGTCGTCCCAATCGTCCTCATCGGCGGCCCGGCCGGGTAGGGCGGCGATGAACGCCTGGTCCCCCATCCGCTCGCGGAGCATTGCACCGTTGGCCAGCAGATGATCGTCCCGGTAGACGGGAGGCGTGGGTGCCTCGGGGTGCAGCTCGCGGACCCGCTTGACGTATCCGCTGAGGATCGCCGCGTCCAGCGACTCCGCGCCCACCAGGTGGAAGGGGACCAGCAGGAAGCGCCTGTTCTGGATCCACGCCTGGTGTTTTGCGACCAGCGGCCGCAACCGCGGCTTGTCCTCGGCCGCCTGCTCGCGGTTCAGCACGGCGTGCAGGATCGTCATGAAGTGGCTCTTGCCGGAGCCGAAGGAGCCGTGCAGGTAGGCCGCCAGCGACTTCGGTGTCTGCACCGCCGTGTGGATCAGCTCTAGGGCCTCGTCCAGCTTCTCGTAGAGCTGGTCGGTGACCACGTAGTCGCGCACCGCCTGCCCGGTCGCGTCGAACGTCGCGGTGATGTCCATCACCAGGTCGCCCGGGTCGACGCGCTGCGGGATGTCGATGACGTCGCGGAGCAGCCTGCTCACAGGGTTGACTCCTTCTTGGCACGGCGGGTACGGGGGGTCTTCTCGGGCCGCCAACCCTTGAGGTCATCCTGGCTGAGGGAGTACCGGGACTGGTAATCCATCAGGACGGACGAGAGGTCCTCCGCCAGCGAGTCGCCCCAGTCGTCCTTCTCTGCGTGCCACTGCCACACCCAGGGCATGATCTCCGCCAGCCCCGCGAGCAGCGGGACGACGCGTTCCCTGGACCAGCCGTCGCCGTCGACGCGTCCGGCGATCAACCTGGCCAGGGCCAGGCCCTGCTCGCCGTGATCCCACCCAGCCCAGCCGATCAGCAGGGACTCGTCACCGTCCGGCCCGGCCTGCGGGTAGGAGAAGAACCGTTCCTTCGGCACGTCGAGCTTCCCGCGCAGATCGAAGAAGGACTTGGCGGTGAAGTCGCTACCCGTGTATTTGGGCGGCACCGGGATGTCGAGCCGCTCCCCCGATTCGTCTTCCTGCCGCTGCCTGTCCCAGACCTCCTCCCACTGCGCGCGTTTGCGCAGCCCCGCCTCGGAGTAGCGGAACGCAACGAGGTACGGCACGTGCTGGTCGGCGATGATCGTCTTGAGCACGGCGGCAAGATCCATGTCGGGCTTGCCCAGGTGGTCTCGCGCGTACAGCTCGGCGACGGACAGCACGTCCTTGCCCTGGCCCGTCGTGTCTCGGCGCAGCACGTCGGCGAGCTGATTGACCGTCATCACCCGGGGGTCGGGCTGACCTCCGCGGTCCTGGAACCACAGCGACCTGTCCTCGCAGCGGTCCAGTAGCCAGCCCCTGAGCGCCCCCGCCTCACGGTCGGCCCAGCTCTTCTTCTGATGCCAGCGCCGCTTGCACTCGGGCCGCTCGATCAGTGCGATGTCCCGCCGCCGCCCGATGATCTCGATCCGCTTCGCCACCACCTGCCGGTACGCCTCCGGCCAATGCGTCGGGATCTCCATCACCGGCTCCGCGTTGTGCCGCCGGAACCAGTGCGTCTCGACCTCGTCCGCGGCCTGCTTGCGGGCGAGCACGATCTCGAAGGCCCGCTCGCCGAACTGGATATCCGGCACCGTCGCCGGGTCGGCCCGCACCTCGGCGGCCTCCCGCTCGGAGATCAGCCCGTATAGCTGGTAGACCTCCCAGTCCAACTCCTCCTGCAACGAGATCATCCGCCCCCGGATCCGGTCGTGAGCAACCTTGGCCTCGTCCAACCGCCCCCGCGTCGGCGTCCCCGCCGCACAAACGGCCCCCGGCTCCTGCACGGACAGTTCCCGCGCCAGCCCATCCGGCTCCCACGTCCACTCGCCCGGCCTAGTGCCTGGCAGCGGAAGCTTTTCTACATTCGAACTGTTAAAAGCGTAGCGCTCCATCCATGATTCCGGCTGGATACCTCTACCCATTCCACTTCCACCTTTAGGGAAGCAGCGCTGCCTCAGCCAAAAACAAACGAGCGAGCTGTTCAGCAATCCAAGCAACTTCACATGGTCATCCTCAGATGCGTCATCCGCAAGCTTAATCAGCACTGCGGAATCTTTGAAGGCCTTCCCCCCGCGATCCAACACGAAATGATTATGTGTTTGAATCACAGGTAATGCGATTGATAAAGGCGTGTTGTGTCGCACGGCAAAGAACATGGAATATTCATACCAAGCCAACCCTCGCTCAAGCTGAGTCTCCCCATATGCCACCCGCCTTTCAAGCACTGCCCGGTAAGGCCACAAAAGCTTCTCGATATTATCGTCGCAGCGCGGTTCGAATTTCTCGCTATCGTACGGCCACAAAGCAATCGTGGGCTCGACTAGGCGCCAGTCGCGAATGGCATCCCCCTCCACCAGATATCGCTGGAGCGACCGGTCGATCTTGTGGCGACGAAGAGCTCCTTCGCCCAACATGTAAGCGCTGTCTTCGCGCGTCACCGCGCCGAACCCAACGTCTGGTCGCTTACGACGCTGACGCGCCACAGCACCAAGCGTGGCTACGGCAGCTGATTGGATCTTCTCGACGAGCTCCAGTCCCCCTGCCGCTAGGATCCATGGGTGCTTGCCAAAATAGCGAGATCTGTCCACATCATGAACCGTGATCCACTTACCTTCGAACGGTGAGTCATTGATATGCCCCTCGATCTCGCTCCAGACGTGCCCTCGAACAGGATCTTCTGGCTTCTTCGGCTCGCCCTGGACGCTTCGAACCGCGCGTGCCGTTTCTCCAGCGCGAGGGATACGGTTACGTCCCACGAGGATCACGGTCGGGGTTCCATGCCCGGGAATGTATGCGCCAGAGCTATCGATGATGTGAGTGAGTTGTACCTTCTGAGCGAAGTAATCGCCGATCAATTTGTCGCCGAACTCGCGCTTCATGAAAGCGTTGGCCGTTATCTGCCCTACGTAACCCGGCCGCCCTTCCACGACTGTGCGGGCAAGCTCGAAGAAGAGCGCGGCGAACGGAACGGCGAGCGTGTAGAGTCCCGAGCAGACGTCAGGGAATGCCTTCCGATAGGCCGCATTTTCGGCCTGGTCGGCGACAGCGATGTAGGGAGGGTTGCCGACGACCACGTGGTAGCTGCCGCGCTGGAGGATGCCGGGGTAGTCGTAAATGTCTTCCTCGGCGTACGTGAAGGGACGGTCTTCCTCAACCTCCTCCTCCGGCATCGCGAACAGGACATCGGTGCGTCCGCCGGTCGAGCCATGCCACAGGGAGTCGGCGACGGCGACGTTGATGGGGAACGCGGGCGCGGTGGCGAGATGCTTGATCTCGCCAGCCTTCATCGCGGCGATCAGCAGGCGAAAGCGGGCGACGGCGGCGGCGAAGGGGTTCTTGTCGACGCCGTGGATGGAGTTCAGGGCTCGCCGGATCAACTCCCAGTCGTTGACGCCCTCCGCCTTCCTCCGCCAGGCCGCCAGCAGGCGGTCGAAGGCACCGAGCAGGAAGTGGCCCGAGCCGCAGGTGGGGTCGATCAGCCGGAAGTCCTCAGTGAGCGGAAACTCCTCCAGCGCGGGCGTCAGCGTCAGGTCGAGGATAAACCTCTCCACGAAGTCGGGCGTCTGCAGCAGCGCGTAGGCGTCCTTGGCGTGGTCGGACAGGTCTTGGTAGAGGTCGCCGAGGAAACGGGTGTTCCACGCCGGGTCGGTGAAGTCGTGGACGACGTCTCCCGACGCATCGGTGCGGCGCCAGAAGGCGAGAAGTTCCTTGGCTGCGTCGTGGGACGGCGTGATCGACCACATCGGGTTGTGTCGCTTGGAGAAGAGCCCGGCGGCCACCGGCGACTCCGACAGGGCATCGAACGACGCGATGAGCCATGAGCGGGCGGTCAGGTAGTCTTCGTCGGCGTTGGCGGGAGCAGTGCGGAACCGCTCCTCGGCACGCTCCACCGCCAGCGCGAGCCGCTCACCGGGGCCGGCGATGAACGGCAGGTCGATCAGTTCGTTGTCCTCGCAGAACCGCACGAACACGGTTGCCAGCGCCCATGCCACCGCCGACTGGACGACCCGGTCCTCTCGCCAGGCGGGGTAGCCGTTCGCCGTCCGCTTCGCCTTACGAGCGGCCTGGTACTCCGCGTCCAGCCGGGCAGCGAACTCCTTCTCCTCGCTGCGCTCGCGCAGGTCGTCGACTAGCAGCTTGACCTGCCGCTGTAAGTCGCTCTTCAAAGCTTCACGATCGACGCCTGCCACTGGTTGCTCCATCCCCACTCCGCCTACGCTGCTTTCTCACTCAGCGACCCGAGCAGGTCGGCGGTGAGCTCCAGCCATTCGTTCTCGCCGATGACCTCGACCACCAGACCGTCCAAGGTGGGCCGCTGTCTGGGCGTACCGGTCGGGCAGAGCAGCCACACACCGCGCGGCCCGCCGCGCCCGAACCGCGTCGATTGCTGGATGTCGACCAGAAGCTCCCGCCCGCCCGGATAACGGGCGAGCACTCCGGCATTGTGCAACAGCACCGTCCCCGATGGCTGCGCCAATCGCGTGGCGACTCGCTGCCAGGCCACGCGCACGTAGCTGGCGAGCCCGCGCGGGATGACACCGTCCCGGCTGAACCGTTCGTCGGCGCGAAGCAGGTCCGACCAGGGCCGGTCTCGCTCGCCCGCCAGGTATGCCAGAGCGCGCAGGAATTCTCCTCCCACGTCGATCGGCTCCACCTCAAGGGACTCGGGAAGGAGCCGGACGGCCAGGTCGGCGCGTCGCAGGTCGACGTTGAGGGCGAGGAATCCGCCACGTCCGGCGGCACCGCTGAGCCGCTGCATGGCGACCGAATCCACGACCACGGCCGGGCGGGGAACCGCACTCCTTGTGCGACTCGCCGAGAACGAGAGCGCGCTGATCGTTCCCGGAACCGGCTTGCGGTGAAACCGGCCGTCTTCCAGGATCAGCTCGAGCCCTGCCTTGTCGAGCGCCGTGACCAGCGCCGCCTCGATCTGGCGCGGCGTCGGGTCCTGCCCTAGCCCGAACGAGGACTCAGGGAAGCGGCTTTTGACGAGCGCCAGCAGCTTCTGGGGATCGATTCCGTCGGACCCCGGGTTGATCGCGCCCTGAGTGAGTTTCAGTGCCCGGTCCAGGCCGAGATCACGAGGGTAGAGCTCCTGGCGGGCGGTGGCCGCGGCCGTGGCGGAGGTCGCGGCGGCGAGGGCCACCAGGCGACTGTCGGGGATCGTCGGCAGGCCGCTCGGAGGCTTCACGCTGCCGCGAAGCTCCCGTAGCACGGTCAGCGGGCCGGGGAGCGGGTCCAGCGTGGCCAACTCGTCCGCGCGCCTGCCCAGGCGAGACGCATAGTCGATCAGCTCCATGCCGTTGGGCAGCGACTTGTCGTCCAGGGACTCCAGCGCGATGATCATGTTCGTCCCGTGCCGACTCCGGTCGAGACGAGGCTCCGGTCCGCCCGCCCGCTCCGTGGTCTGCTGGTCACCGCCGAGTCTGTCCGTGCGTCGCTCGGTCTCCACGGCGATCATCGCCGCCGCGTACGCGTACGCGAGCCGGGTCCGCTCGTCCTCGGCGCGCGCGCCACGCCGTTCGAGCAGCCCGGCCGCGAGCTCGGAGGCCTCCATGATGCGCGACGCCTCGCTCAGGAGATCGAGGACGTCCTCACGCAGCCCGGTCACGCGGTCGTCGATCAGCCATCGGTCTCCGGAGGTGCGCCAATGCCGGGAGACGGTCACCTGTGAGGTCCCGATCAGCACGCCCACGGCCTTCTGCGTCGGCCAGGGGTCCAGCTCGGGGAACCCGCCTGACATATCGGGCAGGCCCAGCGACAGCCGTACGGCCTCCGCCTCCTTCGAGGTACGGTGACCACGCCCTGGCAGCAGGGAGAGGACCAGGTCGTCGAGGTAGCCGATCTTGATCCGCAGGGGCGGTTCCGCCTCGGTGTCCGAGACGGCGTCGGCGAGCGGCTTCCACTGGCGGATGCGGCGGAGCAGCTCGTTGCGGATGGTCCTGCCGACCCCACGGACCTTCGTCACCTTGTAGGCGGGCACAGCCAGCAGTTCGCCGACCGTCTGCGCGCCGAGACCGGCCGCAGCCGCCACGGCCCGCGGCGACAGCCCTGCCTCGCGAAGCGGCGTGGTGAGGGTGGCCTTGGCGGCGTTGAGGTCACGCGCCTCCTCGGTGCTCTCCGGCTCGGTCGTCGCGGTGGCGGCCGTGGTGGGCGGACGCTCGGCGTCAAGCTGGGTGAAGATCGCGCGCCAGGCGTCGCGCATCTCCCGCAATGTCTGGAACCGCTTGTCGGTGTCGCGGTGCAGCGCCTTGGCGAAGAATCCGTGCAGGCCGTCGCGGAGCTCGGCTTCGAACGCCTCGACGGCGATCGCGGGCAGTTCCTCATCGGTGAACTTCGGGTCGGCGTCGCCGCCGCCCCACACCGGTTTCTCACCTGAGGCCATCTCGTGCAGGGTGATCGTCGCGGCATACCACTCGGCGTGCCCGTCGTAGACGGGGCGACGATCGGTACCGATGAAGGGGTCGATGTAGGCGCGGGTGCCCACCGCCACGTCCCGCTCGGGGGCCCTGGAGTGGGAGAAGTCGAAGAGGACGAGTTCCTGCGAACGGTCGCGGCGGCGGCGGATGCCGAGGTTCTCCGGCTTGATGTCCCGGTGCCAGACCTGACGTCCCGCCAGATGGTCCAGAGCGGCGAAGAGGTCGTCGCCGAACCTCTCCAACTCGTGGATGCTGCACGGGCCCTTGTCACGGATGCGCTGGCCGAGCGACTCCTCACCGGCCTGCTCGATGGCCATGACCATGCGTCCTGCGATCGGCATGGGGCCGTCGAGCCACCGCACGACGTGGGAGTCGTGTAGGAGACGCAGCACCGCGGCCTCCTCGCGCAAGGTCTCGGCCTTCTCCTCGTCCAGCGCGACCTTCAGGACCCTGAACTCCTCCTCGGTGATCTCGCCGAGCCGTTTAACCAGCAGCGCCTTGGCGGTGGAGCCGGTGCCGAGAGACCGGACGACCTGCCACTCCCCGTCGATCACCTGACCGGTGACCAGGTCCAGCGGATCAACGTCGTCGTCCGCTCGGGCGAACTCCTGCTGGACCTCGTCGAGCTTCCCGAGGAACGCCAGAACATCGGGCACGTAGTGGATACGGTTCTGCGAGTTCGGCTGCGTCGCCTGCCACACCAACGTGTCCAGCGCCGCGGGGATGCCGTCCGCCAATGTGCTGAGCAGCAGTCCGGAATCCGTCTTCAGCCGCGTGGCCATCTCCCTGCGGCCCGGTGCCGGAGGCTTGCCCGTGACGATGAGATGTGCCAGGGCACCCAGCCCGAACACGTCCATCCCAAGTGGGTCGGCGTTAGGCTGGTCGAACTCCGGCGCGAGGTAGACGTGAGTCTCGGACGATACCTGCCGGCCGGAAAGCGACGTCGGTTCCAGACTGCCGAGCCCGGTGGAGTCGGAGGTGTGGGTCGCGGTGCGCCAGTCGCCGATGCGGAGCACCGGCCTGCTGCCGTCCGGCTTCGCCGACACCCACACGCAGCGGGCGGCGAGGGCACGATGGTAGAGGTGTCGCTGGTGGGCGTAGTTGAGCGCCTCGGCGAGCTGGCGCACTAAGTCGAGCCGAACCGCGAGGTCCATGGTCTCGGCGTACTGGTCGAGGTAGCGGTCAAGCCGCTCGTCGTTCTCTTTGTGGCGGAAGAACACCGCCGGACCGGCCTCGTGCACCTGGTAGTCGGCGACTTGGACGATGCCACGGTGTGTGAGGCCCAGCAGCGCCGTGTACTCCCGCCGGGCGGCGCGCTCGGTGGTCCGCTGGTCCTCGGCCGAGGCGAGCCTGCGCGAGAGGTAGATGCGGATGCGGCGCTGATCTCCGGCCATGTCCGCGTCGCGCGCCAGCCGGTCCTCCCAGTCGGGGCCCGCGTCGATGGGCTTGCTGTCCATCTTCCAGCGGCCGATCTGGAGAAAGCGCCGTGACCCCTCGACCCCGATCTTGCGCATCAACCGGGACAGCTGCACATCGAACTCCGGCTTGACCTGATCGTTCCGGCTTCGCGGCGGACGGTTGATCAGGTCGCTCCAGATTTGGGGCAGGCCGTTCGTGCCTCCCTCCCTGCCGAACACCTTGATGCGCTGCTGCTGGTCAAGGTCGACCACCAGGCCGGGGTCGGAGAGGAAGACGGCTGCATCGATGAACGGGATGAGGTTCTCTTTCACCCCGAGTTCCCGGGCCGCCCACCGCAGACGCCCCTTCAGCTCCTTAGCCTTATGGTTGGTCGCCGGGAACGGGTTGGTCATGCGGCTGGTCTTGCCGCCCGGCCGGTGGAAGATCCACGTCTTGCCGTCCTCCCCGTGGTTGACCAGCCTGCCCGGGTGGCTCTTCATCTCGATCAGGAACAGCCCGGCAGGCGCGCAGACCAGAAGATCGCATTCAGGAGACCTGCCGTCGGGCGTGCTGAAGGTGAATGTCGCCCAAGCCCGATATGGCTCAACGTCCGGCATGAGGCTCCGAACATGGTCGAGCCCCTCCTGCTCCCACGGGAACGGGGAGGGGAACTCCTGGTTCCAGCGCCCTTCACCGGCAGCCACGCGCTGGCCCTCCTTTACCGATCTTCCCGTCAGTCAGCCGAATGTCACTGTTCTATCGCCTTTGGTCTACCTCGACCACCCAGATAGATCGCCCTTGCATAACGGGGGTTCCCCCCAAGGTTGTGCGGTCGGCCCCGGGGCCCGCCGCGGGGACACGGCGGGTCAGCCCACGCTGAGGGCGCCGGTGCATCGCCTCTAGTGAGCCAGTCTGGAGATCCTGTCGCAGTAGCGGCAGATTCTGTCGATGATCTGGTCGGCGGTCTTGGTCCACTTGAAGGGTCTGGCGTTGTCGTTGCAGACCTTGATCCAGTCCTCAAGGGTGGTCATGAGGGCGTCGAGTGAGCAGAACACGCCGTGTTCCAGGCAGCGGCGTTGCAGTTCGGCGAACCAGCGCTCGACCTGGTTGAGCCAGGAGGAGTAGGTCGGGGTGAAATGCAGGGTGAAACGCGGGTGGGTCGGCAGCCAGGCATGGAGCACCGGCGCCATGTAGGCCGACAGGTTGTCGCAGATCACATGAACGGCCAGGCCGGGCTCGATCTGCCAGTCGATCTCGTCGAGGAAGTCGCGGAAGTCGACGGAGCGATGGCGGTCCGACAGCGTGCCGATCACTTTGCCCGTCGCGGTGTTCAGCACTACGAACAGGTCGATGGTGCCGTGCCGGATGTAGCCGAAGCTGCGCCGCTCGGGCACTCCCGGCAGCATCGGCATCACCGGTGCGGTCCGGCCCAAGGCTTGGATCTGCGGTTTCTCATCCACCGCGAACACCACCGCGTTCGCCGACGGGGTCAGATACAATCCGACGACATCCCTGATCTTGTCGATCAGCAAAGGGTCAGGAGAGATCTTGAAGGTCTCGGTCCGCCATGGCTGCAGGCCGAAGGCCCGCCAGATCCGCAGGACACTGCTGGGTGAGATGCCCGCCTGAGCGGCCAGTTCTCGCTTGGACCAGTGCGTGCCCCCTCGGGCACCTGCTCCAGTGTGTGCACCACCACGTCTTCCACCTGGGCATCGGTGATGGTGCGCGGCACCCCGGGACGAGGCTCGTCGCTCAAGCCTTCCAGCCGGTCGCGGAGGAATCGACCGCGCCAGGGCCACGGTCCTACGGTGGACGCCCAGCAGCCCGGCCACCGCCATATTGTTCCCGCCATCGGCGTAGGCCAGCACGATCCGCGCCCGCAGGGCCAGCCCCTGCCCGGTCGTGCGGCGCCTGGCCCACCCCTGCAACGTCGACCAAGATCGAGGCGCGCCGCCTCACAGACGCCGAGTTCGACGAAGCCATCTACAGAGCTCACGCGGCTGGCAGAGCCTTGTCCGCATCAGCGGGTGCAAAGCGCGTAAGTCGGGCAAAAGCAAAGCGGAAGTGAGGCACTTGGCGCGGGAAGCCACGCCACCGCTGTCAAGCAGGATCGCATGCGCATGACCGCGTACGTTCCTGCCCGGGACATATTCGGGATGATCTTGCACTTCGGAGAAGCCGCCAGGGAAGTATCTGCAGTTCAAGCCGAGCATGCGTACGGATTCACTCTCGCTCTCCTACAGCGGGTCTGCGATCTATGCCAACCGTAGTCCGGGGCAATGACAGGCCGCCGCCTTAACGAGGGTTCGGTTCCGACATGACGAGCGCATTGCCCTGCTGTGTCACCTCGCCGTCGAACGTCACGGACTCCGTGAGGAGGTGGGCTCGAATCGCTTGCCGATAGCGGTCCTCGCTCAGGTGGACAGTCACCCGCCGGTCGAGTAGGTCAGAGGAAGACCCTGGGCCTGCGAGTATCGTCACCGTGCCACCACTATTCTGGGTGGCTTGGCGGAGCGCGACGACAGGCCCGGTGACCGTCGCGTGCGCGTGGTGTGCGGTGTTCCGCATGCGCAGGAAGTCTGCGGCCTCGGTGAGGACTGGCAGCAATGCACGCCCAAAGGTGATCGTCGGTCGGTTGTAGGTCTGAGGGATAGACCACTTGGAGGCCCAGCCGAACCGGACGGCGAAACCGTCACGTGCCGTGCTGCCCAGTGCGGCCAGAGCCGCGCACAAATCCGCCGTCACGCCAGAGTTGACACCGGCCGCGAAGCCGTTCAGGTCTTGCGTGGCCAATGATCGCGCGGCGGCGTCGTGTGCTGCCCAGGCCGCCCGGTAAAGGAGTTGAGAGACACGTCGACCGAACGGTGGCTCCGGCAGACTCATGTGGCGAAGGGGAAGCTGGCCTGATATCGGGGAGAGCGGGATCCGGATAGTGAACACCTCACTTCCGGGTTCCAAAAGGGCCTGAGCAAGAAGATCCCTCGCCCGTTTTGGTTTCTTCCCCGGCAGAACAAAACGGTTTTCGCCCAAGGCCTCGGAGGTAGCGGCACTGAGGAGGAGATGGTTGATGCCGGCAGTCGTCGTCAAGCCGTCGGCGACAGCGACCGTCCCCGGTGGGGCGTTGGTGCGGACGATGACGCGCTGGGTGTCGGCATCGATGAGCGCCATGTCGGTGTAGACGGCTCGCGCCGGACGGTTTTCAACACTAGCGACGGCGTACAGCAAGTCCGCGACACGAGTCGCGTAGTCGGTCAGGGTAATGAGCGCGGGGAGGAGGACCCTGGCGGGCGAGTCGGCGGTCTCGAGTGTCCAGCGCATGGCGTACCGGACGCGTCCTGCCTCAACCCAGCCGCTGGTCCGCAGGTAGCGCGCGATGTCGCGTGGTTGGAGCCGACTGAGCTCGGCGAGAGACAATTCATCTGACATCATCAGCCGATGCCCAAGTCTAAGAGTTGGCCGATGGTTTCCACGGTCAGTAGGTTCTTACTCGGGACGAGAACGCTGACGGTCTTCTGCCCTGCCATTTCGGCCGTGACCGGGCTATCGGCCAGCGATACCCAGTAAGCACAGTGGTTCAACCGGATGCACTCGGCCGTCACCGCCACATAGTGAGCGGTCTGCGGGGGAGTGACGACGGCGACGAGGTACGCAGGTACCTGTCTTAGCCCGGTAAGCTGCCGGAACCGCTTGAAGTCGAGACGGACACTCACCCCGTCTCCGATGTTCATGGGGTCGGGGACCCGAGTGGTCTTAATCTGGAGCTCGATGCGGGCATCGACCTCAGGGTCGGGATCGTGACGCGCCACGTATAGATCGATTCCGTTGTCCGGGACCGGCTTCCCGTGCGAGTAGCCGCCCGCTGCGGCGAGGACCGCAACCACCGACTCGCCGAATGAACCCTGCTGGTTGTTGTGCTCCATGTTCCTCGCTGATGCCCGGCCTTATAGGGGGAGTCAGGCACGGGCCGACTCGTGCGGACTTTACCGAAATCCGGCGCCTGTCGGGGCCTTTATCGCCTCATTGGAGGCGAGAATGCTGTTGCCGGATGTGTTTTAGCGCGCGTACCTCCAGCTGGCGTATCCGCTCGCGGGTGACGTTATAGCTAACGCCGATCCGATCCAGCGTTTCGATGTCACCGTCAACGAGACCTATCCGACGGCGCAAGACGTCCGCCTCACGAGGAGGCAGCTCGACCAAAAGGCACTCGATGGCCTCCCTCGACCACTTGTGGCGCAGCACATCTTCAGGACCGAGAACACTGTTACCCCTGAGGAGCTCACCGAGCGCCACACCATCCCTGACTACCCGGTCGCAGGAATCGGTGACTCGGCTGAGCTTGCGGATCTTCTCAACCTCCGGCACCGTCAGTCCGCAGGTCATCGCGACATCAACGGCCGAGCTCTTCCGGCCCTCGCGACGTAGCCGGGACTCCGTCGCCGAGACCTTGCGCATGGAGTCGTGCAGATGGACCGGGATACGAATTGCCGCTCCGGTGTCGGCGACGGCCCGGCTCAACGACTGCCGAATCCACCACGTCGCATAGGTGGAGAACTTCAGACCCCGGCGACCATCGAACTTGCAGACTGCGTGCATAAGACCCAGGACTCCGTGCTGGAAGAGATCCTCATAATCCAGGCCCTGATCGCACCAACCCGGCACAAGGCTATGGACGAGTCTCAGATTGTGTAGAACGAACGCGTCACGGGCGCGGCGACGCGGATCGTCCACGGGGATACGCGCGAACACGGCATCATCCGGCTCCTCCTCGAGGCGCTCGTGCCCTCCGCGCAACAGGAACCACAAGCCCACTTCCTGTTCGGCCGTGAGCAGGCGCCTTTCCGGATGCAGCTGTGTCCTGTCACGTTCCATAACACGCCAGGCTGCGGCCGCGGCGGCCTCTAGATCGAGCACGGCAGGGGGAGCCGTCGCAGGCTCTCGAGCCTCTTCCGCAGGCGAGGAGCCGACTGCGGCCTCGATGATGAGGATGCCGTCGCTCAGTACAGTCTGAGGGAGCATCGAGAGTTCTTCGTCCGTCAGCCCTGCCATGACGGCCACCTGGTCGAGGACGTCCCGGGTGACCGTTCTGTCTGCCGCGCACTGCTTGACGAGGTCGAGCGTCTGCTCCAAGCGCTTCGCTGATGTCGCGGAAACCTCGGGGGAATGCGTCATGAAAGGCACAGTGCCAGAAGGCAGTTACAGTTCACTAGCATCGGGCGGCATTTCGTCACCGTGCGAGCCTTTCGTTGTTAGTCTCCCGTATCCAGGCATGCGCGGGAGGGAAGGCCGATGTTGGCGCGCGACGAGGTGCTCGACTATCTGCGACGGCAGTTGGTTGGACCAGCGGATGGGGACAGGGAACTGATTGAGGTACCCCCCGACCGCCGCTACCTAATGGGGACCCTCTATCCACAGGATGAAGATCGACAAGAGCTCTCGCTGTTCTCGGCAGAGGAGCCCGATGGCACCGGGCCGGAGA
This sequence comes from Streptosporangium sp. NPDC002524, assembly GCF_040295985.1. Lineage (NCBI taxonomy): Bacteria > Bacillati > Actinomycetota > Actinomycetes > Streptosporangiales > Streptosporangiaceae > Streptosporangium > Streptosporangium sp. NPDC002524. Next base: position 7,782 of record NZ_JBEOWK010000038.1, on the reverse strand, counting down.
TGCCGAACGAGGAGAACGTAGCCGACGGAGCCGACCCACTACCCGGCGCCAACGCCTGGCTTCCGTCCTCGCTGGGTATTTCGTTGTTCACCGATGCCACGCAGCTACAGGTGGTGTGCAGGGCCGCTCGGTACGTCACTCATCCGGGCAGCCGGCGCACATGGCAACGCGAGCCCCTGCCGGACGAGGAGATCACTGTCTCATTGGATACGAGGGAGCGCCCGGTGTTCGGGGGGCGGGGTCTCGTGCGAGTGCGTTGGCGGGTGTTCGCGGGCCGACGTCTGGTTACCGTCGCTCTGGTCAACGCGGCCGAAGCCATCAAACAGATTCCGGGAGTGCGTACGCCACCGAAGTGGGACGACATGCTCTTCCAGGTCTCGCTCGAGGCCGGACCCGTTGACGGTGAGATCTTGCCCTATCCGAGTGTCCAACTCACTAGCCGTGATGAGGAAGAACAAGAACTACGGCTCCAGTACCTGCATGCTGTGACCCACGCGGTTGGCCACAGCTGCGCCGTCGATGAACTAGCCGACGCCAAGGGCCGGACTGTCGGCCTACGCAGCCAAGTGCTGCCAGTCGCCGATGTGCCGAAGGTCAAGCCCGCCGGCCCGCTTAAAGCACCGACTCTGCGGCTCGCCCGACTCTACAATCTCGACCTTCCCGATCACGTGCTCAAAGCTGAGCTGAGGGAGTTCGTAGCTGGTTATCGGGCCTGGTACGAGGCGCAAATAAAGATCAAGCTTCCGCCATGGGGAGCGGACGCCGCCGACCGCATTCTGTGGCGGCTGCGCGTCGCGGTCGAGCGCATGGAAGCAGGGGTTGAGGAGCTGTTTACCGATCCTACCGGCGATGCATTGCGCGCTTTCAAGGCGGCTAACCATGCGATGCACCTGCAGATGCGACACTCGGAGGCAGATCTCGCTGGGCGCCGTCGTCCGCGAGCCAAGGCAGCGCCCGTCGATCCAAAGCCGAAGGAAACGGCCTCCTGGCATCCGTTCCAGCTCGCCTTCTTCCTGCTCTCTGTGCGCGGACTCATCGATGAGAAGCACTCCGACCGGACGGTCGTTGACCTGATCTGGTTCCCGACTGGCGGCGGGAAGACCGAGGCCTATCTGTTCCTCGCTTGTTTCGAAATGGTGCTGCGCAGGCTCAGGTATGGCACCTCCGGGGAAGGCACGGCAGTGCTGAGCCGCTACACGCTGAGCCTGCTGACCACCCAGCAGTTCCAGCGGGCGGCCACCACGGTATGCGCGCTTGAGTGGCTCCGGCAGGAGAACCACGGCGCGATTCCGGGCGGTCCGTTCACCATCGGGCTCTGGGTGGGCCAGAGCACCACCGAAAACCGATACGACAAGGCAAATGCCGCTTTCCGGCAGCTGCGCGGGGAGAGCCATCCTAAGGACGTCTTCATTCTCGACCGCTGCCCCTGGTGCGGGACACGCATCATGCCCGAAGCGAAATCGCCCGACATCAGCGACTATGGAGTGCGAACCTCGGACAGTTCATTCCAGTTCTTCTGCCCCCGCGACGACTGCCGGTTTCACGATGAGCTGCCAGTCGCGGTCGTCGACGACCACATCTACGACAATCCGCCGACCTTCCTTCTCGGCACGGTCGACAAGTTCGCCCGTCTGGCCTGGGAACCTTCGGCAGGGCGCCTGTTCGGTGCCGACGGTCGGCGGCCACCGTCACTGGTCATCCAAGATGAGCTGCACTTGCTGACCGGCCCACTCGGCACCACCGCCGGTCTCTACGAATCTGCGGTCGTGGAGCTTTGCAAGACCGAAGACAGCGGGCCGAAGATTATCGCCTCCACGGCTACAATTCGCAGAGCCGGGGAACAGGTCCGCCAGATCTATGGCCGCGACGTTCAGCTCTTCCCCTCGGCCGGTCTGGACGCCCGGTACTCCTACTTCGCTGAACCGGACCTAAGTGTTCCGGGCCGCAGCTATGCGGGTCTGATGGCCCAGGGCCACACCGCCGGACGCGCCACTGCGGTGGCTGCGGCAGCTCTCCTGCAAGCGCCGATGGAGCTGTCGGAGGAACACAGGGATGATTACTGGACACTGATCGCCTACCACCACAGCATGCGTGAGCTTGGAAGGACGCACACCGCCGCGGGCGACGACATCCCCGCCCAGCTTGCCGCCTTCGGCTCGGACGGCAAGCACCGCGACCTGCCCGGGAACCAGGTCGAGGAGCTGTCCAGCAATATGGAACGGGCTGAACAGCCCAAACTCTTGGACCGTTTGGAGCTTCCTTACACAGACAGGGGAAGCCTGTCGCTGGTCGTCTCCACGAACATGCTCTCAGTCGGCGTCGACCGCAAACGACTAGCCTTGATGCTCATGCTCGGCCAGCCAAAGGCCAATACCGAGTACATTCAGGCAACCAGCCGAGTCGGCCGCCACGATGTTCCGGGCCTCATCGTCACGTTCTACAACGCGACCAGATCGCGGGACCGCTCCTACTACGAAGGATTCGGCCCCTTCCACCGTGCGCTGTACCGCAACGTCGAGCCGACCAGTGTCACTCCGTGGTCGATCCCCTCCCGCCGTCGGGCACTACACGCCGTACTAGTGATTCTCGTCCGGCACGGGATGGGCCTGGCCCTCGACAATCAGGCGGGCTTGATCCTCGACTACCCGACGGAGTTCGCCGACGCCGCAGCGAAGATCGCTGACTGGGCGGCACGCTGCGACCGGAAATCTGCGGCGGCGGTCGAAGCCGACCTTGATGAGTTGTTACGAGACTGGCGAGAGCGGGCTAGAGAAGCGCGAGAGAAGGGCCTGTCGCTCTACTACAAGCCAGCTGGCAAGAAGCACCTAAGCCTTCTCAAGGACTTCGGCCGGGTCGGCGGCGTGTGGGTGACCCACCATTCCATGCGGAGCGTCGATCCCGACTGCCAAATGATTGTGAAAGGTGCTGGCTGATGAGTGAGCGTCGGCTGCGCGTACGTCAAGCTCAGACCATCCACCCTTTCGGCCCAGGCGCAATCATCGACGTTCAGGGAGAGTCCTTCGTCGCAGCCGGTATCGAGAACTGGCCCGCCCCTGGCAAACTCCAGACGATCTCGGCTCCGCGGCTCGCCCAGCGGCTCAAAGCGACAGGACTCTACTCGGCGCCATCAGCTCCAGTGGCCGATTTCGACGTCCCTGACGCATTCGGCCCGGCCTTCATCAGGTTCCCCGGCTGGCTGTTTTGCGGGGCGTGTCGCCGCATGACACGGTGGCGCATCGAGATGGAGAAATTCGGCTCTCCGCCAAACTGTCCATTCTGCCATCCCAAGCACAAGCTCAGCCCGATGCGCTTCGTGCAGATCTGCGCCGACGGGCATCTCGGCGACGTCAGCTGGTGGTATTGGGCGCATTCGATGCTCAGCCCAGAAGAGCGAGAGAGTTGCCCCGACAGACAGCGGTTGAGCTTCGAGGCGGGTGAGAACGCGACCGGCCTCGAAGCACTCGCGGTGCGTTGCCGCAACGACACCTGCAAGGCCGCGCGCCGTGACCTTCTCGACATTCTCGGCGCTCAGGCAATGCGCTGCGGCGGCCGCAACCCCTGGCAACGACTGCAGGACCGCGTGAACTGTCCCCAACGTATTCAGGTCGTGCAGAGGACCGCCGGCAATGTTCACTACGCCGTCGTTCATTCTGCTCTCGACATTCCTACCCCGATCACACCATCGTCGATCAACGGGGAGATTGCGGAGAAGGTCCGGAACCATGACTTCTGGCCGATGCTCTGCCAAAACCTGAACAGCTCCAACGCGTCGGCGCTGATCGACCTGATCGCGGAGGTAACAGGGGCCGACCTCGCCTTGATGCACGCGTTAATCGAAGAGGAAACCGGCCAGGTGCTCAGCTCTGCGGCGAATCCAGCACCTTCGGCCGAAGCGTCAGACGTCGTCGACCTGAGCTGGGAGGAGTGGGAGGCTTTTACCGGGAAGCTGACTGACCCGATCCGCCACTTCGCGATCCGGGAGGTCGAGTTCGCCGAAGGCCATGAACACCCGTGGACGGACCTCTCGTCGCGGATTACACGAGTCATCGTGGCGGACAGGCTGCGCGAGGTCAGAGCCTTCCGCGGATTCAGTCGGCTGTCCCCAGACCAGAAGTTCGTCCCGGTAGACCTCACCCGCACACGGCGCTGGCTCCCCGCCGTCGAGGTCTTCGGCGAGGGCGTCTTCCTTACTCTTGAGGAAAGCCTGCTGACGACGTGGGAAAACCAAGACGCCGTTCGGGCGCGTACCGCCGGGCTAGCGTACGCCCTGGACACCTCCTTTCAGAAGGACCGGCTCGCGGCATTCACCGGGCCCAACCTTCTGCCTAGGCTGCCGCTCTTGCACACGCTCGGGCATCTTCTGATCCGCCAGCTCTCTTTCGAATCGGGGTACAGTGCGGCGTCGCTGCGTGAACGTGTTTACGCGAGATCCTCCTCGGCAGGCGAAGCTCAGTACGGCCTCTTGATCTACACGGCGTCCGGCGACGCGGACGGAACGCTAGGAGGCCTGGCTCGGCAAGGCGAATCCGACCGACTCGCCGAAACCCTGCTGCGGCTGCTCGAACAGGCGGCGTGGTGCTCCGCAGATCCACTGTGCTCCGAACACACCGGCCAGGGGTTCGCGGGACTCAACTTGGCTGCCTGCCACGCGTGCGCCCTCGTCCCGGAGACGAGTTGCGAGGTAGGGAACGTCCTCTTGGATCGGATGCTCGTGGTCGGCGGTGCAGGCATTCCTGGGTTCTTCGAACTAGTCGTCGAGGCGGCCCGAAAGGAGGCCGCAGTTATAGCGGATCAGCTCGGGAACGGCCGATGACCATCCCTTTCCTCGACCTGACCGTCGAACAACAGCTCCTCTTGAAGCGGCTGAAGGAGCCCGGCCATCATGTGGTGAGCGGGCCTCCTGGCTCGGGCAAGAGTCTTCTCGCAGTGCACCATGCGGCTCAAGCACGCCTCATGGGCGAGCCCACCACTCTGCTCGCCCATTCCAAGCTGCTAAAGCAGCATCTCAATGCAGATGCGGCCGGGCTCGGGGCCGATATCGAGGTCCTAACGTTCCACGCCTGGGTCCATGCCTGGTATCGCCAATCGACCGGAAGCTCTCTAAGTGTGCGATCAGGCCAGTTTGACTGGACAGAACTCGTCAGAGCCTCGCTGCAGAACGCTGGCCGCCGTGAACAGACTTTCGTCGTAGATGAGGGGCAAGACTTACCGCCACAGTTCTATCAACTGTGCCGTCTCATCGGGGCTCAAATCATCGTGTTCGCGGATGAGTATCAGCGTATTACCGATACTCAGAGCACTCTTAACGAGATCGAGACCGCTCTCGGGCGCTGCACCCGCCACGAGATCATTGAGAACTTACGCAACCCCAGGCCAGTGGCAGAATTAGCGATACGGTACTCCGTCGGCTTCCACACCTTACCTCTGCCAATCCGCAACGGGCCCACGCCTGTCCTTCTCCATCTTCCCGACCAGCGACGGCCCTTTGTTCAATGGCTTGCAGATTACGCCTCTGCACGTCGAAGGCTGAGCGTCGGAGTCGTCCTCAAACACACGAGGATGCAGCAGGAGCTACTTGCCGATCTTGAGCGAATAGGGCATGGACTACGCCCACAGATCTATGTTGGCGGAGCGCCCACGGACCGCCACCGCACCATCGATCCTACCCGTTCCGGTATTCGGTTAATTAATCGGGCAAGCATCAAGGGCCTCGAATTCGACACTGTGATCATTCCCGATACTCACCTAGATCGAGACGACCCGACTTCCGCTGAAATCAGAATGATGTATTACGTGCTTACCACGCGCGCAAGGAGCGAACTTTACTTTTGCTACTCAGGTGTTCGTGAACCTCCGATCCTCGCGGAAGCACCAGAGTCTTTGTTAACTAGAAGCCTCCTTCAAGCGTCACGCTGACGACCTTCACTAGGCGGCGGTCAGGTGGCTTGGCACAAATCGGCGCGGGAAAGGAGAATATAGCGTACGAAAACTGCGATTCTTGGCCCGACCTGGGCCTATTCAGACCTGTAGGTGCCCGAAAATGCGTCGCTCACTTGGGGCTGGTGCTACGCAATGCACGAATTAACCCACCACTCCTGCGATCAGAGCAGCCGCATTACCTTCGCAATATTGATGATCTCGCGCTGACGATGCAGCCGCCCGCTGTTACACAAGCTTGCCCCTCATACACCCATCATGCTCCCGCGCAGCTAACGCCATCTTGGCGTACTCGGCCTGGCAGACGGCCACAGTGTAAGCCTCGATCGGCCATGATCGATCAAGGGCTGCTTTGGATCCAGCAAGTACGAGTTATGCGGAGCGCAGGTCGCACTGCAACAATGAAAGGGATATCAGCGTGCATGTCGCATTCGCAGCTCGCCCATTGCGAGGTCCCCGAAGGACCTGTAACGGTTGGCCCCAGGCAGCCCCGGTTCGAGATACCAGGCTTCCCGCTCACCTTCACCGGTGCTGACGTAGGGATTGAGGAGAGCCACCCCATCACCCTAGTATCCGATCAGAAGGGTGTCGGGCACATACTCCCCTGTAATAGATGGATTCCTGCTCCTGTCCGTAGACGAAGTAGAGCTCGTCGGGCACGCTCCAGGAGCTCTCGAGCTTGGGTGCCGACCAGCTCTCGGTGACCGGAGGGTCGACATCACGGAGTCAGCCGACTTCTTCGACACGCAACAGGCAGCAGGCATCGTCACTGCCCCACCCGTTGGCGAACAGGAGACACTGCCGGTAACTCGGCTGCAGCTCCACACGGATGCCTTGCGGGGAAGTGTTCAGACCATGCGTACTGGGCACTCATTGTGAAGAAGATGTCCCCGTTTCGAGTGGCGGCTGCACGTGCAGCACAAAGCTAGAGCTGCTCCTCCCGATAACCTCCAGGTGTGGGACATACGCGAGATGATCAAAGCATGGTTCTATCGATGCTTGCATCCCCGCAGGTCACCCAGCGCACCGGACCACAGAAGCGCCGCTCTCCTAAAGCGGGTGTCTTTTAAATCGGCCACACGGGCACGAAGGGGACTATTCGAGAAGGCGGATGACCGTTCATCGCGTCGCTCAGCTCATCTTCGGTGAGATTGAGAGTGAAGGCGCTGCCTGCCTGCGAGGGATCCCAGCCGCGGTCAAGGGCTCCGCGTATGGTCGCCGCCACGAGAGCCGGCCGTACGGTCATCGTTCGCTCCCCGAGCCAGGCGTCCGGTCGAGAGCGGGGAAGCTCCACCACGAGAACCCGCCCATGTCCCTCAGCCGGCTCCACCGCATAGGTCAGCGGTCCCCAACTGTTTGCCTGGGAGTACGTGGGGTTGTGGCGGATTCGCCAGCGATAGACGGTGCCGTCGACGCTGATCAGCCTGGAGCCCTTCTTGGGGATCGCCACGGAACCGGCCTCCTGCCTTGTTTCGTCTCTGTGCCGTGAAAGCACCGAAGACAGCGACAGGTAGTGCGAGACGCTCGCCAGCGTAGCCATCGCTCAGTCTCATGATCGAGCAGTTTTCGCGCAGCCGGGGCCCGGCGGTAACAGCCCAGCAGATCTGGAAGCGCAGGGCACATCCAGGGCACATGGGCACGAGAAGCAGCGCGAAACGATGAGAACCAGCGAAAGCCAAAAGCCCAGCTCAGAAGGCCTTCCAGGAGATCACCGCAGGTCAGCCGTCATGACGGATCAGATCTCGATGTACTAGTAGTACTTCGTTAGGTTGGTTCGGGTGGGTGGTGTTCTGGTCGTACGGCGGTGGCGGGTATGTCGCGGTGGCAGGTGGGGCATGTGCCGGT